>NZ_JAVIWJ010000001.1:1017500-1112500 GCF_034314105.1 Pseudomonas sp. AB6
ACGCCATCTGCCCGAGTAACTGAGCCTGCTTGGGCCCCACCGTGCGTTCGATCACATCGATGTCACGGCTGTAGCTGTTAACAATTTGGCCGCCGTTGCGCCCTGACGCACCGAAGCCAACTTTGGCAGCCTCCAAAACGGTAACCCGGAAACCATGCTCCAGAAGAAACAGCGCACTGGAAAGCCCGGTGTACCCGGCGCCAATGATGCAGATATCGGTCTCTACATCTCCCTCCAGGCGAGGACGCACAGGCGCGGCGTTTGCCGATGCGGCGTAATAAGACTGTGGATAAGGAGTGTTCGTCATCCTGCAACCTCTGTTTTATATTTTTTACGGGTGCCCAGATCGTACCTCAGAAGAAAAACTGTCACCAGCCAGCGATGAAATCAGCTTCTTTGAGGCGGTTAAAAAAAATACGCGTATTCAGGGAGTTAGCGTGCAAAAAGAGGTTGACACACATTGATATTTCCGTAAAATGCCGACCCACAGCAGGCACGTAGCTCAGTTGGTTAGAGCACCACCTTGACATGGTGGGGGTCGTTGGTTCGAGTCCAATCGCGCCTACCAAACAAAATCCGCTCTGCTGGGCGGTCTATAAAGGGGTTCACCGAAAGGTGAGCCCCTTTTTGTTGTGCGCCTGGCATGACGCCGTGCACGGAAGGGTAATCAGCTTGACTCCGATGGACACACTGGAGCTTGACACATCCTGCACGAGAAAGTGTTAGCCAGAGGCAAGGTGTCGCGGGTGATCGCGAATCTGGAGAAAGTCCAAGGCAAATGCTCGCATTATTTGAGAGGAAGAACGCGGACAGCTACCTCAGCAAGGCCATCTTCCGACCAGTCGCTTGACCAAATAGCCTCTCAAGCTCATCAAGATGTTGAGGACTTATCGCCTTCAAGCAAGCAAGCCCTAGCACAAAGCCTTCCGCGATACCCCCAGCCATTGTTGCATCAAGCATTCCTGTGGCTTGTTCAATACCTTCGATAATATCGGCGGCGGCGCGTTTTATTTCCGCTGGGATGTTCATTTCTTCGAGGGTCACGGCAGCCACCTGATCATCAATCACGGTCTAATATTTGAAATAATTTTGGGGTCACGGACGCGGTGATCTATGCATCAGTCAGATTTGAACAGCGTAGTTATCAACTGCTTTATATCCATCTGAACATCCTTGGGCAAGCCGTCCAGTTCATGCAAAACTTTGGTTTCTATGGCCGATATCCCATCAGCGGCTTGTACTTTTTTCACGCCAGTGACGACATACAGTATGTCGACTCCGGAATCAGCAATTGACGAAAGGTAAGTGGCATTGGGGAAGCGTTGGCCTCGTTCATACATGCCTTGAGAATTGGGCTCAATCCCGCCGATTACGCCCAGCTCTGTCTGGGAAAGACCGAGCCGTTTGCGTTCTTCTTTTAAACGAGTACCGATACCATTCATTTGAGCTCCGAAGGAGTTTTTCTATATCCATTCGAGGTTAAAGCTACACCTCGTGGTGGGCGATTAGTATTTTATCTGACAGTTACCGTTGGAATAATTCATAAGAGAGCGGTTAAGCACCAATCGTCCACGATACCGAACGGCCAGATCTTGTGGCCTCTCCAATGACTAGTGCTTGGCTCCCAGGCCTGATGGAGGACCGCTATGAATAATGAAATTAGAGTCATCAGACGACGAAACCGCGGAATACACGTTGTCGTCACCTACCAATCGTTCAAACCTCACAACTCGCGCACGCTTGGTGGTCTGTGCCACGATGAAAGCGTTCGGTGGGGAAGGAGATAGGTTTTGAGCAAATTCCAGCACTGTGAAAGGAATATCGATGGCCGAGACTTTGCTGTCGGTGATATTCATGGGCATTTCAGTCGGCTGCGCGATGCATTGCACTTTATTGGTTTTGATTCGACGGTGGATCGTTTGTTTAGCGTCGGTGATCTTGTCGATAGGGGACCAGAAAGTAAGGAGTCGCTTGAATGGCTGGCAAAGCCATGGTTTTTTGCAGTGCAGGGCAACCATGAGGCACTGGCCATTCAGCATGTGCGGCAGCAAAGTATCGACTATCAAATGTATCGCGCTAGCGGAGGCGCTTGGTTTCTTAAGCTTTCTCCCAGTCTTCAACGGCAGTTTGCGGCTTGTTTTGCGGACATGCCGATTGCCATTGAGGTTGAAACTTCGACTGGGCTTGTTGGAATCGTCCACGCGGATTGTCCACTGCCTACATGGGAACGACTCCGAAAAATATTGCCCGAACAGGGCGCGGATCAACAGCAGATCGAAGATCATTGCCAATGGTCCCGTGAACGTCTTCAGAATATGAATACTGCGGGTATTCCAGATATTCGTGCCTTACTGGTTGGACACAGTCCTTTACGCAAGGCGCAGTGGCTGGGTAATGTCTTTTATATCGACACCGGCGGCTGGCGTTCGGATGGTAGTGGGCATTTCACGTTGGTAGACCTTGCGACGCTGGAGCCCGTTGCGGTCAAAGCGTCGGAGCTTGATGGGAGGTCGCTTTGAAGGCTGACCACATTCAGTCAATACAGACTACAGTTCAGGTGTCATAAATTAAGGATTGGCGATGAATTGCTTGATTTGTAATGTCGTAGCACAGCGCATTAAAACCTGGGGCGATTGGGTTGAGCTTGATTGCCCTGAGTGCGGTCATTTTCGTATTAGTGGTGCACTTTTTGCCGAGATGAAGACCAAAGGGCAGACGTTTGATGTTAATAGGGCGCGCCTTTTGCTCAGCCAGCAACGCGCTGAGGTTGTTGACGATCAGGCTCCTCTGATTGATTGTTCGGATAGCCAATTGGTGATCGTGTAATTTGCTTTTTCCAGCCCTCGCCCCGGCGCTGCCCTCATATAGAGGCGATCACCGCGCCTCTGCGAGTAGCTCGTGGTAATCCGCGCGCCCGCCCTCGCTTTCAATGGCGACGTGGCTCAGATCCTCACTGGCTGGATTGAGAACACGCCCACGTTGCCTTTTTTTGGTTCGTTGTTTTTTACAAGAGGACGAACCAAATAGTCCCTTTGGTCAGACCGTCCAATTAATTTAACTTTGAAATAAATGCGCCAATTAACGGCATAAGGCCCCTTCCATGAGGCCTGTGGAGCTGTTTGCCACGCGCTATTCAGGGATTTGAGAACTTAGATCTCCAACTTAGTCAGACACTCGTTTTATTGTTCAACTCCGTAAGCAAAGTGCGCGTATGGTTATGAGTGATATTCCTCTTTAGGTAAACCCAAATGAATCATCTCGGTTCGCGGTTGAAAGAAGAGCGCAAGACGCTAGGGCTCTCTCAACATGATTTCGCCGCAATCGGCGGCGTTGAAGCCAACGCGCAAGGTAAATACGAAAGTGGTCAGCGTACACCGCGATCCGATTACCTGGCGGCTTTGAGTTTCAAAGGCGTTGACGTACTTTACTTATTGTCTGGGCGCCGAACGCCGCTGCGTATCGAAAGCCTGACTGAGGCTGAACGGGTCGTTATCCTGCATTACCGCGCGCTCACGGGCGTCGACCAAGACGCGATTAGTCAGCTGGCTTTGTCGTTGTCAGAGTGCCTTACAGATTGATGGCGTAAACCTGATGTGATGTCGTCACCGATCACCTGCTCAACCCAATTTTCTCCCTCCTTGTTGATTATTTATAAATGAACCATATATGCTTCGTATATTGATTGCGAGGTGTAGAAATGGGGCTGGTAAAAATCTCAGAACAAATGCATGCCAATGCGCGAGCTGCTAGTGCAGCGTTGAGTCGTTCTATTAATGCACAAGCCGAACATTGGATGAAGGTCGGGATGATGGCGGAACTGCATCCTGGATTGAATTACAGCGATATTTGCCAACTGCTCATTCGTGCCGGACACGCGGGTGGCAGCGTATTATCGACGACTCCATTCGACCTGGCTGCTCAGAGCGGCCAATCTCAGGAAGCGCTGCGATGAGCCCTAGCATCAGCATCAAGACTGAGGCAGATCTGGTTCAGCTGCGAATCGCCGGTAGATTGGCCGCAGACGTACTTGCAATGATTGGTCGCCACGTGAAAGCCGGCGTCAGCACCGAAGCGCTGGATGATATTTGCAACGACTTCATCATTAACGAGCTAAAAGTCATTCCGGCCAATGTCGGCTACCACGGCTTTACAAAAACCACCTGTATTTCTCCAAATACGGTGGTGTGCCATGGCATTCCGTCCTCTTCAGACATCCTCAAGGATGGCGACATCATTAACATCGATGTAGCGGTAATCAAGGATGGCTGGTTTGGCGATACCAGCCGTATGTATTTCGTGGGCGAAGTCAGCTCGTTGGCACGGCGTCTGGTAGAAACCACCTATGAAGCGACCCGCGCCGGTATTCTCGCCGTTCGTCCCGGAGCAACACTGGGCGATATCGGTTATGCCATTCAAAGTGTTGCGCACCGCGAAGGTTTTAGCGTAGTTCGCGACTATTGCGGGCACGGCATCGGTCGTAACTATCATGAGGACCCGCAGGTGCTGCATTACGGCAGTGCCGGGCAGGGAATGAAACTGAAGACCGGGATGGTGTTCACCATTGAGCCGATGATCAATGCAGGAAAACCCGGAACTAAAATATTGCCTGATGGCTGGACAGTACTGACCCGCGATCAATCCCTGTCTGCTCAGTGGGAACACATGGTCGCGGTGACAGACACCGGCTTTGAAATTTTGACCCCGTGGCCAGAAGGAACTGGCGAATATGCGGCCATTTAGTACGTTGTTAGCATGAGCGCTTCCATTGCACTTCAGTAACACCTAATCCTTCGGCTTGCTGGAGTGCCAAGCGAAGGGGGCCTGCGGCGATTTGGCTGCAGGCGCTTACGATCCCCGCGTGAAGCGTCGCGATGTGCAACGCTTCGCTTTCACATAAATGGGCGGCGTTATGAGTAAAGTGCCTCTGCTCTGCGTTGAACACATAATAAATTTCAAATTCCTTTTGCTGGTCCATCAATGTGCCTCCGTCAGTTAACGTCCACAATGTGGCATGTCGATAACTTCAAGCAGCTAAGGCGCAGTTGCTGTCGCTCGAAAAAACGTTTCTACAGGGCCTTTTTATCCGACTTCTTGGTCGTAGAGAAATTGCACTAATTTGAACGATATTGAATGAACTTCCGATGAGTGGAAATACCGAGAGGTGCGGGTGGCATTCTCAAGATTTGATCTGCTTTTTTGGAGCTGACTTACAACGTCTCCCAGCGTCCGGTGTTACAGTGCCGTCTCAATTTATACGAGGAAGTCGCATGTCACTGCTTGATGATGAACAAGACATTTGGGATATGTTTGCAGCCTCGGCCTTGACCGGTTTGATCAGCCGTGGCGTCGTCGAGCCAGTTGACGCAGCAGAATTGGCCGCTGACTACGCATCGGAGCTGATGATCCAGCGCTCTCTGCGCATCCAGGCTGAAGAGGATGCAGCCGACGCATCGTAAGGTGTCATCCGGCTCCTTCAAAAGTCCGCACTTTATTTATAAGTGCGGACTTTTTGCGTCGATCGAGCGCTCCGGCGGTCAGCCGCAGGATTTCAGATTCACCGGCCCGACGAATTCATTACCTCGTCCCATCACACAAGCCACTCGCTGATTGCGCTGACTTTCCCAAGCCTCCACCGGATACGTTTTGTTCCAGGCTTCGTATAGTTGACGATCCTGTTTCGACAGGGGCAGGGCGTATTGCTTGCTCATATAAAAATAGGTCCGAGCGATCATTCCGCGAATCGACGGTCGAGGCATGACCTTCTTGGCTTTGAAATCGACTTGAGTCAGGCAAGAACCGTATTGCCCTGATTGGACGGGAAGCCAGCCAAAACTGAAGTTGCTTCGATCGCCATTGACCTCACCAATGCTCGGCACCAGATTGTGCAAATCGGCTTCAGCGTTCTGGTAGACCGGATCGTTCTTGGTGCAGTTCTTTCGTCCACCGTTTTGCCAGCATTGGCGCAAATGGCCGATCTGCCAGGCAGGCATGATGTGTTCCCATTCAATACGCTTGGCACGGCTGACATTTTTACGCGGCACATAACCGCACCCGGCAATATCAACTCGGTGACCATTGTATTTGCAGCCGCAATAAAACTCGGTTGATTGCGGCGCATAAAGCCCCCAGGCAATTTTTTTTGCTTCGTTGAAAGTGTGGGGGGGATCCGCGTGGGCGGCAATGGAAAAACTTAATACCAATAAAGTAACGACTCTAAAAAGCATGCCTCAATCTTCCTTCGGTACCGTCCAGAAAATCTGTACGCCACCGTCATCGCGGTAGGCGAGGGTGACGTTATCGTTCTCGGCTATTTCACTTAGTAGTTGATTCCAATCATCTTCCAGTTCTTCTGGCTGACGGATAATTAGTGCCGTTCTCGATTTTTGCGCGTTGGTTGAATTGATTATCTTCTGAACTCTAGTCCCAAGCTGTTCATAGGCGCTGACGGCTTTGGGTGCTGTTGCAGTTGATCTTGCCAACGAGGAATCCTCCGATATGCTGTATGTTCATACAGTATTTCACTGTGAGGTTTTTCGCAACCGGTGATGCAGCTAATCTAGCGAGGACATTTATGGGCAGCAATGAACCCGCGTAATAAATAAGAGCATCGCTGTAAAGACCCGAGAGGCGAGGGTTGACAAATGGTTCCACCGTTCTATAGTCCATTCACGCAAACGTTTGCGTCTTTCGCTAACACTGCAAAAAAATAATCATAAGATCGGAGTGAACCCATGAAGCTGCCATTCGCTGCTCGTCTTCTCGCTGTCGCCATGCTCACCGCCGCCTCGGCGATCCTCCCGCTTTCCGTCGCCCATGCTCAGACCCCTGAAAAACCAAAAGTTGCGTTGGTGATGAAATCATTAGCCAACGAGTTTTTTCTGACCATGGAAGATGGAGCAAAGGCCTACCAGAAACAACATTCGGCTGATTTCGACCTGATATCTAACGGTATTAAAGATGAATCCGACACCACTGCGCAGATCTCTATCGTCAACCAAATGATCGTGCAGAAAGTCAACGCACTGGTCATCGCGCCCGCCGACTCTAAAGCGTTGGTTGCGGTCATAAAGAAGGCTCAAGACGCCGGTATTACGGTGATCAACATCGACAACCAACTCGACCCGCAAGTACTGAAAAGCAAAGGGATGAGTGTGCCGTTCGTAGGGCCTGATAATCGCAAAGGCGCTCGTATAGTGGGTGACTACTTGGCCAAACAGCTGAAGCCAGGCGATGAGGTCGGGATTATTGAAGGTGTATCAACCACCACCAACGCTCAGCAACGCACCGCTGGCTTCAAGGATGCGATGGACGCTTCGGGGATGAAAATCGTCTCCACGCAGTCGGGTAACTGGGAAATCGATAAAGGCAATGCTGTCGCGTCGGCCATCCTCAACGAGTACCCGAACGTGAAGGCACTGTTGGCAGGTAACGACAGCATGGCATTAGGCGCTGTTTCTGCTGTGCGCGCGGCGGGCAAGGCTGGCAAAGTGCAAGTGGTCGGTTATGACAACATCAATGCGATCAAGCCAATGCTCAAAGACGGCCGGGTGCTGGCGACGGCGGATCAGTTCGCTGCCAAGCAAGCTGTATTTGGTATCGAAGCAGCTTTGAAAATCATCAAAAATGGTAAGGCCGACAGCGCCAGCGACCGAATTGAAACGCCCGTCGAGTTGGTTACTAAGCCGTAATACTCTGCAATAGTCGTTCTTCTGCAATAAGAGCGCCTGCCATAGCGGTGGGCGCCTGGAGATTTCCATGTCAGCGTCTGCTCAGGCGACTGTTCTATCGGTCAGTGGTGTTGGCAAAACCTACGCTCAACCTGTACTCGGCAACATCAACCTGACGCTGATGCGCGGTGAAGTGTTGGCGCTAACCGGCGAAAATGGTGCAGGTAAAAGCACGCTGTCGAAAATTATTGGCGGGCTGGTAACGCCGACTACCGGGCAGATGCATTTTCAGGGTCAAGCTTACGCGCCCGCCAGTAGAACCCAGGCAGAACAGCTTGGGGTTCGCATGGTCATGCAAGAGCTGAACTTGTTGCCGACGTTGTCCGTGGCGGAAAACCTGTTCCTTGATAACCTGCCAAGCCGTGGCGGCTGGATCAATCGCAAGCAATTGCGTGCTGATGCGATTCAGGCCATGGCCCAGGTCGGATTGGATGCGATCGATCCAGACACCTTGGTCAGCGAGCTGGGAATTGGCCACCAACAAATGGTCGAGATTGCCCGCAACTTGATTGGCGATTGCCATGTACTGATTCTCGACGAACCGACGGCGATGCTGACGTCGCGTGAAGTCGAAATGCTCTTTGAACAGATCACCCGCCTGCAAGCACGCGGCGTGTCGATCATTTATATTTCCCATCGGCTGGAAGAGCTGGCCCGTGTCGCACAACGGATTGCTGTATTGCGTGACGGCCAGTTGGTCTGCGTCGAGCCAATGGCTGATTACAACAGTGAGCAACTGGTCACGTTGATGGTTGGACGCGAGCTGGGAGAGCATATTGACCTGGGCCCTCGCCATATTGGCGAGGTGGCCTTGTCGGTCAGGGGTCTGGGACGCTCGAACAAGGTGATGGACGTTTCGTTCGATGTGAAAAGTGGTGAGATTTTCGGGATCTCCGGATTGATCGGGGCGGGTCGCACGGAGCTTTTAAGGCTGATCTACGGCGCAGACCTCGCGGATACTGGCACCTTGGCGTTAGGGTTTCCTTCGCGACCGGTGACCATTCGTTCACCGGTCGACGCAGTTAAAGAAGGTATCGCGCTGATTACCGAAGACCGCAAGGGTGAAGGTTTACTGCTCACTCAATCGATCAGCGCCAACATTGCTCTGGGCAACATGCCGTCAATTTCCAAAGGTGGCGTGGTTAACGGCCGCGATGAAATGCAATTGGCTCAGCGTCAGGTCGATGCTATGCGTATTCGAAGCTCCGGTCCCACTCAATTGGTCTCAGAGCTGTCGGGCGGCAATCAACAGAAAGTCGTTATCGGTCGTTGGTTGGAGCGTGACTGCAGCGTGATGCTGTTCGATGAGCCTACACGCGGTATCGACGTCGGCGCCAAGTTTGATATTTATGCGCTGCTGGGCGAATTGACTCGTCAGGGCAGGGCGCTGGTAGTGGTCTCCAGTGATTTGCGCGAGCTGATGCTGATTTGTGACCGTATCGGTGTGTTGTCCGCCGGCCGCCTGATCGATACATTCGAGCGCGAGACCTGGACCCAGGACGAACTGCTTGCCGCCGCGTTTGCCGGCTATCAAAAACGTGATGCGCTGCTCAATGAGGCCGCGCCCAGGAACCATTCATGAAAACCTCTACCACCACGCCCCCTTTGAATCAGACAATGCCATCGCCCGGAAAACGCAGCGGTAATTACTACGGTCTTGGCACTTATCTGGGGCTGGCGGGCGCGTTAGTCGTCATGATTGTGCTGTTTTCCGTCCTCAGCGATCACTTTCTGTCTTACGAAACATTCAGCACTCTAGCCAATCAGATTCCGGACTTGATGGTATTGGCGGTGGGCATGACTTTTGTCCTGATTATCGGGGGCATCGACTTGTCGATCGGCTCGGTCTTAGCCCTGGCAGCGTCCGCTGTCAGCGTCGCTATCCTTGGTTGGGGCTGGGGCGTTGTGCCCGCTGCGCTGCTGGGAATGGTCTGCGCCGCCATTGCCGGGACTGTTACCGGCTCGATCACAGTGGCTTGGAAAATCCCATCTTTTATTGTCTCCCTCGGTGTACTGGAGATGGCCCGTGGCGTTGCTTATCAGATGACCGGCTCGCGCACCGCGTACATTGGAGACGCGTACGCCTGGCTGTCGAACCCGATTGCTTTCGGAATATCGCCTTCGTTCATCATTGCGCTGGTCGTCATTTTCATTGCCCAAGCGGTGCTGACTCGTACTGTCTTCGGTCGTTACCTGATCGGGATCGGCACCAACGAAGAAGCGGTCCGTCTGGCCGGGATCAATCCAAAGCCCTACAAAATTCTGGTGTTTTCGCTGATGGGGCTGCTGGCTGGCGTTGCGGCGCTGTTTCAAATTTCGCGTCTGGAAGCCGCCGATCCAAACGCGGGCTCTGGCTTGGAGTTGCAAGTGATCGCTGCGGTTGTCATTGGCGGTACTAGTTTGATGGGTGGCCGTGGATCAGTGATCAGTACCTTCTTCGGCGTCTTGATTATTTCGGTACTGGCCGCCGGGTTAGCGCAAATCGGCGCTACCGAGCCAACTAAACGCATTATTACCGGCGCGGTGATAGTCATCGCAGTGGTGCTTGATACCTACCGCAGCAACCGCGCACGTAGGCAAGCTTGATATGTCGACTATCAAGGATGTAGCTGCACTGGCGGGGATTTCCTACACAACGGTATCCCATGTTCTGAACAAAACCCGCCCAGTCAGTGACCAAGTGCGGATCAAGGTTGAGGCTGCCATCATTACCCTCGACTATGTGCCCAGCGCCGTCGCCCGGTCGCTCAAGGCCAAGGCGACTTCGACCATTGGCCTGTTGATTCCCAACGGCAGCAACCCGTATTTTGCCGAGCTGGCGCGGGGTATCGAAGACTATTGCGAGCGCAATGGGTTTTGCGTGATTTTATGTAACGCTGACGACAATCCAGACAAGCAGCGCAGTTACTTGCGTGTACTGCTGGAGAAGCGCGTCGATGGTTTGATCGTCTCTTCTGTGGGGGGCGGTATCGGTATGGACGAAGGATTGTTGGCTGTGCGCACGCCGATGGTGGTGGTCGACCGTGATCTGGAAGGCACTGTAGCTGATTTGGTAAGAATCGATCATGAACTGGGGGCGTATCTGGCCACCTGCCATCTTTTGGAGTTGGGTCATAGGCATATCGCATGTATCTGTGGGCCTGCGAAGACTAGTGTGGCGCAAATGCGCCTTGCTGGTTATCGCCGGGCAATGCTTGAGGCTAAGGTGGCCGTGCCGGATGAATGGGTGGTGGAAAGTGATTTTACTAGTCCGGGCGGATATCAAGCGGCTGTTGGCTTGTTGGATCACAACCCGCCAACGGCCATTTTTGCGGGTAACGACATGATTGGTTTCGGTGTGTTGCGAGCGGCAGCCGAGCGCAATGTCCATGTGCCTAGCGACCTGTCAGTGATTGGGTTCGATGACATCCAGATGAGCCGCTTCGTTTATCCGGCACTGACAACGGTCGGACAATCGATTTTGCAACTAGGTGAAATGGCCGCGCAGATGCTGCTGCGGAGGATCTCAGCGCCAACCGGTACCGCCGTAGAGCAGCGCATCGTTGCTCCTAGCATTGTTATTCGTGAGTCCACAGCTGCGCCAACCAAAATTTTCGACGCTTTTCGTTGAACAGATAGCCGCTGAAACAGATTAAAGAGTGCTGACGCATGCAAGCAAACGTAGTGGTAGTAGGCAGCCTGAACATGGACTTGGTCACTCGGGCAGAACGCTTGCCGCGCGCCGGTGAAACGCTGGCAGGTGAATCGTTCATCACTGTGCCGGGAGGTAAAGGCGCCAATCAAGCGGTCGCCGCGTCGCGGCTAGGCGCCCACGTTGCGATGGTGGGATGCGTCGGTGAAGACGCTTATGGCGAACAACTGCGTGCCGCGCTAGTGACTGAGCAGATCGATTGCACAGCGGTGACAACCGCGATCGGTATTTCCAGTGGCGTCGCGCTGATTGTGGTAGACGCCAGTAGTCAGAACGCGATTGTCATCGTGGCTGGCGGCAACGGTCGATTGACCCCCGAGGTAATGGCGGCCTTTGACGCCAAACTGGCCGAAGCGGACGTGATTATCTGTCAGCTTGAAGTACCGATGGATACCGTCGCTTACACCCTCAAGCGCGGTCGAGAACTGGGCAAGATCGTAATCCTCAATCCGGCTCCAGCCACAGGTCCATTACCAACTGCTTGGTTTCCGATGATCGACTATCTGATTCCCAACGAGAGCGAGGCCGCAGCGTTGAGCGGGCTGGCGGTGGATTCTCTGACATCTGCCGAAAAAGCCGCGAGCACACTGCTAAAGGCAGGCGTTGCAAGGGTCATCATCACTCTTGGGGCTCAGGGATTGTTGTTTGCTGACGGTCAATGCTTTCAACATTTTCCAGCGCCCAAGGTCCAACCGGTTGACACCACGGCGGCGGGAGACACCTTCGTTGGTGGTTTCGCAGCGGCTTTGGCGCAGGGCAAGAGCGAGGCGCACGCCATCGAGTTTGGTCAGATTGCTGCCGCGTTGTCGGTCACGCGGGCGGGAGCACAACCCTCCATTCCCACCTTTAATGACGTCCAGAGTTTCTATCTGCCATGAAAAAGACACCCCTGCTCAATATCGCTCTGTCGCGGGTAATCGCTTCGTTGGGGCATGGCGACATCCTGATGATTGTCGACGCCGGAATGCCGGTGCCGTCGGGCATCGAGTTGATCGATCTGGCGCTGACGCCAGGTATTCCCGATTTTGCCAGTGTGTTGCGGATCGTTCTGACAGAAATGCAGGTCGAGAGCCATGTGATTGCCGAGCAGATGCTGGATAAACAACCTCCGGCGTTAGTCGTTGTTGAGGGTTTGCATCTTCAAGGCGGCTTGGGTCAGCAGTGTTTGGTCAGTCATGAAGAACTTAAAAAGCTGAGCCGTTCTGCGCGAGCCATCGTGCGTACCGGTGAATGCCAGCCGTATACCAATATTGCTTTAGTCGCAGGCGTTACCTTCTAACGAGGCGTTAAGCGCTTAGCGCGTTTGAATAGGGAATTTCACATGCCACGCTATACCTATTACCTGCAGCAACTTGTTCGGAGTGTCGTGCTTTTGTCCTTACTCAGTGTTACCGCTGTGCAGGCGGCCGAAAAACGCAACCTGATCATCGATACCGATCCGGGCGCAGACGACTTAGTGGCGCTGCTTCTGGCATTGGCATCGCCTGAAGAACTGAACGTACTGGCGATCACCACGGTGGCTGGCAATGTGCGTCTGGATAAAACTTCACGCAATGCCCGGTTAGCCCGCGAATGGGCAGGGCGCGAAGAAGTGCCGGTCTACGCAGGCGCACCCAAGCCCTTGTTGCGTACGCCGATATACGCTGAGAACATTCATGGTCAAGAAGGCCTGCCTGGTGTTGCGGTGCATGAGCCCAAGGTGGGGCTGGCCAAAGGCAATGCGGTGGATTATCTGATAGAAACCCTGAGCAAAGCGCCGCCGCACAGTATTACCCTGGCGTTACTTGGCCCCGAGACCAATCTGGCGCTGGCATTGGTACAAGCGCCGGAAATTACTCAGGGCATTAAAGAGGTCATTGTCATGGGCGGCGCGCACTTCAACGGCGGCAATATCACGCCGGTTGCAGAGTTCAACATGTTTGCCGATCCCCACGCTGCTCAGATAGTGCTGGCCAGCGGCGTCAAGTTGACCTACATCCCGCTGGACGTCACCCATAAAATTCTCACCAGCGAGCTGCGGCTTAAGCAGATCGAGGCGTTAAACAATCAGGCGGGCAAATTAGTGGGCGATATTCTTAACGAATACGTCAAAGCGGACATGGTGCACTACGGCCTGCCGGGTGGGCCGGTACATGACGCCAGCGTGATTGCTTACTTACTCAAACCTGAGCTGTTCTCCGGTAAGCAAGTCAATCTGACTATCGACAGTCGCGAGGGTATTACGTTCGGCCAGACCGTGGTTGACTGGTACGACACGCTCAAACAAGACAAAAACGTATTCTGGGTTGAGAACGGCGATGCCCAAGGTTTTTTTGATCTGCTGACTACGCGACTGGGTCGTTTGAAGTAACACAGCTGGTTTCCTGAATGCGGTCGGCGAAAATGTCGTTGGCTAGCGACCTTTACTCATCAGTGTGTCCCGCCGGGTATCTCTCGAAAACTTGGCTGATAAATACTTGGGCGCTTTCGGTGCCCAGTTCTTTAACCAGCAGGTCTATGCCGATAATTGCCATTTCTTCGGCGCTACCGGGGCTATACGAGCATTGTCCCTGAGGCCATTTGGCCTTGATGTCAGCGTCGATTGATACGATTGCCATTTCTATCTCATTGATTCCAAAAAAAGGCTCGCGCAGCTATTTCGCAGCAATACCGCACGCTAAAGCGGGTCAGTAAAGCATCTTGACCATCATTTGACACTCAGACTTAGGCATGAAGCGAGGTTCATGCCAGACTTATTGAAAAGTTATGAGGTTGCCGACGTGCAAATTAATCTGAACAACCCTGCCAGTTTCACTTTAGATGCCGTGCGCCAACTGATCGCCGCAGGCAACGATGATGTTCACAACCAATTGCGCGTGACCAAGACCGGTAGCGCTTATATCTCGTCGTCGGCGGTAGGCGGTGTCGATATAGACGGCTTGCTGTTCCGCCTCGAAACATGGTCGGCGGGCTCCGGATGTGTAGGACCTATCCCCGCCAGCGATGCGGTGTGGGTCATGCAGATATTCAATGCGCTGAAGGACAATTGGGCTAATCCAAGGTTTGATTATGTGGATGTGTATTGAACACGTTTAGACACGATTGGATTGCGCGTCGGATAACCGGCTGAGGCAGACTCCCACCGAAAACCGTTTATTAGAAAGGAGGTTATATGCCTTGGAAGTTCGCACCGTTGGGGTGTCTCATCGCCGCAGCCGCACTGGCCGGGTGCAGCACTCAACCAGAACCGGTTCAGGCACCGGAAGCTGAGGTTGGGCACAGCAACTGCAACGCTGCCGCCGCTAATTTCGCGGTCGGCAAGAAAGCATCCCCCGAACTGTTGGAGCAGGCTCGGATCAAGGCCGGGGCCTGGAGCGTTCGATTGCTAAAGCCCGATACCATCGTGACGCTGGATTACCGTTCGGACCGTTTGAATCTCAATGCCGATGACTTGGCGACAATTAATCGCGTCAATTGCGGCTAATGCTGGACGGGGCGCTTCTGTTTTGCCCATAAAAAACCCCGTCACGTGGACGGGGTTCTTCACAAACTCAAGAGCTTGGCTCGGGCAGATTACTCGCCGCGAACCTGAGCAGCTTGCATGCCCTTCTGGCCTTTCTCAGCCACGAACGAAACGGTCTGGCCTTCTTTCAGACTTTTGAAACCGTCGCTTTCGATAGCTTTGAAGTGTACGAACAGGTCGTCACCGCCACCCTGAGGAGTGATAAAGCCGAAGCCTTTTTCATCGTTGAACCATTTTACGGTGCCGGTTTGGCGATTAGACATGGTGTATCTCCAAGAACATAATTTTTCAGTAGTACTGTGCTGCTCAGGCCAACTGGGCACACCGAGGTATCATAGTCGAAATGTTTGGGTGTAGAGCGTTTTCGCACCATTGTTTACACACGCAATACACCTTAGGTAGGAGGCATTCCTGTTGAAAGCCCCGATCTACGGGGCTTTTACCCCATTTAGACAGCTTTAAAAAAATCCACTTTCGCTGTAAAAAAGTGAAAAAAAGCTATAAATCGGTCGGGTATTGCTCCTTTCGACCGCTAAATATTCTATTTTCGCGGGCACGCCGTATCGACTTCTTTCAGCAACTTCGCACGTGCAGCGCGGCCTGTTTCCGTTTGGTCATCAAGTGCCTTCATTTCGGCGGGGCTGAGTTTTTTCTCGGCGGTATCCGCCCCGCAGTCACAATGCGCCTGAGCTGAGGCCTGGCCGAGATTTTTGCTAGCAATACCAACGCAGTCATTAACGAATTGAGCGCGTCCACCACCTGGCCAAACGGCTTGAGCGGCGTGAGCGGCTAAAGGCAGCAGCATCGCGAGGGACGCGGCGAGGGTGAATAAGCGATAAGCGCGCATGCTTGAATACTCCTTGTGATGAGAGGGGCGTGTCACAACGTCACCCTATCTCTGAGGGTGATTTACCTCCTCTAGTTCAGTAAACGACTTTTTTCAGTTGTCTTCGGCGATTTGAGTTACATCGAAGCGTCCTTTATGGACATGTTGTGATAGCATGCGCGGCTGAATATCTAAGAGTGGCGGGTAAATGCTCAGCTGGTCTTTGTAATCGCTTTATTGGCTACATCCCCATTTTTCACTCCAGTCACTTTGGTTCGGTTAAACGGTTGGCCTTCGGGCTCCTGCCACTGTGAGGCAGGAATACCGCCGAATCTTGTACTGGCTCATCCCAACCCACGTGACCTTTGGTAGGGGTCACCACTAGGAGAGGAGGCGCCATGCCAACCATTACCCTTCCCGACGGTAGTCAGCGTTCGTTCGATCACCCGGTTTCAGTAGCCGAGGTAGCACTTTCAATTGGTGCGGGCCTGGCTAAAGCCACCGTGGCCGGTAAGGTCAACGGCCAACTGGTCGACGCCAGCGATCTGATTGAAGGCGATGTAAGCCTGCAAATCATCACCCCCAAGGATCAAGAGGGGCTGGAGATCATTCGCCACTCTTGCGCTCATTTGGTAGGGCATGCAGTCAAGCAGCTGTACCCAACGGCCAAAATGGTTATTGGGCCCGTGATCGACGATGGCTTCTATTACGATATCGCTTACGAGCGTCCTTTTACGCCTGACGATTTGGCAGCGATTGAGCAGCGTATGCTGCAACTGATTGAAAAAGATTACGATGTAGTCAAAAAAGTCACCGCACGCGCGGAAGTGATTGAGGTTTTCACTGCTCGCCACGAAGACTATAAGCTGCGTCTGGTGGAAGACATGCCCGAGCAACAGACCATGGGCCTGTATTACCACGAAGAATACGTTGATATGTGTCGCGGCCCGCATGTGCCGAATACACGTTTCCTCAAGTCGTTCAAGCTGACCAAGCTGTCTGGCGCCTACTGGCGTGGCGATGCGAAGAACGAACAGTTGCAGCGCATTTACGGCACTGCCTGGGCAGATAAAAAGCAACTGGCTTCTTATATACTGCGAATTGAAGAAGCTGAAAAGCGCGATCACCGCAAGATCGGCAAGCGCCTTGGGCTGTTCCATACCCAAGAAGAAGCGCCGGGCATGGTTTTTTGGCATCCGAACGGCTGGACCCTTTATCAAGTGCTTGAGCAGTACATGCGCAAAGTGCAGCGGGAAAACGGTTATCTGGAGATTAAAACTCCCCAGGTGGTCGATCGTTCCCTTTGGGAGAAATCCGGTCACTGGGCCAATTACGCCGAAAACATGTTTACCACGCAGTCTGAGAACCGCGACTACGCCATTAAGCCGATGAACTGCCCGTGCCATGTGCAGGTATTCAATCAAGGTCTGAAGAGCTATCGCGAATTGCCGATGCGTTTGGCGGAATTTGGCGCATGCCACCGCAATGAGCCATCAGGTGCTTTGCACGGCATCATGCGGGTACGTGGTTTTACTCAGGATGACGCGCACATCTTCTGTACTGAAGAGCAAATGCAGGCCGAGTCGGCTGCGTTCATCAAATTAACGCTGGATGTCTATGCGGATTTCGGTTTCAAGGATATCGAACTCAAGCTGTCGACCCGTCCTGAAAAGCGCGTAGGTTCAGATGATTTGTGGGATCGTGCAGAAAAAGCACTGGCTGCCGCACTCGACATCGCTGGTTTGCCGTATGATCTGCAACCCGGCGAGGGAGCCTTTTATGGTCCCAAGATAGAATTTTCGTTGAAAGATTGTCTGGGTAGGGTATGGCAATGCGGTACGTTGCAGCTCGATTTCAACCTGCCAATCCGCTTGGGTGCCGAGTATGTTTCGGAAGATAACAGCCGCAAGCACCCGGTCATGTTGCACCGTGCAATTCTCGGTTCCTTCGAGCGTTTCATCGGCATTTTGATCGAGCATTACGAAGGTGCTTTCCCGGCCTGGTTGGCACCTACTCAGGCAGTGATCCTCAATATCACTGATAAACAGGCAGATTTTGCCCTTGAAGTAGAAAAAACTCTGTCTGAAAGCGGGTTTCGTGCCAAGTCTGACTTGAGAAATGAAAAGATCGGCTTTAAAATCCGCGAGCATACTTTGCTCAAGGTTCCTTATCTCTTGGTTATTGGAGATCGAGAAGTCGAAATGCAAACTGTCGCTGTGCGGACACGTGAAGGCGTAGACCTGGGTTCAATGCCGGTCGCGCAATTCGCTGAATTTCTCGCTCAAGCGGTTTCCCGGCGTGGTCGCCATGATTCGGAGTAATTATTATTAAGCGTGAAATGAGACAAGATAAACGAGCTGCACCGAAGGCCCCGATCAACGAGAATATCTCAGCACGCGAGGTTCGGTTAATTGGCGCTGACGGCGAGCAGATTGGCATCGTCTCGATTGATGAAGCGCTTCGTATTGCTGAAGAAGCCAAGCTCGATCTGGTAGAAATTTCTGCCGACGCAGTACCTCCAGTTTGCCGTGTGATGGATTACGGCAAATCGATCTTTGAGAAGAAGAAGCAGGTTGCTGCAGCGAAGAAGAACCAGAAGCAGGTCCAGGTAAAAGAAATCAAGTTTCGTCCAGGGACGGAGGAAGGGGATTACCAGGTAAAACTGCGCAACCTGGTACGTTTCCTGAGTGATGGGGACAGGGCCAAGGTGTCGTTAAGATTCCGTGGTCGTGAGATGGCCCACCAGGAGCTGGGGATGGAATTGTTGAAGCGGGTTGAAGGTGACTTGCTTGAATACGGTTCGGTCGAACAGCATCCTAAGATGGAAGGACGCCAACTGATTATGGTCATCGCCCCGAAAAAGAAGAAGTAACCACCAGGGCACGGCAGGCCTTACGGTTATGTTTATCAACTGAATGCGGAGTACCGAACATGCCAAAGATGAAAACGAAAAGTGGTGCAGCTAAGCGGTTTTTGAAAACGGCTAATGGCATCAAGCACAAACACGCTTTTAAGAGCCACATTCTGACCAAGATGTCCACTAAGCGTAAACGTCAATTGCGCGGTAGCAGCTTGCTGCATCCGTCCGACGTCGCGAAAGTGAAGCGCATGCTGCGTCTTTGCTAATCCTGGTCAAGAATAGAGGAAGTAACTCATGGCTCGTGTAAAGCGTGGCGTTGTCGCCCGTAAACGTCACAAAAAAATTCTGAAACTTGCTAAAGGCTACTACGGCGCGCGTTCACGCGTATTCCGTGTTGCCAAACAAGCGGTAATCAAGGCAGGCCAATACGCCTACCGTGACCGTCGTCAGAAAAAACGTCAGTTCCGCGCTCTGTGGATTGCTCGTATCAACGCTGGTGCTCGTGTTAACGGTCTGTCTTACAGCCGTTTCATCGCCGGTCTGAAAAAAGCCTTCATCGAGATCGACCGTAAGGTTCTGGCTGATCTGGCTGTGAACGAAAAAGCTGCGTTTGCTGCGATTGTCGAGAAAGCTAAAGCCACTTTGGCCTAAGTCCCCGACAATCACTGAGCCCGGTTTCCGGGCTTAGTGTTAAACGTCATAAATAGGGGAAGAGCCTTTTAAGCTCTTCCCCTATTTCGTATCTGGAGTCTGTACATGGAAAACCTGGATGCGCTGGTCTCTCAAGCACTTGAGGCCGTGCAACACGCTGAAGACATTAATGCCCTGGAGCTAATTCGGGTTCAGTTCCTTGGCAAGAAAGGCGAGTTGACTCAGGTGATGAAGACCCTGGGGAATTTGCCGGCTGAAGAGCGTCCGCAAGTCGGTGCGCTGATCAACATCGCCAAGGAGCGCGTTACAGAGGTTCTCAATGCGCGTAAAGCATCGTTGGAGCAAGCGGAGCTTACCGCCAAGCTCGCGGCTGAATGCATTGATGTGACCCTGCCGGGCCGTGGACAAATCTCGGGAGGTTTGCACCCGATTACCCGAACGCTAGAACGGATCGAGCAATTCTTCACTCATATTGGCTACGGCATTGCCGAAGGTCCGGAAGTCGAAGACGATCACCACAATTTCGAGGCGCTCAACATCCCCGGCCACCACCCGGCTAGGGCGATGCATGACACCTTTTATTTCAATGCGAACATGCTGTTGCGCACCCACACCTCACCGGTGCAAGTGCGAACCATGGAGACGCAAAAGCCGCCTATTCGCATCGTCTGCCCAGGCCGGGTTTACCGCTGTGATTCGGATATAACTCACTCGCCGATGTTCCATCAGGTTGAAGGGTTGTTGATAGACCGCGACATCAATTTCGCCGACCTGAAAGGCACCATTGAAGAATTCCTGCGTGTGTTCTTCGAAAAAGAATTGGCGGTGCGTTTCCGCCCCTCCTTTTTCCCATTTACTGAACCGTCGGCAGAAGTCGATATTCAATGTGTGATGTGCAGCGGCAAAGGCTGCCGTGTTTGCAAGCAAACCGGCTGGCTGGAAGTCTTGGGTTGCGGCATGGTCCATCCCAACGTACTGCGGATGTCCGGCATCGACCCCGAAGAGTTCCAGGGCTTTGCATTCGGCATGGGCGTAGAGCGTTTGGCCATGCTGCGTTACGGCGTTAATGACTTGCGTCTGTTCTTCGACAACGACTTGCGGTTCCTCGCGCAATTTCGCTAGGTCGCACGTTCGTAACGAATCTTTCAGGAGAGCAGGATGAAATTCAGTGAACAATGGCTGCGCGGCTGGGTAAGCCCGCAAGTATCCCGCGACGAACTGGTCGCGCGTCTATCAATGGCCGGTCTTGAGGTCGACAGCGTTACGTTGGCCGCCGGCGAATTCACCGGCGTGGTAGTCGGCGAAGTGCTGAGCACCGAGCCGCACCCGGATGCTGACAAATTGCGCGTTTGCCAAGTCAGCAATGGCGTCGAAACCTTTCAAGTGGTGTGTGGCGCGCCGAATGTGCGCCCTGGCTTGAAAGCTCCGTTCGCCATGATTGGGGCTAAGCTGCCCGGCGACTTCAACATCAAAAAGGCCAAGCTGCGCGGCGTTGAATCCAACGGCATGCTGTGTTCCGAGTCTGAGCTGCAAGTGGGCGAAGGTAATGATGGGTTGATGGAGCTGCCTGCTGATGCGCCAGTGGGGCAGGACATTCGTGTCTATCTCCAACTGGAGGACGCGAGCATCGAAGTTGATCTGACGCCCAACCGTGGAGATTGCCTGTCGGTGGCAGGTCTGGCACGTGAGGTGGGGGCGTTATACGCCGCTGAGGTCAAACGCCCGGTAGTGGCTGTTGTGCCTGCTGTACACGATGAAGTGCGTCCAGTCGAAGTATTGGCCACTGCGGCCTGCCCTCGTTATTTAGGGCGCGTAGTGCGTAATGTCGATTTGTCCCGGCCAACGCCGCTGTGGATGGTCGAACGCCTTCGTCGTTCCGACGTGCGCAGCATTGATGCCGCCGTCGATATCACCAACTACGTGATGCTTGAACTCGGTCAACCGCTGCACGCATTCGACCTCGCCGAAATTAACGGTGGCATTCGTGTGCGAATGGCCGAAGAGGGCGAGAAGCTGGTTCTGCTGGATGGTCAGGAAGTCAGCTTGCGGGCAGACACACTGGTCATTGCCGACCACGACCGCGCCTTGGCCATTGCCGGCATCATGGGCGGCGAGCACAGCGGTGTCAGTGCCAAAACAAAAGATGTCTTCCTGGAAGCTGCGTTTTTCGATCCGATCATGGTCGCTGGCAAGGCTCGTTCCTACGGGCTGCACACCGATGCTTCGCACCGCTACGAGCGTGGCGTTGACTGGCAACTGGCCCGCGAGGCAATGGAGCGCGCCACAGGCCTGTTGCTGGAAATCACTGGCGGCGAGCCAGGCCCGATCATTGAGGCGGTCAGCGAGAAAGACCTGCCATCGATAGACCCTGTTGTCCTGCGTGCCGACCGCATCACCCAGATGCTCGGTATGGAAATGGACCCGGTTGAAGTCGAGCGTTTGCTCGTCGGCCTAGGCCTTAAAGTGGCCTCCGATACCGTGGGCCAATGGCTCGTTGAAGTGCCGAGTCATCGATTCGACATCAGCCTGGAAGTCGACCTGATTGAAGAGTTGGCCCGCTTATATGGTTACAACCGTCTGCCGGTTCGGTACCCGCAAGCGCGTTTGGCACCGCAAGCCAAAGCTGAAGCGCAAGCTGATCTGCCGCTTCTGCGTCGTTTGTTGGTGGCACGCGGTTATCAAGAAGCGATTACATACAGTTTTATCGATCCCAAGTGGTTCGAACTGTTTAACCCCGGCGTCGAGCCGCTATTGCTGGCCAACCCGATCTCGGTCGACATGGCTGCCATGCGTTCTTCGTTATGGCCAGGTCTGATCAAGGCGTTGCAACACAACCTCAATCGTCAGCAAGACCGCGTGCGCATGTTCGAAAGCGGTCTGCGATTTGTCGGCCAATTAGATAGTTTGAAGCAAGAACCTATGCTCGCTGGCGTCATCTGCGGCAGCCGTCTACCTGAAGGCTGGGCTCAAGGTCGGGACACCGTTGATTTCTTCGACGTCAAAGCGGATGTTGAAGCAGTGCTTGGCTTTGCCGGTGCCCTTGACGCGTTTACTTTCACATCAGGTCAGCACCCTGCGCTGCATCCTGGTCAGACCGCTAGAGTCGAACGTGATGGCCGCGAAGTCGGGTTTATCGGCGCTTTACACCCTGAGCTGACAAAAACCTTGGGTCTTGATCGTCCCGTGTTCGTCTTTGAATTGCTCCTGGCCGAAGTCGCCTTGGGTCGCTTGCCGAAATTCCAAGAGCTTTCACGCTTCCCGGAAGTTCGTCGCGATCTCGCCCTCGTTGCTGATA
The DNA here is from genome assembly GCF_034314105.1 of Pseudomonas sp. AB6. Classification (NCBI taxonomy): domain Bacteria; kingdom Pseudomonadati; phylum Pseudomonadota; class Gammaproteobacteria; order Pseudomonadales; family Pseudomonadaceae; genus Pseudomonas; species Pseudomonas sp. AB6. Next base: position 1,040,053 of record NZ_JAVIWJ010000001.1, read on the forward strand.
GCGACGTCGCAGCGAGTGCAGTATTGGATGTAATCCGTGAAAATGCAGGCGAATGGCTTACAGACCTCAGGCTATTTGACGTGTATCAAGGTAAAGGTGTTGATCCACATAGAAAAAGTCTTGCTGTCGGCTTGACCTGGCAGCATCCATCACGCACTCTTAATGACGATGAGGTAAATGCGACGACGCATAATATCCTCACCTCTCTCGAGGAAAGGTTAAACGCCACGTTAAGGAAGTAGCGTATGGGGGCTCTGACTAAAGCTGAGATGGCCGAACGCTTGTATGAAGAGCTAGGCCTGAACAAACGGGAAGCCAAGGAACTGGTTGAGCTTTTCTTTGAGGAAATCAGGCACGCATTGGAAGATAACGAACAGGTCAAATTGTCCGGTTTTGGCAACTTTGATCTGCGCGATAAACGCCAGCGGCCTGGTCGAAATCCAAAGACGGGAGAAGAAATCCCGATTACGGCTCGCCGTGTGGTCACCTTTCGTCCAGGGCAGAAGTTGAAGGCCCGAGTTGAGGCTTATGCTGGAACCAAGTCATAACGACGAGCTACCGCCCATTCCAGGCAAACGCTACTTCACTATTGGTGAAGTCAGCGAGCTCTGTGCGGTAAAACCGCATGTGTTGCGTTATTGGGAGCAGGAGTTTCCTCAACTCAACCCGGTCAAGCGTCGCGGAAATCGCCGGTATTATCAGCGCCAAGACGTACTGATGATCCGGCAGATCCGCGCCTTGCTTTACGACCAAGGCTTCACCATTGGCGGTGCGCGCTTGCGCATGTCCAGCAATGAAGCCAAGGACGACACGACCCAGTACAAACAAATGATCCGTCAGATGATTTCCGAACTGGAAGATGTATTGGGCGTTCTTCGCAAGTGATTGGCGGTTGCATGCTTTATTAATTCAAAGACTTGGGCTATATTCCTGATCCTCTTTCGCAGATGCGAAAACAGATTCACGCCTAGTCGGGGCGTAGCGCAGTCCGGTAGCGCACTAGCATGGGGTGCTAGGGGTCGAGTGTTCGAATCACTCCGTCCCGACCATATAATTCAATAACTTAGCCCAATGTTCACAGCATTGGGCTTTTTCATTTGCGTGAGTATTGCGTGACTCGTCGGTTTTTCATGCCTTCCTCCTTTGCAAAATCGTCAGTACCGGCCCGCGAGAGTCGGTGGTTGAAACTTTGTTAGCGGCCTCTACCAGTTGCCAGATTTCGGCGCCTGAGTAATGGCTGGTGACGCTTCCGTTCTTGTGGCCCAATAGCGACTTGCGGTCCTCTTGGTTTACACCTGCAGCTTTTAGGCGGCGACCATATGTGTGCTTTAGGTCGTGGATTCGGACTGAAAGATAACCGGGGTGTGCAGGGCGAAGGTATTTCTCTTGCCAGAGCTTCGCTGCTCGCACCCTGGCCTTTCTCCATGCGGAATTATTCATCCGCAGCATGCAGGCTTCTTTCTTGTCCTTCCCGGGAATGCCATACGGGAAAACATACACCTTCCCAATTCCTCGCTGCGCTTCGATGATTGATTTCGCTACGTCATTCAAAATGACCAGCCGATCATCGCCATTCTTTACACCAGACCGTTCGTGTCTCCCGCCAAAATCCTCCGGTATCAGGAAAACGCTGGCACCTACCTCTGGCACCAAAATCTCCCAATCCCAGCGCAGCCGACAAACCTCTTGCTCCCGACAACCTGTATTCACCTTGAACAAGGTCATTGTCTTCAAGTGATCGGGAAGCTGAGAGATCAGGATCGTTTGCTCTTCCCATGACATCGGGTAGGGCTTGCGCGAGCTCTTCTTTTCTTCCAGCTTCGTCAGCATCGGCACCGAATCAAGCCAAGGACGCCGTTCGTCATCCCGCCATTTTCGCGCGCACAGGGACAAAACTCTGATGACGCGCTCGATAGTTATGTTGATAGTCCGGTTCGCCTGCCCCGGCTTTACCTTGCCGTCCTTCGTTATGCTCGGCGCCTTCTTGTCCTTGATGTACTGTTCAAGCGCCTGATCATCAATGTGGGTAATTGGCACGTCACCTATATAAGGGTGAAGCCCTTTCAGGTGATGCGCCGTCAGCTTGATCGAAGGCTGATCCTTGAACTCGATCAGATATTTGGCTGCAGCGTCCTGCCACAGGCGCAATTTTCGAACGCCGTACACCTTCTCCTGCCTGATCTCGTTAAGCCGGTGAATCAGGTAAGTTTCTGCTTCTTGCCGGTCACCAGTTCCAGTGCTCTCGTAAAGTCGCTCCCCGTCGATTTTCTTGTCAATGTGCCAGAGGCCTTTCCTTTGGGAGAGACCGGTAATTGATTTTCGCGCCATGGTGTTGCTCCTTTTAGGCGCTCGCTGCGGGGCAATTGTTGCTCCGTTGCGCCAGTTTTATCAATTGCCATTGCCAAGACGTACGCGGTTGCCCAGTCATCTAGCTGCTGACGATCAAAGCCAACACCGCGCTCGCCGATGGGGAATTCGTTTACAAAGGGGCGAACGGTCTTGTTGAATTCATCTCGGCACATGCCTAAATAGGCGTGCGCATCACCGGCCCGGATAAAGCGCGGCTGAAACTGCAGAGAGCCCATTGGCTGCCTCGCTGATGGCTTATCCGCCCTATGGCGGCAGAAGGTTAGGATTTGGCTGGAAACCATTCGGTCTCATATTCGAACTGGGTAACGCGCTCAACTTCCAGGCTTGGAAGGCGTCGGCGGAACGTCTCTGTTCCGTATGGCTTCTTCACGTAATCGGCGGCTTCCTCCATGAACGACTCTTTGTAGATGCGGAGAAGGTGGTCGGCAGCCTTCTCGTATTGATCCTCTTGGTAATTACCTTGGGCCAATCCACCACTGCACACACGCCAAATGACACGCTGTGGCAGCGCCTCGGCAGCCTTTATTTTCTCGGACATAAGATCTCGGGCGAACCTAATCTGATCCAAGGTCAGCGTTGCAACCCAATCTGTCGTGCCGATACTCATAGCGTGACCGTGTACACACTTTATTTCAGGCATAGCGAATCTCCGGCCCGCTACTCAGCAGGCATTCAAAGGTTAATGACTTGTATGCAAGCGTTCGACTCGGGTTCGGATGCTATGTATTTTTCGCTTGCTCATGCGGCCTCCTACTTTTTCCAGAGGAGCTTTTATCCAGCACAGGAAAATCAATGTCGTAATCCGCGATTAGTCGTAACATGAGCTCGCCCCCAATACCCATTTGACGCGCCGCCTGTCTGCGACTTACCCCCAGGTTACGCATTGCCTTGATGCGCTCGACGTTGCGAGCATCGACGGCCGGGTCTATTCGGCAAAGGGTCACATTTTTGTGCCCGTTGTTGGGCGCCGGTCTAAATGCGAAGCCATGCTCGATACCTGCCCTTCCGACAGTCGACACGCTGGTTCCGACCGACTTGGCTGCTTCGGTCTGCGTCATCGTTCGAGACATTATGCGAAGCTTTTCGACAAGCAAGGCTTTGGCATCGGAAGCCGCCTTACTTTTCCAGAAGGTCTTACCGGCAGGTAGCGCGGGCGCCTTCGGGATTGGCAGCGCCCGCTCAATACCCTTGCCAGGCGGAGCGAAGCTGCCGTATGTGACAGGCTTCGGCACATACCCGAATGCCTGCGCCTGTTGAATCTGGCCGCCACGGCTCAAGAACTCGTTTACGGCAGAGGCAAGGCGGGCCGACTCGATACTGTTTTGCCGGACCATGCTGAGTACGTTGCTGATCATGCTGGCTACCTCGGCAGAGTTTTGTAAGTTTCTTCGACCAGCTCCAGGAACAGGCCGCGCCGATCTTCAAGGCGCAGCAGTTCTTCTCTGAAGTCGTCGCGATCTTGTCGATAGGTGATCAACTGCCCGGATTCGGGGAAGTCAGAGCAATAACTTGTGAAGTCCACCCAGTCGCGACCAGTGCAGTCGAGGTGACCGACAAGTTGCCAGCGGTACGAAGGGTCGAATGAGCCCCGGCGTAGCGTGTCGTAATGTACTGCGGCAATTACCGACTTGATTTCAAGTACGCCGTCATGACCTACAAGTCCGTCCGGGGAGTCGCCATATTCACCAAGATCGAAGAATCCGCCGTTCGTTACATCAACGAATCGCTCTTCCTCGTACATCATCCGAGCGATGGGCTCTTGTTCGTGCCCGCGCTCCATTTCAGCGTTCTTGAATCCGAATTCAGCCTTTCGACCGGTGATCCGCTCAAGGGCAATCTGGAGTGCGTAACGCTTGGCTGGGTCGCCAAATGGCTTGCCATCGTTCGCCATGAAGCATGCGAAGTTCGACGCAGTGGCCTTGCCGGTGCGGAGCGCAGTCCATGCATCGGTATTCTGCGGAACGTCATGCCAGATGCGTGAGACTTTGTCGACTGGGGCAGGCTTTGGCTTAAGAAGCGACACGTTCATTTGCGCACTCCTCGATCAATTGTCGCTGATGTTCGTCGGTGATCGACACGCGGGACAGGACAGCATCAAGGTTGCCGTCGCGCAGATAGGCAGCCTTGGCGTTATTCCAGCCCTTCTCCTTATCTGGCGTTACCCATGCGATGACAGGGGCTTTAGGGCTGATGCGCAGGCCCTCCATGACTTCGCGACCGAACTTCACATTCGAATCCACGTAGACGATGATTGCCAAGTTTTTCCAGTCCTCAATGAACGGTGAGCCAGATAGGACTTTCATCGTCTTGCTGTTGGTCACGTTGAGGATCATCGGCTTGAGTTTTTCACCCGGTCGAATCTCACGCTCAACGAAGTAGGCGGTGTTGAAGAGGTCTTTGGTCTTCTTCGTCTTGTCCAGTTCAAGCTTGACGTGCGATACCGTAAAGGTCATTTGCCCAACGATGTCCGCACTGCTTAGGTAGGGGCTGTTGAACGCTTTCTTGAAGTGGGTTTTGGTTTCAGTGGTCATGCCTCACCTCTAGCCCTGCTCAGGGCTGTGCGTACTTGCTCGATCCAGGCATCGCCATCTGTGGCGTCCGAACAGAATCCGGGGAATGCCTCAAGAGCTGCAAGAAGCTCCGGTGCGGAGGTTATTAACCGTGCATCCGCTTGATCTTCCGCATCATCTTCCGGATGAAAGCGGTAGTCCGGAATTTCGCAGATGACCTTATTATTTCGGTTGCAGAAAATCTCACAACCCTTACGAAGCTCCAGCGTTATTGGATGGCGAGTTTCGTACTCGCTCAGAATCCATGGGCCAGGCCTGTTCTTTTGTTCGGACATGACAATTCCTTCTGCGCGAATTCCGCAGCCTAAATAATTGATTTACGGTTGGTTAAAAATGACTGCCAGAGAGCCAGCGGCGTAGATGCTGGCGACTATTGCGAAGATGATCCAGAAGAGCGTGCGGTGTAGGCGCTGGCGGGTGGTCATGCTGACAACTCATGAGCTCTTTGCTGTTCTGGCGCAAAATCACCACGAAGCGGCATTAGCTTCCATTCGCAAATTGGACCGCGATCCACGTAGCCGGCATAGCGAGTTTCCAAAGGCTGTCCATCTGCTTCGATAACCCATACTTGCCCGCCTTTGAAGTTGCGGTAGGTCACGCCGTCCCAGTCATACAAATCTGGGCACCCAAGGCTTTCAATGAGTCTCACGACGCGGCCAACATTAGAGTCTCTAGCCTTTCGATCTACGATGAGCGCCAAGTCTCCCGCCTTAAATGTTTCGCTCATGACACCCTCGCAATCAGCATGCCGCGCCGCTCGGTGATGCGAATCCTGCCGGGCAATTTAGAGACGTAAAAAAAGCCCTGGAAATTCAGGGCTTCAACAAGTGCGGCGCGGTTCCTTGCGATGATCGTCATACATGTGCTCCCGACCGAAAAGCGCTTATCCGGCGCACTCGTTCGCAATAGTGTTTGAATTCGTCTGCGGTAATCACGAAGACGGACAGGTAAGCGATGGCCAGCGTTTCAGCGACGGTGCAATCCGGCCGAACCTGCCCGGTCGCGATGTTCTGAATAGCTGCCTCGATGGCGTCTACTGCGGTTTCGTGAGGATTCACAGCTCACCATCCTCCATCTGAGCCGTCAGACCGTCTTTTGCTAGCGGCTTTAGCAGGGTCTCGGCGATCTGCCCGCGCATTCCATGTGGATGATCGCTGTATCCGATCAGCTCTTCTGCCTGGGATCGCGTCTTGCTGCCGCTGATACCGCCCAGAATCAGATAGCCCAGCGCCGAGGTGGTTATCTTGCAGTCCGCAAGGCGTGCGTTTACGTGCTCATCCACAGCTAGCGCGAACTGGGCGTAAGTAACGCCTTGCTCGGAATGCATGTCCCGCTTGAACAGAATGTCATTGCCTAGAATCAGGCTGTCCACAGCCTCAGCCACCCATTCGCTTATGGTTCTATCGCTCCAACTATCATCTGGCGGCAGCATGTTGTCGTGCCGCGATTGCGCTCGTTGCATTGTTGTTTGCATGACTGCCTCCATAGGCGGTTATTCGGTTGGTGTCAGCGGCGATACGAGTCGAGCAACTGCTGGTGAAGCGACTTGACCTCGCTCTCAAGCTGCCTAACGCGAGCTCCGACGATTTCCTCGCACATCAAATCGCAGAGAGGCTTGACCATTCCTTCATAGCTGTTCAAGTGGATGTAATGCTCACGCCCGTAGCTATCGCCGACCTTGACCATTGTTTCGCTTAGTCGCTCAAGCTTCCCGGAGATAAGGTTTCGAACGACGCCATCAACACGACTGCCGATGTTTGATTCGGTGTCGGTCTCTACATGCGGTAAATACTCGCAATACAGATCGCCCATAACGCCATCGATGACGGCCTTGGCTTGATCCTTGAGCTTGGTCATAGCTGCCAGCAGCAACTCTTCGCGATGTTCTTCAGGTGTCTTGATTTCCATGCTTTCTCTCTCCATTCATTAACCAACCAAAACTATTCGCTCAGCCGCATGCCGCTCGCTAGTTGCCATTGGGCGCAAGGGAAGGGCTGACGATTAAATTCGGGACAATAAAAACCCGGCCTAAACCGGGTCTGCGCTGATGCTTGGCTCTAAGGTCAATCGGAATTCGCGATCTGGAAAGTCCTTCTCGAATTCGCTTAGGATTCCATGGGCCAATTCTGGGCAGTTTCGAGGAAGTCCGTGTTTGGGTTCGCTGGTTGTCTCGATCCTTTTCCCGATCATGCAGGCCACATAGGTCCAGCCGTCATCGGTCATGACTTGAAGCTTTTGCATGTGATAACTCCTATTGCTCGCTCACTGGGCAGGCAGTGGCCACCTATTGAAATAGGTTGCAAGCCTCGGAGCTGCCCGATGCGCATCTAGACTGACCACTATTTAGTTGAGTAGTGGTCCCGGATAGGCTTGCGGTGGTGCGGGGGTGATGTAGATGCCCGGTGCTGGTCTCCGGGTTGCGGATCATATTGTCGGCCCACGAAGTCCTACTGTTACCCGCGTTACTAGCTGCTAATCAGCCTTGGCATTCACCTACATCGGGGAATGATCTGACCGGGATTCGAACCCGAAAGACTTATGTCGATTTCAGCAGCGCTACCTTGTCGACTGCACCCTGCACGCAGGGCGGCCCTGTACCAAACGAGCCAAACGTCAGATCATTCCCCGATGCAGCCTCGTTAGAGGTGATCGGTTTCGGTTATGCGGTGGCTTTCAGGATGGCGGTGCGAGCCTTTGCATATTTCTTGTTTGCGCCGGGCGATGTTCCCGACCCAGCTTCAAGCTCAACTAAAGCAGCCAGAAGTTCGGGCGCCGCGGCTATCAGCTTGGCGTTATCCTCGTGATTCCGCTCCATTCGCAGCGTACTCAGACGGCAAATAGAGTCGCCGCCTGTGCTTGGATTGATCACAAATCCATTAGGGGTATGAATGGCCACCCAAGGCCCCGGCGTAAATTTCAACTCACTCATCATTCATTCCTCTGTATTGCAATAGTCGGCATCAAGCGCGAACCGGGCGATGTTCGCGATGGGCGACTCGTTCGTTTCCTGATAGATGCGATCCAGTGCAGCCTTCAGCTTTTCGAGCTGACCGCTCTGAATGGTGATTTTCTTCTTCGCCACAAGGTGAGCCATATATAGCGCGCCCTGTTCCTTGCGGGTCATGCTCATTGAAACAGTTACGTCACTCATATCCCTTACCCCTCTATTCGTGAATGGCCGGGTGAGCGGGGGCGATGAACTCCCGGCTTACTGCTGACATCATCCTTATACTGCCGTCAGGGGCTAGCGAGGCCTTGCCCAGCGTATGGAATGCCTTACCAGTAAGTGGCGACCCCATCGGCATCGAGAGATAAACAACGCGAGAAAGCAGGCCTAATACCATTTCCTGATCGCAGATCGTTTCTTCAAACGCCTCCATCACTTCGTCCCAAATATCGTCGCCAGCCTTTTCGCGGGCTTCGTACTTCTCTGGATAGGCAGCAACCATAAGTTCGAATTGTTCGAGGTCGCTGAGTTGCTGAATCCTTTTCGGCATATAGCTCATTTGAATTACTCCCGTTAATTTCCAATACAGCCAGCTACCTAGCTGCATGAGAAATGTGTGGGTTAGCTGGGCGTAGGCTCGTCGAGCCGGGGTCCGTTTCTGCCAGTCCGCGACGGCGGTTCTTCCTCCGGCTCAATTGTTATTAGCCAGTTTCGCTTGCCCATCTCTGCAACTGCAGCCTCAGCAATATCGAATGCCCGTGTAACCACTTCCTGAGCAGTAAGTGGTCTGCCTTTTGATCGGCCAGCCTCATCAAAGCCATCCGTGGTAGCTGCCACCATGCCGTGCGCATGAAGCAAGTTAAGGGCGATCCTTGCTTCGAGGTTTTCAATATGGGATTGCTGCACCTCTGGCTGAATACCGAAACGCGATTGTTTTGCGGTGTACTCAATTTTCATCTTCCATCCCTCCACTTGAATTCAACAAAGACCCCGGCTGGGCAGGGGCTTTAGTAGGCGAGCCCGGTCAGATAGTTGCCGAGACCTTGATTGCCGCTGCGCAAGCCTGAATGGCGTCTTTCGCTGCCAGCTCGATGTTCTTGGCGATGACCTTGTTCACGTCGTTGATCGCGTTCTTCGCGCTCTTTTCAAGCGTGTCCTTGATGTACAGCTTCATCAGGACGGTTAAGCGGGGGCCAGATTCGCGCCAGTTGTAGCTGTCTTTCGACTCGTCGCGGGAGTGGCCGTTGAAGTCGACCTTCTCGCTCATATACACCTCAGCCCGGCTGGCGATGTATTCCTTAAAGGTCATCGGCTCGCCCTTTGGTTCGCCGTAAGCGTTGGTCTTCATCATGTTCGCGGCTTCGATTATTTCGCCGACGCGGGGCAGGACATGCTCGGCAGCCAGCGCGGCGATCTTCAGATCCACCGCTTCCTGAACGCGCTTCTCGACCTGCTGCTTGAACTTGGAGGCGTATGACGATTCGTCCCCCTCATCATCAAAGCCGGTGGAGTAGAGAAGAGCGTGAACCGCCTGCTCGACAATTCGCGCCTGAAGGTCTGCCGCGCTTACGCCGAGTGCTTCTAGTGTTTTGATGTCCATCTGCGTATCTCCGTGTGTTCGTTCGATTTTCCAGATACGCCTGTTGCCAAGCGCATCGAGGAAATCTGTTGTCTCCACCACACGCATCGCCCGATTCATATCTCTGGCCGGCGTCACACATTTCGTGATCGATGATCTTCCGGCTGGCTTGTGTGGTTTCGCGTACTCGCATTCAGGAGTACGGCCAGTTCCAGCGCTGGCATGGCATCAACTATTTGTTGGCTCGCGCTTACCGAATGATCTCGGGGTAGTCGATGGCGAGGATCTTGGATTGTTAAAGAGCGAAGACCTTAATGAGGCCCTATCGCTGCTTCGGTGGTTTGTCGCGGCGATGTGGTGAATATGTACTAATGGTTCACAGTGGTCAAGTACCAAAAGTACACATTTTCCATGCAAGCGTAAAAAAGCCCGCACAGTCGGCGGGCTCATCTATCGGTTAGGCATCAGTCAGGAGGATCGCCCTCCGGCCTATGGCGCGAAACCAGCTCAACTAGCTGTTCGGCTATGAAATCAGAATTATCAGTCAGTACCTGGAGGTGGGCGGCAATGCGCTCCGAAACCTCAGTCGATCCACGCTGACCAATCCAGATGCCAATCTCTTCGACTGCTGCGGCGGCGGCATTGATGTTTTGGTTGAGACGGAAGAGTAGGGCGGGGGTAGGGTCGTCGGGTAGGGACATGGCATTTTCTCCATAGAGAAGAAAAGCGTAGCAGCCCAAATCGCAGGCAACAAAAAGCCCGACGGTTGGCCGAGCTTGGGGGGAATCGAGACTAAATTACTTACTTTCGGTTGGTCCGGCCGCCTGAGTTTGCTTGATCAAGAGCAGTAAATCCTGCGTTTCCTTGAGCATCTGCGCATTACCTTGCTGTATTTTTTGCGACTCCTGCCCGGAAGTGAATATCCCGGAAGCACTGCTAATAATCGTGGAGTTCACACCCCATACACCAAGCACAATTGCCACCCCGATGGTCAGCATTCCGGCCAAGGCTGCGCGATTTGATTTTCTGACCTCGGTAACGCTTTCGGTGATCTTTGATTCGAAGCCGTCAACCTTAAACTCTACCCCGCCGATCTTTGTAACGATGCTGTCCAGCTTAGCGTCGATAACCTTATCCCTATCTTCCAGTCGCCTAGACATTCCTTCAAACCGCTCGGCATAAAGCAAATCCCGCGCTTCTTGCTCTTTGCGGTAGGCGTCTGCGCGCCTCTCCGAATCGCGCTCTACCTTCTCGGCGCGCCGATCCATCCGATCCTCTAGGGCGGATAACGTGGTCCTTAGTTCTTCGGGGGTAATTTCTGGCATGCGATTAGTATCATCTGATTTTTCTGATTTGTCATGCCTGAGGCCGATCCCGCTCGCCCCAGTTTCGCGAAATTCACTCTGTGAATGCATGGTCTTAAATTGGGCTGGAGGCTTTAGCCCGGATAGTTTATGCCAGTCGAGACTGTTGGCGTCTGGAGACCTGTTCACCCCAGGAGAGCCTTTGAATAACCTCTTCTCAAAATCACCTTGAGGCGACTTACTCAGCATTTTGCGCCTCCGCCAGCGAGGCGCGAAGGTCTGGGTCAGGAATAGCCATCATTCGAACAAAATAACAGGTTGTACATACCATCGTTAACACTGGCAGACCGACCATGTACATATTTCCGTCCGCCTTCCCCCACGGTATGGTGTTGATACTTACGGTTCCAGCAGAAGGTAGGGTCCATTCGTCTTTTTCGCAAAATGGGCATTTTGCAGACTTTGTTTTTTCAGCCATAAAGGCATCTAGCTTGTTAAGGTCGACCCGGTATTCTGTCTCTTCCTGCGCCATCAAAAGATTCCTTTTCTGTTGTTCCTACAAATCCCCGCCACGCCAGATCACTCGGCCCAATATCCGATGCTCGTATATTTCTCCATCTGGCAGGACAAGGTCGCCGTGATTGATCTTGTCGGCGTTGTCACTGCGGATGATCCATCCGCCGAATTCTGACTTCATCAGCCGCTTCACAAGCGTTCCGCGCTCCTGGCTTTCAAGGGCAAATATCTGCCCGTCAACTGGCTCGACTCTCGATTCGTCAACAAGCAGTACGTCATGATCATCAATTGTCGGCCACATGCTTTCTCCGTGGGCGTAAATGACCTTCAGATTTTTCGGGTTAACCCCTTTGAGGCGCAGCCAGTCTCGCTTGAATGCAAGCGTACCGCGCAGCTCGACGTGCGTGTTTTGATGTCCGCTGCCTGCGGATGCCAATGCGTCGTACTGAGGGATGAAGGCGTACTTCTCATCTGTTACCGGGGTTTCGCCGTCATCATCCGTAGGGAAGGGGAGGATGCTCGGGGTTACTGGCTGTATCGCTGGGCGCGCCAGCGGGTCGGCAAGCTCCCTCATGTCGCCGCGCCCATACTCCAACCACTCCACCCGTACCTTGAGCGCCGCAGCAAGCGCAAGCATTTTTGCGCCGCCCGGCATCGACTCGCCATTTAGCCACTTGCTGCTGGCCTTGGGCGTAACCCCTGCAACTTTCGCCAGGCGAGCGCCCGCACCCCATTCTTGGATTTCATTCGCAACAAGGGCCTGCTTGAGTCTCACGACAAAAGCATTTCGTATTTCTTCTATTTGAACCATAGGTTCATTAACGCATGGGCTTGCATGTACTTTCAGTTCCGACATAATATGTACTGTAAGTTCATATTTTAACCCGGAGGCCTTATGCGGCCGCTCAAAAAATCGATTGATGATGCTGGCGGCGTACCGACCGTGGCCCTGGCCTGCGGCAAGACTCCGAGAGCTATTTACAAGTGGATCGTTGCTGACGCACTACCGCGCACCGAGTACACCGGCGAAACCCAATACGCCAAAAAAATATCAGTGCTTGCAGGCATTAAGGGGAAGCCGTTCGACCCCGATTGGCTGCTTGCAGAAGCTCATCCAAAAAAATCAGCCGCTTAAACCAATTTCCAACCACAAAAGGATTCACACGATGGCCTACAAACACAACCCAGAAGACAAGCGCAATAAGCGCCGTCAAGTCAGCTTCAACCAAACGCTAGACAAGATTCTTTCGCGGGCTGCCAGCCGGGCACACACGCAGCACGCAACATTCCTGCTCGCGATTATCGAGTGGGGCGTTGAGAACGGTGCAATCGAAGGCCTGCTGAAGGATGAAAAGAAGTCTAGCGCTGCTTGATCAGCCTAAGGAGGTTCAATTGCTCGAATACGAAAGCCTGAGTCCGGGCACGAGAGAGCGAGTGGAACAGCTCGCCAGAGATAAGCGGTACAGCCTTGAAGAGGCACTGGAAGAGATTGCGATTGAGTCAATCGCAATGGGTGGACTAACCCTCTCCATGCGCACCAAGGCGAAGTTGATAGCTATTCCGGGGAGGCCGAAAGGCGAACACCTAATTAGGGTCACTACTGAACCTATTTAGGGCCACCAAATTACAGACAAAAAAATGCCGGGGTAGTGACCCGGCGTTTTCAACACAACTTGATAAGGCCGATTATATGCAAACCGTAACCAGCGTCAATACCCCGCTCAATTTGCCGACACGTTTTGCGATAAACGAAAACGTGTCGCGCACGATGTCTTCCCGTGAAATAGCCAATGTCACGGGTAAGCGTCACGACAACGTAAAACGCGACATTGTTGCGATGCTCAAGGAGCTGAAAGTCGATGCCCTCAGCTTTGAGGACATCTATCTCGACGGACGTAATCGCGAACAACTCCAGTATCTACTTGATCGCGAATACACCGACTGCCTTTTGACGGGTTACAGCGCCCCCATGCGCATGAAGGTGGTTCGCCGCTGGCATGAACTTGAAGGTCAGGGCGCGGCGCGCCAATCTGTCATCGCCAATGGAACAAAGGTTATCGGCGAGCTCGCCATCCTTGAATGCTTCACACGCCTGCTTAAGCCTGCGCCGTCCAGCCAAGTGATGATGCTGAATCAGATCGCCGTTAATAACGGCCTCGACCCTAAGTTTCTACCCGGCTACGCCATCGACGCAGCGCCTGACGCCATCGGTGGCAGCTCAATGCCCACCAAGTCCGCTACGGCACTCCTGAAAGATAACGACATCCGCGTATCACCTGCGACCTTCAATAAGGCGCTAGGTGCCGCTGGCTTCCTGAAAGTCATGCAGCGCAAGAACTCCAAGCAGGAAATGATCGATTTCTGGTCGATTACCGACAAAGGCCTGCGCTTCGGTAAGAACCTAACCAGCCCCCAATCCCCTCGCGAGACACAGCCTCATTGGTACGTGGATCGCTTTCTTGAGTTGGCCGGGCTGATCGGCAAAGGACACAAATGATGGCTCGTTCCAGAAATATTAAACCGGGATTCTTCTCGAACGAGCACCTTGCCGAGGTCGATTTTGCAACGCGCCTACTGTTCATTGGCTTGTGGACCGAGGCTGATCGCGAAGGGCGCCTCGAGGATCGTCCTCGCCGCCTTAAGATGGCTTTGTTTCCTGCTGACAATTTAGATATCGATTCGATGCTCTTCAGTCTCCACGATCTGGGGTTCATCGACCGCTACAGCGTTGATGGCGCCAATTACATCCAGATAGTGAATTGGGCCAAACACCAGAATCCTCACCTCAAGGAAACTAAGAGCACCATCCCTGAAAGGTCAGAGATAGAGCCTTGCCCGGTAAAGGAAGGTGCTAGCACCATGCAAGCACCAGACGAGAACAGTTCTATCCCGGCTGATTCCCTCTCTCTTGATTCCCTCTCTTCTGATTCCGGATTCCTGATTCCCTCTTCCGGGATTCAAGATCAAAAACCCTTGCCAGTCGCTAAAGCTCCGGCGGCGTCAAACGTCAAAGTGCTCAAGCCAAAAGCCGAGAAGCACAAGACCGACGCACAGCTCGCCAACGCTGCGACGTGGAACGCTTACTCGAACGCCTACTACGACCGCTACGGTGCCGAGCCTGTACGCAACGCCAAGGTGAATGGCCAGGTCGCTCAGCTGGTATCCCGCCTTGGAGCAGCTGAGGCGCCACACGTTGCCGCGTTCTACGTCGCAATCAACGATTCGTTCTACCTGCGCAGCTCCCATGAGTTTGGCTTGCTGGTCGCCAGAGCTGAAGGCATTCGCACTCAGTGGGTCACTGGCCGCCAAGTCAACTCAGTGACCGCCCGCCAGATGGAAAACACCCAGGCGAATATGAGCGCGGCCGAAGAAGCCAAGGCGATGATCATGAGCGGGGGTACGCAGAATGCTTTCCTCCGCCGATAAGCTGGGTCTCGTCGACGCCTTGTGCGCTACAGCCGAATCTATGGGCTCAACACTGAGCGCCACCGCTGCCGCCATGATGGCTAATGACCTTGAGCAATTCACTGTCAACGACCTGATCGACGCCTTGCAATCCTGTCGCCGTGAAGTAGCCGGGCGACTGACGCTGGCCGCAATCATCCAGCGTGCAGCCGCAGCCGACGGCCGTCCCGGAAAGGATGAAGCATGGGCCATTGCCATGATGACCAACGATGAATACGAGACGGTAGTACTCACAGACGAGATACAGCTCGCTCTGGCGGCCGCTAAACCGGTTTTAGACGCTGGCGACAAGATCGGTGCGCGTATGGCGTTTATCAGCGCATACGAGCGTCTGGTGAGCCAAGCGAGGGAAGACCACAAGAACGTCAACTGGCACGTTTCCGTTGGTTTCGACGCTAATCGCCGTGTCGAGGCGATCACCAAAGCGGTGCAGATGCAGCGCATTCCACAGGAGCGCGGGCAAATCTATCTGGCCGACTTGCGTGTTTCGCCAGTCACCGAAGATGGCCGCGCCCTCGCTGGCTTGATCACTGGCGACGTCACCCGCCCAAGCCCTGACGTCCGCGCAAAGCTCAAAGCCGTGAAGGACAGCATGGCAGTGATGCGCGCCGCCACCGCCGAGCGAAAAATCGAACTCAAGATCGTAGCCGCCAATGATTTGGCTGACCGCCGCGCACTGATGATTCGCCAGGCCGCAGATTTGCAAGCCGAGAGGGCTCCGCAATGACCAGCATCAGAAAGCTCAAGGCGCTGATCGTCGAGCTGCGGGAGGACGCGCAGGTCGCGGCTGACTGCGAATACAACTACGCAAATTTGGACGCAGCCGCTGACGCACTAGGCGAGTTCATCACCCTGATCGAAAACCCTCCGGGCACTTCCGAGCTTGCGCTCCTGCGGATAGGTTATGCCCGCGCTGTTAGTGAGCGCGACACGCTGCGAGCCGAAATCAAATCCCTGCGTGAAGGTGCCAAATCATGACCGCCGCCCAACTAAAAACCGTCACCGAACTCTCGGACACCGGCTTCGTCATCACTCGTCACACAGGAGACATGGTTCGCATGAAAAAGGGAGCAGACGAACGCCTTGTGCGGACAGATGGCAGCCAGAGAAGGGCGGGGAGCGGGGTATGAACAACAAAGCCCTCAAGCGTTTCGCCAAAACCTGCTGGCTGCTCAACGTAGTCGTGGCGGCATTCATTTTCCCGGTGGGCGCCTGTGTGCTGCTCGCTCGCGTAATTTTCGGCGGTGGCCAATGAGTGAATCCAAAATGCGCGAAGAGTTTGAAGCTTGGTCGGCAAATCATGAGTATCTCGACGGCGTCGAAATCGACAGGGCGGTCAGTGGGAATTACTCGGACGTTGATCTGCATCATGCATGGGAAGCATGGCAAGCATCCCGCGAATCTCTGGTGATTGAGCTGCCAGAGATTTGGGACTTTGGTCCTAGTGAGGGATACGAGCATGCGACCCTTATTGAGTGCTTAAAATCTCAAGGCCTGAAGGTGTCGAAATGAGCGATTACTCGAAGCTTAAGGAATTGGCTGCGGCAACTGAGGGTTGGCAGAAGCTTTTCGACTGCTGGCCGGAACAGTCAGAAGACGGCGACCTTGATGTGAATTGGTTCGTCGGAAGCGTCAATGAAGATGGAGAGAAGTATCCAGTTCTCGAAGTGAATACTGATCAGTACGACGCCCCTGAAGGTGCCGGAAGATTGGCTCGCTTCTACGCCGCCGCCAATCCAGCGGTAGTGCTGGGGCTGATTGCTGAACTAACCCAGCTCAAGGCTGAGTGCGAAGGGTTGCGTCGGAAGGTCAGGATTCAGCAGCGGCTGAATGAGTCTGCAGAGTCAATCCGCAAGGATGCTGGTGGCCAGTCATGAGCAAGCCAGCCAAGCCTCGCCCAATGCCTGTGTATCTGGTACTGCGCCGCCTCGTTGATCCAGTCACCGGAAAGGACGTAGCAGCATTCGTTCCGTCCTCCGATGCAGATCGATCGATCCTTCGTGAGCGCGATTTCAAAATCAACACGAAGATCCGCGCCGATCTCAAGCAGCCGCGCAACCCGCGATTCAACGGGCTTGTGCACGGACTTGGCAAAGTCCTCTCGCAGAATATCGACCGGTTCGCTGGAAAGCTCTCGCACGACGCCATCAAGGCTTTGCAGCTTGAGTCTGGCGTCTACTGCGACGAAGAGGCGTTCGACATCCCGGGCCTCGGTCAGCTGACCCGCAAAACCCCGCGAAGCCTGTCCTACGACTCGATGGGCGAAGAGTTATTCCAAGACTTCTGGCGCCAGTGCTGCGCGTATCTGGTGCTGCATGACTGGCCGACGCTCACCGAGGAAAGGCTGACTGAAATGGCTGAGTTCGAATCGTTTAAGGAGGCTGCGTAATGATCATTCAGGCCCTATTCCGTCTCCTGCTCAGCCTCATCGTCCTCGCTGAATGCGCTTATCAGATGCCAGTTACACCGAGTGAGTGCGGGATGGGGTGGTTATGAATAACAAAATATTCCTAGTGGTCATTTGCGTCCTGGTGATCTCCCTGCTTTGGAGCTCTAGCGCAAGCTGGAATCAACCCGAGGGAAGAGGCTGGCTCGTTTTGGTCTGTAATCGCAATCGCCCAGGCAATGGCGCTCGTTGGCTGGCTTTGGGGGAATAACTCGTGAAAGGCGCAACCCGCACCAAAGCCGAAAAACACTTCCATGACCAGCTCGCGTCAATCGGCTGCATCGCCTGCCGCGCCGACGGCAACCGGAACATGGTCGTCAGCATCCACCACATGGACGGCCGCACAAAGCCGGGCGCCCACAGTAAGGCCTTACCGCTCTGCGCCGGACATCATCAAGACGGCACCGGCATGCCGGGTCTGATCGCCGTACACCCATGGAAGCGTCGCTTCGAAGCGAAGTACGGAGCGCAATCAGCGTTGCTTGAGGACTGCATTGAAATTCTGGCCGATCAGGAGTCGTTCGCATGATCTGGACACGCACATCACCTAACTGCCTCACCTCTGACCAAGGCTACCTCGTCAGCAAATACGCAATGGAGAAAGCCCCGCACTACGTCGCGCGGTACCGGGACCGGATCATCTTTTCGACGCCGGACGTGGAAAAGGCCAAGGCGGCATGTGAGCGGGATTTGTTGGGGGTGGCGGCGTGAAGACATTTCTCATCGCCATAATTTGTCCGGCTCCGTTTTTCGGCCTGCTGATTGTCGGAGTTCCGCACGGGGCATCTCTGCAATGTCGCCTCATTTACGTAACGCTTCTGCTTGCTGCTTTCCTCATAAGCGGCCCGATAGAGCGCTTCATGTTGAGGAGATTTGCATGAGCGACCCAATCAGCCACTTCCAGTTCGCAATCATCGTCGCAGCATTCCTGTGTTTCGTCATGGAGCGGCCAAAGCGATGGTAGCCATCAAGGTTCCGACCGAGCACGAAGAGCAAAAGAGCCTGATTCGCTGGTTCTCCCTCCAATACCCAAAGATCGGCAACCGTCTGGTAGCAGTGCCCAATGGCGGGCAGCGCAACGTGATTGTGGCGTCGAAATTAAAAGCGGAAGGGGTTAGGGCCGGCTTTCCAGATTTGATGCTGTTGATGCCGCGTGGCGAGTTCATGGGGCTGATGATCGAGATGAAACGCGTCAAGGGCGGATCGCTACAGGCTGAACAGGCGGAATGGCTCGACTGGCTGAACAAGCAGGGCTACATGGCAGTTATTTGCAAGGGCGCTCAGGCAGCGCAAGACACCATCAAATCGTATTTGAGGGCTGACAGATGACTTATCGCAACGTGGTATCCGCAGTAGTTCGGGCGTTGGCGGCAGAGACGATGACAAGTGCAGGTGGCGACTTCGAGCCAAAGATTCAATGCGCGAAACAGAAGGGCGCCATTGTCGGGAAAGAAGCGGCACTGCTGAATGACTGCATTGTGAATAAGTTGCTCCACGCAGGCCTATCACCTCGCCAATGGAATGCCCTGGTAGCGAAGTACAGCACCCACAAGGCCAACAAGCTCGGCTGCACCGCCAAGTTGATCGCGATCATCTCCACGACAGCGCCCCACCTATTCCTTCGCAAAGCCGTGACCGCATGGGCTATCCCGCAGATCAAGGGTATCAAGATGGTGCCTCGCAAGATCATTGAGCCGGAAGTGCGCCTAGATGCAGAGCGGTGGCGGGTGACTGCGAATATCCAAGCCGCCAAGCGCGCCGCCGAAAAGGAACTCCAGAAGTGTAATTCCCGGTCGAGTGACATGGTTGTACTGGCCGACTCCAACTACGACATGGCGACATGGGATAATCAGGGGCTAACAGAGCGGACTTATCGGCGCTGGAATCAAGGGATTAGGGCTGCACTGGAAAACCTTGTTAACGAGGCTTTGGTGGAGGCACAATTGATTCTTGAGCTGGCCGGCATACTTGGGGAGGAAGCGGCGTGAAGACCATTAGTTATGTAAGTGTCACCACGGACCTTGACGGCAATGTCGTGGAGCCTCTTACGACCAAAACAATGGATATTCCAGACAGCATAAAATTCGAAGAGAATGGCGAGGCTGAAATAAATGACCTGCTGGTTTTCATGGATTCCCCGAGAAAGGCTGTCATTGGTCACAGCCCCGGACCCTGGGTCATCGATCATCAGCCGTACTGTATCAGTGTCGAAAGCGAGAGATTTATCCTGTCGGAGCAGTATTTGCCCGAGGAAGACGACGAGGACAGTGCAGAGCAAGTAGCTAATGCCTACCTCATGGCGGCAGCTCCCGACTTACTTGAGGCTGCAACTTTGGCTCTTCGTGAGATGCGCAATACGACCTCTCCCGCAGCGTCATTTATGGCTGCTGTCGATGCGCTGGATGCAGCTATCGCCAAGGTAAAGCACAACAGGCCCTAAATAGACCTTGCATTCAATGTCCACATGTCCGTATATTTACCCATCCTGTTGTATCCGCGCTTGCAGGTAGCACAGGAACAAAATCCCAGCCAAGTGTTGGGATTTTTGCTATGTAGGTGAATGCGTAGGCTGATACGCGGAAAAGCCAGTCCGAAAATACAACATACTTGCAAATAGAACACCGAAGGGCCGATTCGTCGGAAGCTGAAATATCGTGTTGATGCAAGGATTGTGGCCGAAATGTTTCAAGCCGGAGATCAGCGCCGGCCACCCGCACCCAATTCAGAGGCTGCTCATGAAAGCCAGTGATGCGCAGGCATGGGAATTCGAACTTCCACTAACTGACCGCAGCAAGGTCCAGTGCCCAAAGTGCGAGTCGTACAGTAGCCTTTACGCATGGCGCGTATTTGGAGATAGCGAGGCGATGTTTTGCCCCGCATGCGCCCACGTCCACTTCCGCGCGTCTCCCGGCTTGAGACCGCTAAAAGTCAGAAACTAGTTAGCCCCTAAATTTTAAGGCCCGGCCACTGCGTCGGGTTTTTTGCGTCCGTAATTTACAAAAGACCCCCAAGCCTCTTACTTCGGTAATGCGCAAATCGGGGGCGCCTTTTTAGCCTCGACAGGCTTTGCCCGCTCGTAACGGGCAACTTTTTCGTGGGTGGCAGTCACCCTTTTTTATCAATGGTCCAATCCCAAGAGGTCCGGGCATGGAGTTTCTAAGTTTCCTGCGCGATAAGTCCTCTTTGCTGATTGCGGGCCTCATTGGGGCCGTCATTGCAAGCTGGTGGCACAAAGATGATTTGACCAGCGTGCAAGCCTGGGTCGTCTTCTTGCTGACGGGATGTGCCTGCTCCCTGTACCTGACAGGGATTGTTAGCTCCCACCTTGGAATTACCGAGCCCAGCAACGTTGCCGGTGTCGGCTTCCTGCTAGGCACCTTCGGCGGCTCACTCATGGCTGCTATCAACCGCGCCATTAAAGCCGCTGACCTCTGGGCGCTCATACGCTCCAAGTTCGGAGGGGGCACACCATGAACCTCGAATTCTTCAGCTCAGTCGTTATTGCGATCATTTCTGCATGGGCCGTCTGGTGTTGTTTAAGCCGCAAGGTGAATGACGGCATAGCTGGAAAGCTGATCTACGCCGTGATCGCGGTATCGGGCTACGCCATCGTCACTCGCACCGAAACCATGTTCTTCAGTCCGTCTGTAGCGGGCGTCACCTTTCACGCGGGGCTGGCCATGGCAGGGTTACGGCATTACTTCCTAGTGAATCACTGGGTGAAGGTCAAGGCTTGGATGTGCAGATATTTGCACTGTGAGAGCTGCGCCAATCAAGTGGGCGACAAGGAGTTGAAGTGACAAATGAAATTCCTGAAATTCTTCATCGCACGGATTGCGAAATATCTTACCGAGGTGTCTGCAATGTCTGATGAACCGATTCCTACTGATAGCGCACTGACCGAGCTGACCGTTAACGAGCTGACCGCATCTTTGGTTGCTGCGCCTTTGGTCGAGCCTGCATTTGTGGTTGTTCTCGTTCCTGAAACCATCTTCGCGAAACTCGAAACCATTCTCGGCGCGCTCGGTCATGAACTGCCGGTGTTCTTCTACGAGGCCGTGGCGCTCGCGAAGAAGGCGTTGTAAGCCGAATGGGCTGATTAATCGGCTTACTGAATGAATGGAGGGTGCATGACGACCATTGCTTACAAAGATGGCGTAGTTGCCTATGACTCCCGGTCAACTGCTCGTGAAAAGATCGTTTCAGATGACGCCGAGAAGTGCATTGAAGAGTGGGGCGTCAAGTTCATCCTTAGCGGCTGCGCCTCCGATTTTCCGGCGTTAATGGATGCATATTTCGGTTCAGAGCCGAGGGGCAACGGCATTGCAGGCTTCGCCATTGATGGCGGCGCACTTTGGTTGATTGGTATTAGTGAAGATGACGGATTCTGGAAAGAGCGCCTGAGGCTTGATCAGTCGTGCGCCATCGGTAGTGGTGCAGATCACGCAATCACTGCGATGGATATGGGCGCATCTGCTGCCGAAGCGGTTGAGATGGCGAAGAAACGGGATATCTATTCTGGCGGGCTGGTTCGGACGCTGATCGTTGCTGCTGAATAGCGACACACAACAACCAAACATGCGAGGCACCAAGTCTCAAAGGATTCCCCATGGCGCTGACAGCAAAACAGCAGCGCTTTGTTGATGAATACCTGAAAGACTTGAATGCCACGCAAGCAGCTATCCGTGCGGGTTACAGCAAGAAAACGGCAAACGTTATCGCTGCGCAGAACTTATCAAAACTTAACATTCAGTCCGAAATCGCAGATCGCATGAATGTTAGGGGGCAGAAAGCATCGATCACTCAAACAATGGTGCTTGAGCGTCTATGGATGATTGCCACTGCCAACCCTAACGAACTGATCGAACACAGGCGCATCTGTTGTCGTCATTGCTTCGGCGCAGGTCACTCCTATCAGTGGAAAACTAAAGAAGAGTTCGAGCGTGAATCTGTGCTCATGGCTGCCAAGGGCATACCACCTCAGACAGACGACGGCGGCTTTGGCTACGACGCCACGGTACTGCCGCACCCGAAGTGCCCGAATTGCCACGGCGAGGGCCTTGGTCGTATCCATGCTCGGGATTCCCGCACAGTCAGTCCCGCTGCATTAGCTCTATATGCTGGCGTGAAGCAGACGAAAGACGGCGGCTTCGAAGTAAAGATGCATGACCAGTTAGCCGCGCTCGACAAGGTGGCCAAGCACCTAGGTATGTTTTCGGACAAGGCCAGTTCGCCACTCGACGACGAAATCAAGAAGCTTGAGATTGAAAGGCGCCGCGCCGAACTGAAACTGATAGAAAAGGGCGGAGGGAACTCTAACGCCCAGCTTCTAGCTGATCTTATTGCAGGGTTGCCATCGTGAAAGCCACCGGGAACCTGATGCTTGATCGCCAGCTTTCGCGCTGGTACCCGCTAAAGGATCACCCGGTACAGCTCGCATTGGTCGCCGCCGTGTCAGAAGGTATCCGCTTTCCGTTGGTGCCCGCCGGTCGTCGGAGCGGAAAGACTGAACGATTTAAGCGCTTCGTGGTGAAGCAGGCGTTTGCCTATCCGGGCATGTACTTCGCCGCCGCCCCAACGCACGCGCAGGCGAAGAAGATATTTTGGGACGACCTGAAGCTGTTCACGCTTTGCTGTATGCACAGTCGCAGGCCTTCCGAGTCTGACCTGATTATCTACTTGGATAACGGCAGCGAGATTCACGTCATTGGCCTGGACAAGCCGCAGCGTATTGAGGGCATCCCGTGGACTGGCGGCGGCATCGATGAGTTTGCCGACATCAAGCCGGACGCATGGGAGTCGAATATTCTCCCGGCGCTGAACACCGTTAACCCGACCATGCCCGATTACCGCGCTTGGTGCTGGCTGCTCGGCGTTCCTGACGGCCTGAACCACTACTATGACCTATGCATGCAGGCTGAGTCCGGCACCGACCCGAACTTCAGGGTGTTTCATTGGAAGTCTGCGGAGATCCTGCCGCCCGACGTGATCGACGCCATGAAGCTGGCGATGTCTGCAAAGCAGTTCAAGCAAGAATTTGAAGCCTCGTTCGAGACGGCATCTGGCCGTATTTACGAGGACTACAGCAAAAACAATCACACCAATGCCCGCATAGAGCCGCATGAGCAGCTTCTGTGGATGCATGATCAGAACTACACGCCGCTGTCCTCTGCCGTCGGAGTGCGACGTGACAACTCGCTGTATCTGCTCGATGAAATTGTGCTGACTAGCGCGGTATCAAAACAGTCGGCAATCGAATTTGTGGACAAGTTCAAGGATCACACGAACAAACACGTGATGATTTATGGCGACCCCGCCGGGCAGGCTGGCGAGATACATGGGCACGCATCCGACTACACCGATATCGAAGGCGTGCTGCGGGCAAACGGTTGGACCTATGTCCGCAACGTAAAACCTGCCCACCCAGCTATCAAGGATCGACAGAACGCAGTCCGCACAAAGATTCGTACCGTTGACGGAGACATAAGTTTGTTCGTCAATCCAGCTACTGCGAAGTGGTGCGACAAGGGTCTATCAACCGTCCAGCTACAGCTAGGGTCAACCTTTCAGGAAGACCAGAAAAATAAGTACCAGCACATAACCACCGCAATCGGCTACTGCGTCGACGTGCTGTGGCCAAGCATCAAGCGCACATCCACCATATCGAGCCTGAGCCTATAGCATGCAAAAACTCAATGAGCCGTCGCAAGCGGTCAAGGACATGCAGGGCGGATGGGCCAAGATTGATGCGCTTTGCGGCGGCACTGATGCTATGCGCGCGGCCGGCGAACTGTATTTACCTCGGTTCAAGTCTGAAAACCCTGCCGATTACGACTACCGCCTGAAAACGTCAACCCTGTTCAATGCTCTTGAGCACACGATAGAGAATTTAGCGTCCAAGCCGTTTGCTGAGCCGATCAAACATAAAGATATTGGCGCTACAGCCGAAGTCTGGATGGATAACATTGATCTGTCCGAGCGCAACCTGCACGTATTCGCTGGTGAATTGCTCACGGCTGGCATCAAGTATGGGCTGACGCACATTCTGGCTGATTACAGTCGGGCCGGTAGCGCCAAAACTCTTGCCGACGAGCGCGCACTAGGGTTGCGCCCTTACGCAGTTCACATCCTGCCAACCAGCATACTTGGATGGAAGAGCAGCAAAATTGGCGGTGTCGAGCGCCTGACACAACTGCGGATTCGAGAAGCAGTAAAGGTTGATGACGGACCTTTTGGCACCAAAGACGTAACGCAAGTTCGCGTTCTCGAGATAGGCAAGTGGTCTACCTACCGGGAAAACGAAAAGTCAGAATGGGTTATTTTTGAGTTTGGCCAGGTCATGCTTAATGCGCAGACCCCGCTCGACTTCATTCCCCTTGTAACCTTCTATACAAAGCGCACAGGCTTCATGACCGCTGCGCCACCATTGCGTAACCTTGCCGACCTAAATATCGAGCATTGGCAGTCGTATAGCGACCAGACAACCATTTTGCATGTCGCGAGGGTTCCTATCCTTGCCCGGATCGGCGTCATAAATAACGGCGATACACCTGCTCCGATAAGCATTGGAGCGAGCTCGCTCATTGATTTGCCGGCGAACGCAGATCTTAAGTTTGTCGAGCATAGCGGTGAAGCTGCAGGTGCCGGTCGAGAATCGATCAGAGACATAGAGGAGCGCATGCGCTTTCTCGGCGCCGAGCTGCTTATCCCAACGGCCGGCAACGTGACAGCCACCCAAGCCGCGCTGGATTCATCAAGTCAGCAATGCCAGCTATCCGCTATGGCTCAAGGACTAGAAAACGCGCTGGATAAGACCGTTCACATCATGCAGCGCTGGGCCGGGCTGGCAGAGACCGGGACGATTGACGTATTTGATGACTTTGTTGCTTCAGCCATAACCGGTCAAACCGAAAGCGTTCTTTTGGCTGCTGCACAGGCCGGGCTTATTTCTCGCGAAACGTTCTTCAATGAGATGGTGAGGCGTAGTGCGATCACCCCCGATCTTAGCTGGGAAACCGAAATAGAGCGGCCGCCCAACAAGCCGCTGCCGCCAGACGTAGCACCCACCAACATAAACATTTCAGGCAGCTAGCCGCGACGGCTAACTGCTTCTTTTCTGTGGGCGTGATGCCCGCGCAATAAATCCGAGAGGGATTACCGATGGCGCTTGATCTGATTGTCGATTCGCTGGATGCATTGCCGGAAGCATTGCGCACTCTGTACGTTGCCGACGGCGCAAAATTCAAGCTGGACGTTTCCGGCCTTGAAGATACCAGCGGCTTGAAAAGCGCACTTGAAAAAGAGCGCAAGTCTGCCCGCGAGAGCGAAGCGCAATCGAAGGCATGGAAGTCGCTAGGCAAAACCACGGAAGAGATTCAAGCCCTTATCGAGGCTCAGGCAAAATCCGAAGAAGACAGCGCCATCAAGGCTGGGGAATTCGACAAACTTCGCAAACTGGACCTTGAAAAGTCCCAGGCAGAACTAACTCGGCGTGATACCGAGAAAGCCTCCATGCAGAAGACGCTCGAAAGCCATCTTATCGACGCCGCTGCCATCTCCGCGATAGCTCAGCACAAGGGCTCTCCAGAGCTGCTGCTGCCGCACGTCAAGTCGGTCACGCAGGTCATCAACGATAACGGCCAGTACAAAACCGTGATCGTCGACAAAGATGGCGCTCCACGTGTGAACGCCACGGGCCATCCTCTCAGCATTCAAGAGTTCGTTAGCGAGATGCGCAACGATTCGATTTACGGCCGTGCCTTCGAGGCTACCGGCGTTAACGGCAGCGGGAAGCAGTCAGATAGCAACAGTAACGGCAGCGTGACTTCCGTCGCGTCCACCGACAAAACGGCCATTGGTGCCAACCTCGAAGGCATTGCCAGCGGGACCATCAAAGTCGTTTAACCAATCCCATAAAGCCTAAAGCCGCTCACGTCAGCGGCTTTTTTTTTGGCTAAAATTTATAAAGGGCATCTCCCATGTCAAACGTATTAACGCAGGTCGCAACGCCGCTTTTGGCTCAAGGCCTGGTAGCGCTGCGCTCCATGAACGTCATGCCTCGCCTGGTCAACTCTGACTATCAGGGCGCGGCGCAAGAAAAGAACTCAGTCATCAACGTTCCAGTTCCGTCCGCCATCACGGTGCAGCAAGTTGTTCCTGGCGCCACTCCACCCGTGACTGCCGACATGTCGCCGACCAGCGTGCCGATCACCCTGGATCAGTGGTTCGAAGCACCGTTCTACATCACCGACCAAGAAGCCATGAACGTGATGAAGGGCACTGTGCCGATGCAGGCAACCGAAGCCATCAAGTCGATTGCCAACAACGTCAACGCCTATATCCTCAATCTGGGCACCAGCTTTTTCAGCATGTCTGGCACGCCGGGCACTACTCCGTTCGCGTCGGATACCACGGCCGCATCGGTGGCGCGCAAGCTGCTGAACAAGCAATTGGCGCCTACCGGCGACCGTCGCATCGTTCTGGACATGGATTCCGAAGGCAACGCCATCATCCTGCCGATGTTCCAGCAGGCACAAATGGCCGGTAACAACACCACGCTGGTTGAGGGTGTGATTGGCCGCAAGGTCGGTTTTGATTGGTACGCTGATCAGCAAGTGCCGACATTCGTGTCTACCCCGCTGACTGTTGGCGCCTGTACTGCCAACGGCGTCAATAACGCTGGCTCCAAGCTTGTATCGATCGCTAAGGCGACGAACGCAAGCCCGCTGGTAAAAGGCGACATCATTAGCTTTGCGGGTAGCGCTCAGACCTACGTCGTAACTGCTGCCAATACCCTGTCGGTCGGCAACACTAACGTATCCATCTACCCCGGCCTCGTACTGGCAACTGCCGGTGGCGAAACCGTGACGCTGAAAGCAAGCCATGTGCTGAACCTGGCATTCCACCGTGACGCGATTGCCTTCGCTACTCGCCCACTACAAGAAGTTATCCACCCGGCCGTGATCAGCGTTTCTCAGGTCGACCCGGTGTCTGGCCTGTCGCTGCGCCTGGAGATCACTCGCCAGCACAAGCAAACGCGCTACTCGTTCGACATCCTCTACGGCGGCGCTTGCGTACGTCCGGAGCTGGGCACTCGGATCGCGGGCTAATCGGCACTTGGCTGGCGGCTTGATACTGAGCCGCTCGCTATTTTGTGGAGAATCACATGCAAATCATTTCTACAGACGTGCTCGACACCGTGCTGATTGTCGACGACTCGACAGAAAGCGGCACGCGACTGATCAATGCTTGCGACCTTGCGGTTAGCGACAAGGTGGTCGAAGAGATTGCCAAGGGCGGCAAACGTACAAAAAAAGTTACCGAGGTGGCCGCTCCAGCATTGCCAGCGACAGAAATAGCACCTGAGCCAGTGCCGGTAGACGCCGTTCAGGCAGATCCGACTCCAGCATTGCCAGCGACAGAGGCCTAATTATGCCGATTGGAACTCCGACTGCCAGCGCGCTTGAGACGGTGATAAATGCCGCGACAGCCGCCGTAACCGGTCAAGCATTTCAGGCTCGTCCTCTTAACCGTGCTTTTCAGGCATTTGTCACCGGTACCGGCTCAGTAACTGCGACGGTGATCATCGAGGTGGGCATGGACGGCCTCAACTGGGCGACACGAGCCACCATCAGCATCAGTGGCGCAGCTGGAACCAACGCCGCCAGCGGTGTTTATGTGGATACGCTTTCGCCATTCCCTTACGTACGCGGCTCGCTGACTGCGATCACTGGCACGAACGCGGCATGCACCTTGCTGATGGCCGGAAACGCTGGTGGATGAGCCAAATAAATCGAAAGGAGAGCACGCGAAATGCTTACCGATACCCAGCTCTCCGATGCCAGGCGCTATGCGGGCTACCCATTTCGGGGTGATCTGACGCTGGGCGATGGTCTTGACCTAGCTCACGGCTGGGTTTCTCCAATCATCTGGCAGACACTCCAGCATCGCTTAACCACGTTGCGGCCGGAAGAAGAAGTCCGAATCATTACCTTTCTGACTACGCTGGCAGGATTGGAAACTGATGTCACGGGCTCAAGTTCTAACCTGGACACGGATCAGGCAGCAGTCTGGACGCATAACAAAAACGAAGTTAACGACCGAATGAGTCTTTATCGGCTATGGCGTCGTGAGCTGTGCGCGTTTATTGGCGTTCCGCCTGGTCCAGGCCTTGGCGGCTCAGGCAGCACAACTATCTCTCGGTGCTGACATGGACGGAACAAAGCTCCAGGCCAAGATTTACAAAGGTTACGGGCAGGCAGCCAAGCGTATCGGTTTCGACTACCAGCAATTTCGCGCTACTAGCGCCAACAATCCGCTGCTGACAACCGCTATTCAAACGCTGTCTGCTTCGTTTACCACCAATTTTACTTACAGCGCCCCGAACAAATACGGTCAAGCCACATGGCTGGCTCTTTTTGATGCAACGCGGTGCGCGCCGGGCGACATTCTGACCGGGCAGGGCGGGACATTCTTCATTGCCGCCATGCAGTCAACGCTGCCGATCTACTGCGTGCAGACGAACCGGACTATCTCGGTCTTGCGCGTCAGCATGGATTCCGGTGTTGGCCTTGGCGGCTACGGCGGTGATACGCCAGCCACGGAAGTTCCATTGATGACGGGATGGCCTGCCAGCGTGCTCCAGGGCACGAAAGGCGAGGCAAACCCGACCAATCTACCGGGCGATGTGCGCACGCCATGGTGGGCGATCCTGATGCCTGCCTGGCCGGGCATCGTCTTGCGCACCAGTGACATCATTCTTGATGAAATTGGCCGCAAGTACGTTATTTCGAGCGCCGAGCTTACGGATATGGGATGGCGGTGCACGGCTATGCAGGCACAGGTGTGATATGGCCGACCTATCAGATGTACTGAATCAGCTCGCCGCCCGGGTAGCAACAATCGTTTACCCGAACGGCATTGGGCAGCCAAGCGTCAGCAGCATCCCGACCAAGATTTACCCTGGATGGCCCGTGGCGAACGAGCTTGAAGCCGATCTGAAAGCAGGGAAGGTTCACGTCAGCGTTTACCCAAGAGGCCCAGACCGGAAATCCACGCGCCACCTCGGTCGGTCATGGGTTCCGATCATAGCGCCCATGCACACTGTCACGCTGACAGTCGTCGGCGCGGTCGTGACGCTCTCGGGCACCGTCAGCGCGCAGAACCTGCTGATCAACCTGAACGGCATCAGCTACATCTACACCATGCTGCTCACGGACACGCTCACGACTGCCGCTACCGGACTTGCCTCTCTGATCCCTGGCGCTTCCAGCTCTGGACCTGTCGTCACACTTACTGGTGCGCACAGCGTCTTTGCGCGAGTCGGCGGAATAGGCACCTCGATCAAGGAAACCAAGCGGCAGGAGCAGCAGTTCCAGATCACGGTCTGGGCGCCGACTCCGTCTACTCGGGACGCCACGGCCAAGCAGATCGATTCAATCCTGTCCGACGCCACCAACATGGCATTGCCCGACGGATCTGCCGGGATCATCCGCTACGCACAGACGCTTCAGACGGATCAGCTTGAAAAGGCCGGGCTCTACCGCCGGGATTTGATCTACACCGTCGACTACGCAACAGTCCAGACACAAACCATCGCCGAGGTTATTGCTCCGGTGCTGAACATTGAAAACGCCCAGACCGGGCTTCCTGCATCAACCAGCAACCCTTGAGGCCCGATATGGACAACGACGTTACCGATACTCCGCTCGCGCCAGCCGCAACGGTTGCAGCGGCGAAAGCCACTCCTTCTGCTCCATCGCTCGCGCTGACCGTCAAATTTGCCTTTGCTGACTACCAGCAAGGCCAGCGAATCACCGATGCGACTGAAGTTGCTGCGGTGCTTTCCGGTGAAAACGCTGCAAACGTACTGAAAACCGCCGCCTAAAAGCGAAAACACACACAAAAGAAACCGCCCTTAGTGGCGGTTTTTTCATTTGGAGGAAGCCATGCCCATTTATCAGGCCGGCGCTTTGAATACGGCGGCGTTAACCGCCCCTGATCTGTACATCCAGGTTGTGCCGCCAAAGACCCGCTACATCAACGGCGTGGCGACTGACATTCTCGGCATCGTTGGTATCGCCTCATGGGGTGCAGTCAACAGCCCCATGCTTATCGGCTCGCCCGGTGATGCTGCGCTGAAGATCGGTGCGCAACAGGTCCGCAAGTACGACCTTGCCACCGCTGTCGCCGTGTCAATCGGTCTCGGCGCATCGAACATCCGCGCCGTACGCGTGACTGATGGCACCGATACCGCCGCAACGTCCACGCTGAAGGATACGGCAGCTGCCATCGGTGCAACCCTGACCGCCTTCTACACAGGCACGCTGGGCAACTCGCTTAGCGCGGTCTTGTCTGCGGGCACAGCTAACTCAAGTTGGAAGCTGGTCGTTTCACTGCCAGGCGTGTCGCCAGAAGTATTCGATAACATCACCGGCACCGCTGGCGCGCTATGGGCGAACATCGTCAATGCCGTGAACAACGGTCAATCTGGCATTCGTGGCGCATCTCAGTTGGTGGTCGCCACCGTTGGCGCGTCAGTATTGGCGCCGGTTGCACTGACCCAGACCGTCGCATTCACTGCCGGTACTGATGGCACTACCACGCTAACGGATGCTGTTCTTGTCGGCGTTGATGGTTCCGGCGCTACTCGTAAGGGCATGTACTCGCTGCGTGGTACCGGCGCCCAGGTTGTGAACATCGTTGACGTGACTGATTCGACGCAATGGCCCGCAATGCTGACTTATGGTCTGTCTGAGGGGTGCTACGTAATCACTCAAGGCCCAGCCGGTGCATCCTACGCGACGGTGTCGGCCAGCCTGAACACTGCAGGCTGCGACAGCTACGCGCTCAAGGTTATGGTTGGCGACTGGGTTTATTGGTACGACCAAGTGAACGGCCAGCAGCGCATGCTTTGTCCGTCCACGTTCTCGGCGGCCAAAATCGCCGCACTGGCGCCCCAGCAGTCACCGCTCAACAAGCCGCTAAGCACCGCGGTGACCACGCAGCGAAATCTCGCGCAGCAACCTTACAGCTTGGCCGAGATTGGCGCGATCAACACTGCTCGATTGGACGTGATCACAAACCCATGTCCAGGCGGCAGCTACTTCGGGCATCGCTCAGGCCTGAACTGCGCAAGCAATCCGACGGTAAACGGTGACAACTACACCCGCATGACGAACTTCCTATCGCTGACTCTAGCGGCTTCGTTCGGCTACGTAGTGGGCCAGTTGCAAACACTGGACCTGCGCCGCTCCACCAAGTCGACCATTTCAAGCTTCCTCCAGATTTTAGTTGATCAAGGGATGATCGGAGACCCGAACGGCGGCCCTGCGTTCTCGGTTCAGATCGACGCCACCAACAACCCAGACTCCCGCGTTGCCCTCGGCTACATGCAGGCAGACGTGCAGGTTAAGTACCTCTCCGTAGTCCGCTACTTCCTGATTAATTTGGAAGCTGGGCAGTCAGTCACCGTTGTCGTATCTGCCGCCCCCCGATAAGGCGCTGAACCCGACACCCAGCCCGGCCTAGTGCCGGGCTTTTCATTTGGAGAGCGCCATGCAAGGTGGATACAACACGGGTAAGGATGTCTCGATTGACATCAACGGTCCTTATGGCCCGATCCGCATCCCAAAACTGATGGACTTCGACAGCAAGCCGAAGATCACCAGTACCGAAATTACCCCGCTCAACGGCCTGACCGATGAGCTGAATATTCCCAAGGGCTGGACTGGTACGTTCAGCGTTGAGCGCACTGACGCAACGCTGGATAACTATTGGGCGCAGTGGGAAGCCGACTATTACGCAGGCGTTAATCAGCCCGCCTCAAGCATCACCGAGACCATTTCGGAGCCTGACGGTAGCACCAGTACCTTCCGGTACACCCAGGTCAACTTAAAGCTGGACGACGCAGGCAAAAAGGAGGGCGACAAGACGATCAAGCAAACCATGTCGTTCACCGCTCGCCGCCGCCTGAAAGTCTCGTAACCCTTTTGCATGGCAGCCCGGCAGGGTGCGGGGAATTCGTCAGCCCCGCGCGCCATGCACCTTGACGACGCATTGACCAGAGGTATTACCCATGTCCCGAATTACCGTAAAAGAAAACGTAGAGCAGTCCGAAGCGCCTAAAAAGCCGAAATTTGAAACTGTGACCGACAGCCTTGGGCGCACGATTCAGTTGCGTCAGCTCGACCCAATGCAGCAAGCGCGTCTTGTTATGGGCGTAGGCGGTGACGTATCGCAAAACAGCACTTATATGAACGGGTTCGCGATGCCTGCCGCGATGGTCGCGCACATCGACGACGATTTCTTCGGCTTCCCGTCGAGCATCAAGCAAATCGAGGCAATGCTCGGGATGCTCGGCGCGGAGGGCATGGAGGCGATTAGTTCGCACTTGCTGGCCAAATACGAAGCAGCAAAGGCCGAGAGCGATAAGGCTGCGCTTAGCGCAGAGCAGGCCGCAGCAAAAAACTAGGCACGAACCCCGATTTTCGACAGCGCTGCTGGCTGATGAAAAGCGGGGTTCCATTCCATCTGGTGTTTGAGTGCGACAACCTGAACGAATACGAGCGCATGGCGATGTCCGTCACGCTCTCTGAATTCGAGGGCAATGAATTCGACTGGGATGTCATGGCGTTCAAGAAGAGGGAGTGATCATGGAGTTTCATAGCCTTCAATCGCTGGCCCTGCACATGGCGACAGCTGCCGTTGCAGAAATTGCAGCGCTTGAACACGGTCTTGAGAAGTGCGCCAAGCGCATCGAGAAAACCGCCAAAGATGAAATCGGGCACTACCAGTCAGGTATTGGTCCGTTTGCAGCCTGGGCGCCGCTTGCGGACTCAACCGAAACGCGCAAAGCTGAAAAAGGATATCCGGCCGATTCTCCGCTACTAGCTACCGGCGAGATGCGTGACAGCATCACACGCAAGACGCACGCCCTTGAGGCAGTGGTCGGCTCGACTGATCCGAAGATGGTTTACCACGAATTTGGCACGCCAAAAATTCCGCCCCGGCCGGTACTGGGGCCTGCTCTGCTTCGCAACAAGGAATTCATCAAGAAGACTATTGGCCATGCTGCCGTATCAGGGCTGATTGGCGGGAAGTCCATTCACTCTTCGCTTGGGTATGACGGGGAGGTGTGAGAGGTCATCGCTCGTAACTCTTCACCATTTCGCCAGACTCGTTAATGGTCATGAAATGCTCGCCGGTTTTTTCGTCATACAGACGCTCGATAGTTTTTAGCGCACCTTCGGTAGCCTCTGCCAAGTGCCGCATGTACGAAAGCATTGAGACTATCGAAAGCTCGCTGGCGTCCGCCGGATTCGTTTCAAGCCACTTTTCATACTCGACTTGTTTTTCGATTGCCTCGTCTTCAGCAAAGCTCCGCTCCAGTCTGGCGATGATCTCTGCGTTCAGGCTTCGCTTTAGGCTTAGCGATGACTTTTCAAGCTTCTCCCGTAGATCGGCAGCCATACGTAACGAATAAGGGGGCAGTACATGACGGTCAGACATTTATACCTCTGCATCCTGAATAAAATTGCAGTGTGGAGGTGGATTCAGATAGATTCAAGAATCCACTTGACGGCATATAAAAGTGCAGTCAATATGATTCCACACAAACAAGGAGCCAAGAAATGAAGGACGCGCATAAGATCAGCCCCTATAGCCTGCGAATTAAAGGGCAGATAAAGGAAAAAGCACAAGTAGAGGCTCAGCGTAATCGTCGAAGCCTTAACGCAGAGATTGGACTACTGGTAGAGGAGGGTTTGCAGTGGCGGGAATTGAAAAACAACCAGGCAATAGCCTAAAACGAAGAAACCCCAGCTTGCCGGCCGGGGTTTCTGGTAACGCAGTCAACGATCAGGAAAACAACGTCATGTCGAATAATAGCACAGCTGTATCCCTTGACAACCTTCCAGTCATCAGTCACGCGGGGCGCCCAGTAGTTACGACTGCGCTGCTGGCAAAGCTGTATGGGGCTGATATTAAAAATATTCAGAACAACCATGCTCGCAACTCTGATCGGTTCGAGCCGGGAAAGCATTTCTTTAAGGTTGAGGGCACTGATCTGGCTGAGCTAAAGAACAGACCATCTTTAAGAGGGTCTGTTGCCTCAAAGGCTCGCAGCCTGATTTTGTGGACTGAGCGCGGCGCCGCTCGTCACGCAAAGATGCTCGACACCGAAGAGGCATGGGAGGTTTTCGAGAAGCTGGAAGATAGCTACTTCGGCAAAGTCGCGCCTATTACGCCTCTCGCTATCGACCACAAGCCTGAAACGCTAACTCCCGCTCATCAGCGTCACATCCTGAATCGTGTTTCCGAACTCGCCGGGATGGATCGCAAAAAGTACCCATCGGTATGGCGCGGCATCAAGGACCACTTTCAGGTAGGTAGCTACAAGGATATTCCAGACAGCCAATACCCCGCAGTCTGCGAGTTCATGCTATGTCGGCCAATGGATAGCGATATTCCTGTATCTAAGTCAGTTCAGTCGGATAATGGTATTTACCTAGATCGCCATGAAACGCATCACCTATACCTGCTGATGTCGCGCTTCTCTGCGATGTCCCAGTATGAAGACAGCATGCTTTCCGCTGCTCGCGCCTTAGGGTCTGCTCCGCTTATGATGCTCTTCGACCAGCTCCATGATGGTCATGGGTCGTTCGGCACGCTTGATAAGCGCCGCGATGAAATTTACCAGAACTACCTGTCTGTTGGCGGAAGAGGTGGATACGCATCAAGATCCGCCGCATAAGTCCTAAAAACGGAAACAGACCTCGCTTCGGCGGGGTTTTTTATTGTTGCCTGGCTAGCGGCACTGCGGGGTAGCTAGCCAGATACGATAAGAGGCCCTAAGCGGGCTCTCCTGTTAGCCGGCTAAGTGTCGAAGACTTAAGGCACATAGTCTTATCGCTCAAGTCACTGGCCTTGTAGCCGAGCACCTCAAACAGCTTTAAAACTGAAAGCGAGTACTTCAGATTGAAGTAGTCCCGAGTCTCGCCGACCTGCTTAGCATTTTCTAGAGTGCGCTCCATGCTTTGCTCTGATGAAAACAGGGCTCGTAGATTTTCTGCGGCAGAGGCATTTGATTGGGCCACCCCTTGCACCGATGCTGTCATGTCAGCCATGGCTAGATTAGCGCCTTCCAGATCCATTCCGGGCGGGCTTAGAGATGCGGCATCATCTTGCAGCTCTGAAGACCTGAGCATGAACGACTGGATGGTGTTTACGAGTACCTCCGGGCTTTTGTTCTTTTTGCTGTTGGATATACCTGATTGCAGGCGCTTTAAAGAGCTGTCTATTTTGCCGTAAAGCTCGCTGGATTCTTTGCAGAAGTCATTTGCCGTCACTATGTCCTCAAGCGTTGTCGCCTTATGTGGAGGTGGTACGCTAACCACGGCAAGGGGTGGCGTACGAGGCTGCTCCTGTTGAGAATTCATGGAAGATTTCGCCACAACTGCTTTCGTCGTAGGCTCTGTTTGGGGGTCGGCCTTATCGATAACGTTTATGTAAAATATCCAACCAAGAAAAACAACGAACCCTAGACCCGCGAAGAACTCCTTAGCCCCTGTGGTCGGGTTGTTTGCGCCGCATCCGGGGCACTTGCTCGCATAGCTCGATACTTCTTTCTTGCATTCCTTACATTTCTTTAAAGACACTTCGCTTTCCTTTTTGAAGTTGTTTATCCGAATATTAATGCGTAAGCGACAAGCATCAGCGCTAGAAGCGCGCCGCCAGCAAATACCAACAGCACACTGCTGAATGTAAAGAGCAGTAATGCAGTCTGGATGCCCATTACTGGCCCCGTCTTATAGGTCTTCATAAGCGCGACTGGCTTTTCATAATTGGGCTTGGCTTCTCTGGAACGAGCCGCCCCGAGCTCTTGGATCTGCCCATCAACCCATTGGTACGTGCGCTTTTTATTCGCCATGTGATCCGAAACCACAAAAGGAAAGCTCAGTATGGCATTCGACGCGTATTCCGTCGCCGTCAAGGTTTCGCTGATCAATCACGTTAGCTCTGGTCTGCTGCTAATCAGTAAGGGCCTGCACTCCACCGGCATGGACGCGGACAAACTGAACTCCAAGCTTGCGTCAATTGGCAAGCAAGCGGCTATTGGCGCTGCCATGTTCGGCGCAGGACTGGCAATAGCTGGGCTTCTTAAAGCCCCGCTCGAAGAGGCCAAAAAACTCGCTCAGGCGAAGGCCGATTTTTCAACACTCAATTTGAGTGCAGCTGAAAACGAGAAAGTATTCGCCGCAGCTTCAATGAATGCCCATAAAAATTTCGGTATGACCATTACCGACAACATAAAACTGATCCAAGACCTGCATACGGCGATGGGCAGTCTTCCTCACGCGCTTGAGAACGTCCCGGCGTTTTCGCAGTTCGCAATTGCGGCAAAAATTCGAAATGGAGGCAAGGATGTCGATGGGCTGGTAACTAATGCCGCAAAAGCTCTTGAGCATCGCGGCGACAAAGTAATGATGCATCCAGACGAGTTTAATGACGAGCTTGGGAGGATGTCCAAGGTCTATTTCGGATCTAAAGGTCGAGTAAATCCCGATGAATATTACAGAGCATCAAAAACAGGAGGCATGTCATACGCGCTTCTTGATAAAGAGTTTTTGTATGGGAAATTTGCCGGTTATATGTCAATGCAGTCGGGAGATTCGGCCGGCACGTCCCTGATGACTTCGTTCAGCTCTCTTGTTGGCGGGCACATGGATAACAAGGCTAAGGGATTTCTGGCAAAGCTTGGACTGCTACAGGTTGGTGTCAGCCCGGAACAGGTGAAGCTAACTAGAGAGGCCGTTGACAAGCTCCACCTCTCAGCAAAAGACGCCAAAAAGATGATGGTCGCAATGATGCCTGTTACTGGCGGCCTATCTGAAAAATACCTATCGATGTACGCAAGCAGACCAGACCTTTTCAGTGATAGCGTTCTTGTTCCTGCGATTCGGCGAGTATTTGGCAAGGATCTATCGAACGAGCAGGTTGCCGAGATCGAGGCAAAGTACTTCAACAGGGGAACATCAAAGCTTCTGGGTCCGCTAGTCCTGAGCGGATCAAAACTTGAAAAAGATGCTGCAATTTTTGGGAAATCTATGGGCTTTGGTCAGGCCTACCAAATGTACAGGCAGTCTCCAGAGGGAGCCGAATTAGCTGCTGGCGAGGCCTGGAAAAACTTCCTTGCCATTATTGGCTCGGTATACCTGCCAGTTGTAACGAGAGGGCTTGAAAAGCTCGCGTATTGGCTTGATTTTGCCGGGCAGTACGCCGAAAAAAATCAAGGACAGATAAGGGGCGTTGCATATGCATTGATGGGACTGTCTGCGTTTTTAATTACTGGCGGCCTGCTCAACATGGTTATCGCCGCTGGGCGCGGATTTTGGCTGCTGGGCATCGCGCTTAAGTTTCTGGCGCTAAATGCAATGGCGCCGCTCTTGCCGTTAGTTGCGAGGCTCGGCACCTACGTCGTGATATTTGGCGCCAATATCGTAAAGGTTATTGGCTTGCTTGGGCGCGCACTACTCATGAACCCTATTGGTCTGGTGATCGCCGGGATCATTGCTGTCGGCCTGCTGCTTTGGAATAACTGGAAGGAAATCAGCGGCGCCTTGAAAATAATGTGGGCGGGCATCAAGACTGGATTCATACAGTTATTCAGTGGCGATATTTTTGGGGCCTTTAAATCATTCGGGCATGTCTTCCTGTTGGGCTGGCAAACCATATACAACACGCTGATAGCTGGGTTCAACTCGGTGCTTCCAGCGTCCATGCAGGTCAAAAAATTCACCTTCGCAGATCCTGCGCCGCAACGCCAAGCATCGTCGCTACTGGTCGCGCCAGTACCGGGCAAATCCTCTGCTAGCGGAGAGCAGACAATCAACCTGTACGTCGATGGCAAGAAGATGAGCGATGTCGTGATCCAGCGAATGGCCCAACAGGCCGCTCGCCCCAACACCGGCACCAACGGGTTCGACCCTAGCCGCAGCATGTTGATGCCCGGTGCCAAAAGCGCAACTTACCCGAGGAGCTGACCGTGAGCTTTCTAGACAGCTTTGCCCCTGGTGGCGATCCCTATGCCACGCGCCTCATCGTGGGCGACGTGGAATTTGTGGGGCTTGAGGTTCCAGAATCTATAACGGTAGGCGCAAAGCAGCAGACCGTGACGCACAAACTGGTGGGCGGCACGCGGACCATCGATGTGCTCGGGGTCGACTACGACAACATGCAATGGTCCGGATGGATGCTTGGCGCGACGGCAGACGCCAGAGTCAAAGAGCTTGAAAAGATCCGCGATACCGGTAATGCAGTGGATTTTAGTCTGGGCAACTACTACTACAGCGTTGTTGTTGTCTCGTTCAATGCGCGCTACGAGCATCTATACCGACGCTACTACACCATTGACCTGCTGATTGTAGCGAGCATGGACGCCCCGATCAAAAAGAACGCACTGTCTGGATCGCTAGATAATCTGATTAATAGCGATGTCGGGCATTCGCTTGGGCTCGCAAAGATCATCAACGTTTCTTCAATCACTAGCGCTATCGGTACGATCAAGTCGGTCGTATCTCAAGTGCATGACTTTGCAAACCAGACCGTCGAGACGATTCAGTCAGTAATTAGGCCGATTGTAGCGGCGCAGCAGCTTGTGCAATCGGTCATCGCCCAGGTTGGCGCGTCAGTAGCGGACATAACTACGCTTGGCGGGTTGGTTCCCGGAAATCCGATATCCAGCGCCGCCAATAATCTGCTACGCAAAGCGAATTCGCTTACTCAGCTTGCGCCGCTATATCAGATGCAGAGTGTGCTTGGTCGACTACAGAAAAACGTCTTGTCCGGCCCGCTAGCCAACGGCACGGTGAGCGTGACTACAGGCAATACCAGCCTTCAGCGCCTTTCCGCCGATCAATACGGCGATCAATCCAAGTGGACCAAAGTAGCCGCGGCGAACAGCATCACTGATCCGCAAGTCACTGGCATCCAGACCATCAAATTTCCGCAAGGATAAACCATGGACGTTAATGATCCGCTCGCGCCTTCTGGGTCGCGGCAGGTGGCCGGCTACGTCTTGCTTGCGGGGGTAGAGGTGCCTTTTGTGTCGTGGGACGTGGATTCCAACTCCTTCTATTCAGCAGACACGTTCTCCATTGTCTTCGCACTGTCGGCGATGCCTGCCGATACCGGGGCGCTTTGGTGGTGGAGCAATCAAACGGACATTGAAATATCTATTTCCTCAGCAATTACCGGTAAGAACTCCTGCAGCATGAAGAGCCTGATTACCGGAGGTGTAGATAAGTGGCATTTCAATCCGGCGAAATTTGAAGTAACCGCAGAGGGCCGCGACTACACCGCGAAATTCATCGACACAAAGACTAGCGAGAAGTTTTCTAACTACACAACTAGTCAAGTCGCAACGATGCTGGCCCAGCGCCACGGACTTACACCTGTCGTCACGCCGACTACCACCAGCGTCGGAGCCATCACCAAATACGACCACACGCACGTTACTGATGAGCGGACCGAGTGGGATCTGCTGTCGTACTTCGCCGGGCTCGATGGATTTCAGGTGTATGTCACTGGCAACGAATTACATTACGAGCCCGCGCTAGACCCTGATACGGCAGATCAGTATGTCATCCGCTGGCACGCCGCGATGCTTAAGGCTTATCCGCAATCCAACGTCAGTGATGACCTGCAATTTGAGCGGGATTTGACTCTAGCTAAGGGCGTTACGGTGCAAGTGCGATCTTGGAATGCCAAGTCCGGAAAGGCTTACACCGAGTCATACCCCACTAACAGCGCCAGAGGAATCGCGCCGGGGCAGGCGGTGGCAAAACGGCAGGTCTACAGCGTCGTGCGTAGCGGTCTTGATCGACAGGGCGCGCAGGCGTTAGCCCAGGCAATTCACAAGCAAATCACCCAGCACGAAATGCGCATGAGCGCGTCGATGCCCGGCGACAACCTGCTGACAGCGAGCACGATCATTCGCGTTGAAGGCTCTGATTCGACATTCGATCAGCTCTATTACCCGGATTCCGTCAGGCGCTCAATGAGCTTTGAGAGCGGCTATTCCATGAGCCTTACCGCCAAAAACCACAACCCTAACTCGATGGTGCTGCCGTGATCGGAAATTTAACCAA
The DNA here is from genome assembly GCF_034314105.1 of Pseudomonas sp. AB6. Lineage (NCBI taxonomy): Bacteria > Pseudomonadati > Pseudomonadota > Gammaproteobacteria > Pseudomonadales > Pseudomonadaceae > Pseudomonas > Pseudomonas sp. AB6. The sequence continues at coordinate 1,080,397 of NZ_JAVIWJ010000001.1, forward strand.
CGCGCTTCGCCAGCACCAGAGCGACGGCAGTACGCACCCTCGCAAGGGCACGATCTCCGGCTACGATCCATCAAGCCACAGCGTGAAAGTAACCGTTCAGCCAGAAGGCTTTGACACAGGATGGATTCAGCTTTCGGCACTGGGCGTCGGCAATGGCTGGGGCGTAGTGACCGGCCCGCAACTGGGTGACCAAGTTTCGTTATCGTTCGACGGTGGCGACCTGAATCTAGGCCATGTTACTGGCCGCTACTTCAGTGACGCGTCCCCGCCGCCCGCCGTGCCATCAGGCGAAACATGGATCGTTCACAGCTCTGGATCGCTTTTGAAGTTTCGCAATGACGGCACGGTGTCGCTGCATTCCGGGGTCGCCCTTAATTACGACGCCCCGCAGCACAACTTCACCGGCGGCCCTATCTCAATGGATCACGCGCTTACCGTAACTGGCGATGTGATTGCCGGCACCGTAAGCCTGCAAAACCATTTGCATAACGGCGGCACCATCAGCGGCAAGACATCGGCGCCTATAGCATGAATGACCTGAATCACTACGTCGGTGGCGATCTTTCGCTTTCACCGACCGGCAGCCTATCGACCGTTTCTGGTATCGAGCGGGGCAAGCAACGGATTCTTCGCAGACTTATCACGAACCCTCGCGATTACCTATTTCACCCCGAATACGGCGCAGGCCTGGGACAGTACGTCGGCGCCCTGACGAATATCCCGCAAATAATCTCGCTCATTCGGGGCCAGATCCTACTTGAAGACTGCGTGGCGGAAACGCCCAATCCGGTCATTTCAGTATCCAGCCAGAACGACACCCTTTCCGCGACAATCAGCTATACCGATGCGCCTTCTGGCGAGCCGGTGACGCTCTCATTCGAGGTAAATCGCTGACATGGCAGCGCTCAACGTAAAAGACTTCACGACGCTTGTTCGTGATCAAGTATCGGCAGTGCAGGGCAGGGCGGCTGGTCTTGTCGACTTCACCATCGGCTCGCTGTTGCGGGCAATCGTGGAAAGCAACGCTAGCGTTCTCCAGTGGTTGCAACAGTTGATCGTCACGCTGCTGATCACGACGCGCGCCGCGACCTCGGCTGGCCCTGACCTTGACACATGGATGGCCGACTTCGGCTTTTTGCGCCAATCGGCAAGCTTCGCCGCTGGCAGCGTCACCTTCTCCCGCTTCACGGCTACCACCTCCGCACTAATCCCGATTGGCTCAATCGTTGGGTCGGTAGATGGCTCTCAGCAGTTCACGGTGACGATAGATACGACTAACGCTACTTATAACGCCACGCTCGGCGGCTATCTGGTCCCGGCTGGCACGCAGTCGGTAACGGTTCCAGTCATTGCCAATACGGCAGGATCGGCAGGCAACACGCTCACCGGTACAGTAACTACGATAGTTGGCAGTATCAGCGGTATTGACACGGTCGCGAACGCACTGCCATTTTCTGGCGGGGTTGACCCGGAAGCCGACACTGCATTCAGGGCGCGCTTTATTCTGTGGGTGCAGTCGCTCTCGAAGGGCACAAAATCAGCTATCGCCTACGCCCTAGGCTCGATGCAGCAAGGTGTCACTTACACGCTTACCGAGAATCAGGACTACAGCGGGAACTTGCTGTATGGCTACTTCTACGCGGTGGTGGACGATGGCAGCGGCGCACCATCAAGCGCATTTCTTGCCTCGGCGGCCGCCGCAATTGAGGCGGCCAGACCATTCACCAGCAGGTACGGCATTTTCCCTCCGTCCTTGCTAAGCGCAAGCGTTGGAATGACCATCGCCACCGATCCATCGGTAACGCATAGCGCGGTGGTGGCCCTTGTGGTTACGGCGCTTCAGACCTACATCGCCAGCCTCAAGCTTGGGCAGATCCTGCCGTATACGCAGCTTGCAACTATCGCCTACGGGGTCAGCCCGGCAGTAACCAACGTATCGGCGGTGCTGCTCAACGGCTCAACGGCAGACATCGCCGCAACTCAAAAGCAGGTCATTCGGCCAGGCTCAATCGGAGTGGCTTAAATGTCGATAGGCGACCAAAGCGACATGCTTGGGCGGCTGAAAAGCCTGCTCCCCGTTGGCTGGTTTGGCGATAACAACCCGATTCGTGATGCCACGCTTTGGGCTTATGCTCAGTCAGCGTCGTGGGCATACACCCTCTATCTATATGCGCAGGCGCAGACAAGAATAAAAACTGCCTCAGATAGCTGGCTCGACCTGATCGCGCTGGATTTCTTCGGCAGCAATTTGGCGCGCTATTCGGCGCAAACAGATCAAAGCTACCTCAGCCGAATCCTGATCAATATCTTCAGGGAGCGAGCTACACGGCATGGCATGGACCAAGTGTTGTTCGACCTGACCGGGCGCCGGGCAGTGATTATCGAGCCGGCGAGACCTCAAGACACTGGTGGTCTAGGGCTCAACTTCTACCTGGATGGCCCTGGCGTACTTGGCTCGGTGGTTTCGCCCTATCAGTCATTCGTTACCGCTTACCGACCTCTTGGTGCAGGGGCAGCCAATTGGCCTGGCGTTCACACGAACGTGTTCGGCCTCGGCCAGACGGGCGGCCTGACCCCTGCCGCGCAAATTACTCCGCAAGTATCAGATGCAGACATCGTTGCCGCCATTGAGGCGACTAAGCCTTTCGGCACAACTGTCTGGTATCGCATCGCCAGCTAATCTAACTCACATCACAACTAAACCCGCCATTGAGCGGGCTTTTTATTGGGGATTTCATGGACAGACAAACCGAATATCCGGGCCAGATTTTGCCGGAAACTGTTTTGCTACAGATGGCAAAAGACTCCATGATCGGCCTGGCAAAGCTTTCGTCGGCCATGTTCGGCAACATCAACATCGCCAACGGCTTTGCGGTTACGCCCACAGGACCGGCATCACTTCAAGTCGTCGTAGCTCCGGGCGAGATTTACAGCTTGACCAGCATCGACGCGACAGCCTATTCAAGCCTGCCAGCCGACACCACGCACTCCATCATGAAGCAGGGTATTTTACTCGACGGCCTGACGCTAACCTGTGCGGCTCCAAGCACTACGGGGCAGTCAATCAACTATCTGGTTGAAGTGACGTATCAAGACCTTGATGCGGTGCCTGTGCTTCTTCCTTATTACAACTCGGCGAACCCGGCGCTGCCGTTCAGCGGGTTAGGAAATAACGGCCTTACGCAGAACACTGCGCGCAAGGGTATTGCATCTGTCCAGATAAAGCCGGGCGCATCAGCTGCGACCGGAAGCCAAGTCACCCCCGCGCCCGATGCTGGCTATGTCGGCCTGTACGTCGTCACGGTCGCTTATGGCCAGACCACGATCACCTCTGCCAGCATCAGTCAGTACGCGTCGTCGCCATTGCTGCCATCTGGCTTGCTTCAGTCAATTCAGAGCGGAAACACCTCCGCCGCGCTTGATACCGGCACAGCCAACGCATATGTCTGCGCCTTCACTCCGGCGCTTACGGCTCGCAGCGAACAGCAGCCTCTGCGCTTTAAAGTTAAAACTACCAACACTGGCACATCAACCTTTAACGACGGTCTCGGCGCCGTTGCTCTGGTCGGCGGGGCTCACGCTGCGCTACAGGGCGGAGAGCTAGTTGCCAACGGCGATGCCTGGGTGCAGTGGAATACCTCGATTGGCGGCGGGGCTTACATTCTCCTGTTCTGCACGGGTGCTCCGGAGCAAGTCGCTAACGCCACCCAGTCTCAGCAGGCAGTTCCGCTTGGGCAATCACAGGCCATGTTTTCGCCAGTTGTAGGGTCGATGCGTAACGCTAAAATCTATATCCCTGCGGCATCGGCAACTGCGACATACACGGCGGATGAGGTAATTGTTGAAACTGCGCTGGGAGGGCAGACGTATCGCTTGTCCAATGCAAACGACTCGATTAACTTGGCGTCAGCAACTAAGGGCATTGGCGCAATGGACGCGGGGAGTGCGCCCGTCAGTGGCTACGTAGCCCTCTATAAAATGTTCAACCCGGTCACTCTGGCAACAGGCCTGATGGCGGTTAACGCTACTTCTGCAAAAGCGCCCGAAGTATACGGCGGCGGGAATATGCCAGCAGGCTACACGGCGTCCGCGTTAGTCAGTGTTTTGCCTACCAACGCCAGCGGGCAATTTGCCCCGTGTTTTATGCTTGACCGGACTGTTGGAATTTATGGGCACGATCTTGTAATCACTACGACTCTACCTGCTGTATATACGCTGCTTTCAACAGCAACAGCAGTGCCGATAAATGCGAAAAGTTTAGCGCTCAACATGAATGCCTCGTCTTCTGTATCGGGGAGTCTCATGTCTATGTTTGTAGCAGCAGATGCCAGCGGTCTAGGGCTTGTGCTGAATGGGTTCACATGCGCTACAGCGGGTAATGGCACGTCCAGTTTCGCAAACGTAAGCATGATTACGCCCCAGACTTTATACTGGAAGGCCGCCAATGCTTCGGGAACGCCAAGCTTAAATCTTTCCACGGCCAGCTATACCTTCTAACCAACGGTGACTACTATGACTTTAATGTACGTTCAATTTACTGATGCTACCGAAACAAAGCTCACGTCTATTTTCGGAGGCCCGCAAGATCCTGATGCATACCCTAATCAGGGCGTTATCGAAGATACTGACCAGCGCTATCTGGACTTTTTCAACCCTCCGATTGATGTCGCCGCAGTCAATACTGTCCGGCAGTCTGAACTTGTTGCAGCCGCCTCTCTTGTGATGGCTCCCATTCTTGTATCGCTGCAGCTTGGTGATGCGACGGACGAAGAGACGCTGAGTGCCAAGGCGTGGCAGGCATATTACCGCGCACTCAAGTCGGTTGATGTGACTGTTAAAAGTCCTGCGTGGCCTGAACTTCCTGCGTAGCTGATGCTGAATGGGCTGCTTCTATTAGTAAGCGCGGGCGCCGCCATCGAAAAACGGCGCCTAAGTTTTTTAGTGGCTGCTGGCGCGGACATGTATGATCCATCCATAAATTACGGATGGTTATCAAATGCGCTACGTGTCGTTTTTGTTTGTGTTAGCGGTATTGGTTTTAGGTGGGTGCTGGCTCTACCCCAGTCATAGCGCAAAAGACGGAAGCCTGAAAGCCTACAAGGCTGCGATAAGGGATGGTCACGCCAGAATAGTTTTCCTTGGCGATTCAATCGAAGAAGGTACAAGCCAAATTGTTTATAGCCAGTCTTGGGTAAAATTAATTTCGGCAGATTTGCGTAAGATTTCGCCTGGCATTGAAATATACAATCTAAGCCTTCCGGGTCGAGGGATAGGCAATGCTATTGACTCGAAATATAAGGCGGTTCCATATGTCGGATTCTCAAAAACAGATTATGCGGAAGTAGGTTTCGCCAGGCCAAAGGCGACAGATAACAGTGATGTTTGGCCATATGGGACTATTCTCGGGGAGACATGGATCGATCACGTAAAGTCCCTTTCGCCAGATTTGGTAGTAATTGGCTTTGGTATGAATGATATCGGCGGAAGCGTTTTAGATATTAAGACCCTAACAGAAAAACTAATATCAGAACTGTCCAGTAGTTCTAAGTCTCCATCTATTGCACTGGTGACTCCAATACTACCCACAACAACCGTCGAACCCTATAGTAAATTGCAGGAAAATGTTGAAAGAACAGCGGAGGCATACACGGATATTGCGAAAGAGACCGGAGCCACTCTGATAGATGCTAATCGACGGTATATTATTTTGAGGGATGGCGTGGATATCCGAAGCAAAAAAAATTCCTCGTTGAATTTCGTAAGCTATCCGTCGGGATATGCTAAAGAATATGAGCCTAAATATACAGAGCTTCAGCTATTAGGCCCAGGGGAAGGCGGAGGAAATGGAATTAACCATCCAACAGCTATTGGGCATAAAGAAGTGTATGCCGCAGAAGCGAAGGTTTTGGTTGATGCAACAGATCAATCCCTAAACAGAAAATAGCCAGATTCTGAAACACAAACCCGCCTCGGCGGGTTTTTTATTGCCCGGAGAAAAGTAAATGCCAAGAATCACCGCGCAGGCCGCTGGCGGATTAAACGTGCTCGCCTTCCTCGATATGCTGGCTTGGTCAGAAGGCACGTCGACCAGCAAGTACACCAAGGACGATGGGTATGACGTTGTGGTAGGCGGAATTGATAGTCCGAACACCTTCAACAGCTATGCCGCACATCCGGGCGTTTTGGTCACAGTAAACAGCCAGGGATTGAAGTCGACGGCTGCTGGCCGATACCAGGTGCTGAAGAAGTGGGCAATTGCCTATACCGATCTGCTGAGCCTGCCGGACTTCGGCCCGGTCAGTCAGGATCGGATCGCCATCAAGCAGATTACCGAACAGCGGGCGCTGGCCGATATTCAGGCTGGGCGCTTTGATGTCGCTATAGGTAAGTGCTCGAACATATGGGCCAGTCTTCCGGGCAATACGTACGGTCAGCGCGTACATCCGATTGAGCTGCTAGTTGCGCAATGCGTGACAGCCGGAGGTATCGCTTCATGATATCAATCTACGCAAAGGTCGGCGCATTCCTGCTAGCCATCCTTTTGGTGTTCGGTGCGCTGTACGGCGCCTATCACCATGGCGAAACCCTCGCAAATGCTGAGTGGCAGGCCAAGTGGAATGACCGCGACACCAAAGACGCAGCCGCTGCACTCGCAAACGAAACAACTCAGCGCGACCTCGAGCAGGCCCGTCAACACTCAATCAACAAGGCAATCGAAAATGGACAGCAATCAATCGACAAAGCGACTTCTGATGCTGCTGACGCTAATGCTCACGCTGACAGCTTGCGCGGCGCAGTCGATCAGCTTACCGGTCGCCTCGCAGCCAGTGAAGCCAGCGGAAATTCCTGCGCTACCGCCGCAAGCAAGGCAGCTACCCGCGCCGCAGTGGTGCTTGCCGACGTGTTCAAACGCGCTGACCAGCGAGCGGGCGACCTGGCAGGATATGCTGACCAAAGCCATGCGCGGGGAGTGACGTGCGAGCAGGCGCTTGATGGACTGACAAAATTATCGGCCGATCCCAGTCATTAAATATTTTGTCCGATTTGCTTTCTAAGCTCGAACAGCGCTTTTTCAGCATCGCATTTTTGCTTAAAGAAAAGTTTGGCTTGATTGCTCGATATAGTTAGTCCATTAATCTCATTGCCGAGGTTTGAACACTCAAGATTGCACGAAGACAATTGCTGCGTGCTCAATTTCAGTTCTGATTTAAGTCGGTCCCGTTCCGCCGCCGCTTGGCCGTGCATTTCCACAAGCTTTGCAATGTTCTGCCGGGCCTTCCGATTCTCCAGCGTCATTTCCTCAAGCTCGGCCGCGAGAAGGGTTGCGTGCTGTTTCCACATTTCTGCGGGCGTAGGAATGCCGAGGCATCCGAATTCGTCGTCGGCGTCCATGATGCTGCTCTTTCGTTATACTGGTTGAATGTACAGTAATGCAGGAATGGAAATTGCGCTATTCGGGGTGACGAGCTGTAGTAGGGGAGTAGATTGCGGCGCCGAGAATAGCGAAAGCGAGCGCTTTTTTCTTGCTACCCCCGTGCATTTCTAAAAGCCTTTCCCATGCCGCCGCGAGCTCCGGCTCAGTTTTTGGGTTTATCAGTGCTTGAATCTGGATCTGCTCAGACCTGTATCGGGCGGTAGCTTCTTTCTGCGCCTTACTCATGCCTTCACTAGCTCTAATTCGCGCCCCAGCATATCGATCATGTATGAAGTACCTTGCTCGTCGGATACCTCGACGCCGCGAAAGCCTAGTAGCTTGGCGGCGCGAGCGGTGAACAGTTGAATGTCCCAGCTTGCATCTGCCAAGTCTTCAGCCTCAACGTTACTGTCGATATCAAAAATGCTGACTGATTCCTCTATCAGGGCTTCGGCCGCATCCGCATCTATGCCTAGGCGCGTAGCCAATTTTGCGACTAGCACTGCAAGCTTGCTGGCATCTTCGTGATGAAATAGACGGCCAGCTTCAATTATAGAATCGTCAGACACTTCAATTTTGTAGGCGAAGTGAGTACCTGCGGTCATTACGTATTCGCTATCGGAGAAAAACAGAAACTCATTGAAGCGGCCATGCATATGAATGCTGGTAATTTCGGCAGGGCTGGTGTGAATGAGTTCCATGTTGATCTCCTTGGGCATGTCATAAGTATATTTATATCATATGATATACACAAGGGATTTATTCAGCTGGATTGTGTTCGTTCGGCAGGACGCCGGGGGAGGGCGGGGTAAGTGGTCAAAACACCACAGGGACTTTTGCGGGGAAACGTGAAATACGGTTGAGCACGGTTAGGCATCGATTGCAGTGGGCGCCGTTCCAAAGTGCTGTCCCGTATAGCTATTTTCGGTATCTGCCAGCATGGGGTGCTAGGGGTCGAGTGTTCGAATCACTCCGTCCCGACCATATAATTCAAGGGGTTGCGAGATTTTATCTCGCGACCCCTTTTTATTTTTGTTCGTTTTTACCCCCCACAAAATTACTGGCTCTGGGTAGATTCGTCACGGCTTCGTGTGAGCGGACGCCAGCACGCGCGTGTGGTCTCTGTGCCAATGATCTTTGGCCTTCTCTTCCGTTCCAGACGCTCCTAAGGTCTGCGACCGATCTGGCTGGAAGGTTAATCATCAGCTTGCCTGTCTAAAGTCGCTCAAGTCTTCCAGCGTGCCTGGTAGTCGAACTTGGGCGGCATCGGATCAGATAGCTGCCGGGAACCAGGCTGCGCAGGTCGTAGCCCATCATCAACAATCCCTCCGAAGGCATGGCAGCGGTCTACCAGGCTGGGCTATTTGGCGAATAATTGGACTCTGCCAGTACCGCACGGAAGTTCTGGATATGAGGGAAACTCATGCCCCCATGACTTTTAATGGTTATAGCCCCACCAACGCCCGGTGTTAAAAATCGCAAACACAGCTCATCAACAACAAAAAGAGCGTTTGCAATCATGACTAAGCCTCACTGCCGCGTCCTCGCCAGCCTTGTGCTGCACTTTTCGTATCCCGACGTTTGCCACCCGATCTTTACGATTCGCGTGCGCTTCTGATCACCCGAAAAATCCAAAAAGAGTAACGACTCATGAAAGAACTCGACCTGTACATCGGTGAAGGTTTCGAAGGCCCTGGCGTGAACGCCGCGCACATCAACATTCTGATCGGCCCGCGCAACGGTCCGGCGGGGCAAGCGTTTGCCAATAGCCTGGCGTCGCCAAGCCAAGGCCATTGCCCGTTTATGGTGATCGCCCAGCCCAATATTCCGGTCAAGCCGATGACCCTTTACGTCAACAAAGCCGCGATCAGCAGCGACTTGCACGGCAACGCTACGTGGGGCGCATCCCAGGCCGGTATTGCCAAGGCTGTGTTGGAAGCACTGCTGGACGGAACCTTGCCGCCGGAAGCCGAAGACGAGTGGGCCATCGTGACCGCTAACTGGGTCAACCCGGCCTGCGATGACCTCGATGCGGTCTTCCTGAACAACTACAACGCCTGCCGCACCGCAATCCGCGCCGCTCTGACCGGCAAGCCGGAAACCGCGCAACTGGCGGATGTGGTCGATCACATCAGCAACCCTTTCTACACACCAAAAGCCTGAGGTCTGCGCCATGCAATACATTCGTTTGGGCAACTCCGGCCTGCAAGTCTCCCGCCTGTGCCTGGGCACCATGAACATGGGCACTCCGGACTGGAAACCGTGGATTTTCGATGAAAAGCAAAGCGAGCCGATCGTCGCCCACGCCCTCGACAACGGGGTGAATTTCATCGACCTGGCGGACTTTTATTCCGCTGGTGTTGGCGAGGAAGTGGTGGGGCGCATCGTCAAGCGTCTGGCCCGTCGCGAAGACCTGGTGATCACCACCAAAGTCGGCTACGGCACCCGCAACGGCATCAACGCCAGCGGCCATTCACGCAAGCACATCATGGACAGCATCGACGCCTCGCTGAAGCGTCTGAGCATGGATTACGTTGATGTGTTCATGCTGCATTACTTCGACGTGAACACCCCGGTTGAAGAAACCATGAGCGCGATGAACGATATCGTTCGTTCCGGTAAGGCCCGTTACATCGGTGTCTCGACCATGCTCACCGGGCAACTGGCGAAGATCCTTATGGCCTGCGAGCGCAATGGCTGGGTCAAGCCGATCAACATGCAGCTGCAATTGAACTGCGCCTACCGTGAAGAGGAGCGCGAGATGATCCCGTTCTGCCGCGATCAGGGCCTCGGCGTTTCGGTGTTCAGCCCATTGGCTCGCGGCTTGCTGACCGGCGACGTGCAGTCGACGCGCAACCAGACCGACTTCTTCACGCAGCAAATGTACAGCGACGAAGCCTCGTTTGAGATCGCTCATTCGGTGCAGCGTGTGGCCCGCGCCCGTGGGGTGTCGAATGCGCAGATCGCTCAAGCCTGGGTCGCCAACCATCCGGGTGTCGATTGCATGCTGGTCGGCGCCGACACCACTGCGCAGTTTGACAGTGCCCTGGCGGCGCTGGAGACCAAACTCGATGGGGAAGAACTGCAGGAACTGGAGCGCAACTATACCCCGTGCGACGTGATCAACGATTACACCGCCGGCAAACGCATCCTGCGCTCGGCTCGCCCGGGTTTGGAACGCTTTACTCTGACCGAGGCTGTGGCATGAGCACGCTGATCCGTAACGGCAACTTCATCGACGGCCAATGGTCGAGCGGTGGTGCGACCTATCCGGTATTGAACCCGGCCAATGGCGAAGTGATCGCCGACGTGCAAAAGGCCGGCGCCGAAGAAACCAACCTCGCCATCGCTGCGGCCAATCGCGCCTTGCCGACCTGGCGAAAACTGACTGCCAAAGAACGCAGTCAGCGCCTCAAGCGCTGGGGCGAACTGATGCTGAGCAACCAGAAAGATCTGGCCACTTTGCTCAGCCGCGAGCAGGGCAAGCCGCTGGCCGAAGCCATGGGCGAAGTGGTCTACGCCGCAAGCTTTCTGGAGTGGTTCGCCGAAGAAGCCAAGCGCGCTTACGGCGACGTGATCCCGAGCCACAAGGCTGATGCGCGGATCATCGTGGTCAAGGAAGCTATCGGCGTGGTTGCGGCGATCACCCCTTGGAACTTCCCGCTGGCGATGGTCACGCGCAAGGTCGGTCCGGCGCTAGCGGCAGGTTGCACAATGATTCTCAAACCTTCGGAGGAGACGCCGTTGTCAGCCTTCGCCTTGGCGGTGCTGGCCGAGCAGGCGGGGATCCCGCCCGGCGTATTCAACGTTATTTCCGGTGACGCCGTAGCGATTGGCGGGGCGCTGCAAGCTTCCAGCATCGTGCGCAAACTCTCGTTCACCGGCTCGACTCGTACCGGCAAACTGCTGATGCGCCAAGCGGCGGATACGCTGAAGAAAGTCTCGCTGGAACTGGGCGGCAACGCGCCGTTCATTGTCTTCGACGATGCTGATCTGGACGCTGCGGTCAAAGGCGCGATGGCCTCGAAATTCCGCAACACCGGGCAGACCTGCGTCTGCGTGAACCGTTTTTTTATCCAGGACGGCGTCTACGAAGCTTTCACCGGCAAACTCGCCGAAGCGGTAGCCGCGATGCGCGTCGGCAGTGCGTTGGACGGTGAAACCGAGCAAGGTCCGCTGATCAACGCCGCGGCGTTGGCCAAGGTTGAGTTGCACGTGAGTGACGCCTTGGAAAAGGGCGCGACGCTGTTGTGTGGCGGTCGTCGTCATGCGCTGGGCGGCACGTTCTACGAACCGACCATCCTCACCGACGCCAACAGCGACATGCTGATCGCCCAGGATGAAACCTTTGGCCCGGTGGCCGCGTGCTTCCGTTTCAAGGACGAAGCCGACGTGTTGCAACGGGCGAATGACACGCCTTACGGATTGTCGGCGTACTTCTACAGCCGCGATATCGGCCGCGTCTGGCGCATGGCCGAAGGCCTGGAGGCCGGTATGGTCGGGATCAACGAAGGAATTATCTCCACGGAAGTCGCCCCTTTCGGCGGCATCAAGGAATCCGGCCTGGGTCGCGAGGGCTCCAAGTATGGCTTGGAGGACTACCTGGAAATCAAATACCTGTTGATGGGTGGCCTCTAACCTCCAACCGTACTCCCTATGGGAGCGAGCGAGCTCACTCCCATAGGTTCGAGCGTTACCGATTTTATTTCTCCGTCAATAACAACAATTGGAGACGAACATGTCCGCTCAGCCGATAAAGATCGATGACCTGCCCATCGGGCGCTTCCATATCAAAATTGCAGGCCTCACGTTCGGCGCGCACTTCACCGACGGCTACATTCTCGGCCTGATCGGTATCGCTTTCACCCTGCTCAGCCCGCAGATGCACCTCGATGCATTCTGGCAAGGCTTGATTGGCGCCTCGGCACTGATTGGCTTGTTCCTCGGCAGCCTGTTCTTCGGCTGGATCTCCGACAGGGTCGGCCGACAGAAAATCTTCCTCGTCAGTTTTGTGCTGATCACCATTGCCTCGATGATGCAGTTCTACGCTGAAACTGCGATGCAACTGTTTCTCTGCCGGGTGCTGATCGGCATCGGACTGGGCGGCGACTTCAGCGTCGGCCACGCAATGCTCGCCGAGTTCTCGCCAAAAAAACATCGGGGTGTGTTGCTCGGTTCATTCAGCGTTATCTGGACTTTCGGCTATGTCGCGGCGACCTTCGTCGGCACTGCGATGCTCCACCTCGGCGATGACGCCTGGCGCTGGATGCTGGCCTCTTCAGCCATCCCGGCAGCGTTCATCCTGATCGCGCGGATTGGCACGCCCGAGTCACCGCGCTGGTTGGTTAATCAGGGGCGGGTCGCCGAAGCACGGGCGATCGTCAAAAAACACCTGGGCGATAACGTCGAACTCGACGAAAGCCGCTCCACTGAAACCCGTTCCGGCTACGCGGTGCTGTTCAGCCGCGAATACCGCAAGCGCACGGCGTTCAACTGCCTGTTCTTCGTTTGCATCGTGATGCCGTACTTTGCGATCTACACGTTCCTGCCGTCGATTCTGCAGAAGATGGGCTTGGCCGAGGGCTTTGGCACCGAGCTGATGCTGAATATGCTGCTGATCCTCGGCGCGTTGATCGGGATCTGGTGCACGGTGAAATTCTCGCGCCGGGGCTTCCTGATCAACTCGTTCATCATCCTCGCGGTGGCGTTGTTCTTGTTGGCGGCGTTGCCGGGCAGTGCGGCGTTTCTGATGGTGCTGGTGTTCGGCGTGTTCACGCTGGTGCTGTCGGCGGTGAGCAACCTGGTGGGCGTGTTCCCGGCCGAGAGTTTCCCGACCGAAGTGCGGGCCAGCGGGATAGGACTGGCAACAGCAGTGAGTCGCCTGGGCTCGGCGGTCAGCACCTTTCTGTTGCCGGTGAGCGTGGCCGGGATTGGCTTGAGTCCGACCATGGGCATCCTGGCGACGATTCTCGCACTGGGCGCGATCATTTCCTGGGCCTGGGCGCCGGAGACCAAATCCCTGACGCTGAGCCAGGCGTGCAAGGCGCAGAGCCCGGTGGAGAGCGGTGCGACAGCCACAACAAAGGTTGCAGCCCCAGTCTAAAAAACACCGACATCCCACATTGGGATGTCGGTGTTTCACGGCTTACCGACCAACCCCAACCACTGCGTAAACAACCGCACCTTCGACAATTCCTGCTTATCATTCGCCACATCCAGCCAATACCCATAAGGCCCGAGCACTTCCACCGCAGTGATCGGCAACAGGCTGCCATTCGCCAACTCCTTTTCAATCATCTGCCGGTCAATCACCGCCAATCCACCACCGGCCAGTGCCGTGTGAATCACTTGGTCCAGCGTGCTGAATTCCAGCCCTTGCCCGGCCTCTACATCTTCGCGGCCCATCACCGCCAACCAGTTCTCCCACACCTTCAAGCGCTTGCCGTTATGCAGGATGTGCAGCAGCGGGAACTGTCGCAGATCTGGCGGCTGGCCGTTGACGAACAACTCCGGGCTGGCCACCGCCATGTGCCGTTCCATCACCAGCAACTGACTGCTGCAATGGTTGGCCGCATCGAGGCCGAAACGAATGTGGCAGTCGATTTCCGCGAGGCTGTCGTAGCCGTTCTGATGGGTCACGCTGAGGCTGATGTCCGGGTAGCGTTGGCAGAATGTGCGCAGGTGCGCCGACAACCAGCGCGTGGCCCAAGTCGGTGGTGCGACGATGCGCAGGTGTTGGCGCAGGTTGGGCACACGCACCGCTTGCAGGGCGCGTTCGACGTGGTCGAACGCATCGCTCAATTGCGGGGAGAGGGCGAGGCCGGTTTCGGTCAGCGACAGGCCTCGGGGTGTGCGGATGAATAGCGTCACACCGAGATAATCCTCAAGCTGCTTGATCTGACGGCTGACCGCGCCTTGGGTGACGTTCAACCCCAAAGCCGCCTGGCTGAAACTGCGATGCCGTGCGACTTCTTCAAAGACGCGCAGCATGTTGAGCGAAGGCAGTTGACGCATGAAAGGGTGACTCCGGACCTGATACCGACGCCGGGAAACGTCGGGCAGGCTTATTGTTTTTGTTGAGGGTTTTGTAGGGCGTATCTGACACCTCTGGCACAGGCTGATGCAAGTGCTGTTTGGGCTGACGTTTTCGCGAGCAAGTCCGCTCCCACCGGTTATGCGCTAAACCTGCGGGAGCGGGCTTGCGTGCGAAGAGACCTCGAGAACCTCCAAAATAATCGGGATCAGAAGTAATACCCAATGTTCGTGTACAGCTGATTCTCCCACTGGTTACTACCCCCGGCCCCCAGGCTTTGGGTGTAACTGCTGCCACCGATGTACGGATCGTTCTTGCCGTACAACCATTCTGTCGCGATCCACAGTTTGCTGAAGGAAAACGAGGTTCCCAGGATCAATCGCTGCGACGTCTTGAACGCGTCGGCGGATTTGTCGAAGGCGCTGTAGTTGGCGTACAGCTTCACGCCGCTGATCTGGTCGAACAGGTATTTGCCGTCGACGTCGTAGCTCAGGTCGGCGACGTACAAATTGCCGCGACTGGCGACGTTGTAAGTGCCGTCGTAACCGCCGAGAGTGACCACCTCATCAGTGCCGGCGTTGCGTGGCGACATTTGCTGGCGTGCCGCTTGCAGTTGTACGCCCCACGGGCCGTTTTTGCCGATGTAGTGCACGGCCACGGCGTTGCGCCGGCCATTGTTGTCGGTATCACGGTTTTCCAGGGTGGAGGTCAGACCGGAGAGCCCGACTTCGGATTTCCATGGCCCCAAGTCCAGCACCTTGGCCACGCGCAGCACCACGGTGTTGCGTTCCTGATTGTTGCTGCCGTCAGTGACATAACTGTCGGCTTTGGACACGACGCTGGAGTAGGTATCGCCATTGCTGGTGCCTTTGCCTTGCCACGCCGGGCGCAGGTAGTAACCGGCCTGGATGTTCCAGTCGCCGCTTTGCTGAATGTACTTGGCGCCGATTTGTTCCACGTCTTCCAAGCCGACCACGTTGCCCAGGGTTTCGTAGAAGGTGCTGCCGAAGTACGGCTGCAAACCGAACGGCACCTGGTTCAGGCCGACCTGGACTTGCTGGTCGGGGTTGAATTTGTAGCCGACCCACGCCGATTCGGCGAACTGCACGTCACCGACATTATTCGTGTACTGGTAAGGGTAGGCCCGCCCATAGAAACGGTACTTGGCCGCGCCGATCCAAGTGTTGGAGTTGTACTTGGCGGTGATGAACGCGGTGTCGAAGTTAAACTTCTGGATGTCGCGATCCGGGTCATAGTCCCAGCGCGCTCGGACGGCGCCGCCGAGGTCGAGGTTTTCAGTGATTTGAATCGCCATGGCCGGCGCCGCGAAGGCACCGAGCAGTGGAATGAGAGCGATGGAACGGACCGCAATCTGGGTAGTTGTGCGCACAGTAATACTCCTGTTTTTTTAGTTATCGTTGGTAACAGCAGCCCATGGCGCAGCGAACGCCGCTACCTGGGAAAAGGATTGTTGAATCAGTTGGTTTGCGGTCGGATCAGCCTCAGCGTTGGTTCGATGGCAGACACCTCCGGGATCGCCGAAGCACCGGGTGCCGCCGCGAGCAAGGTCTGGGTGTAGGTATTTTGCGGTCGCAACAACACCTGTTCCGCCGTGCCGTATTCCACCACTTCGCCCTGGCGCATCACCGCGATGTAGTCACTGATCTGCGCCGCCACGCGCAGGTCGTGGGTGATGAACAAAATGCTCAGGTTGAGGCGTTGTTGCAGCTCGGCGAGCAGCTCCAGCACCTGCTTTTGCACCGAGACATCCAGCGCCGAGACGCTTTCATCGGCGATTAACACTTCCGGGCGCATCGCAAGGGCGCGGGCGATGCCGATGCGCTGGCGCTGGCCGCCGGAGAACTGCCGAGGCTTGCGCTTGAGCGCATCACGTTTGAGCCCGACCTGTTCCAGCAAGTCACCGGCCTCGGTCCACGCATCCTTGGCGGACAACCCGCGCAGTTGGGCCGCGCGAGCGATGATGTCGCCGACCCGATGCCGTGGATTGAGCGAGCCGTAAGGGTCCTGGAATATCATCTGAATCCGCCGCCGATTGGCCGCCAACGCAGAACCGCGCAACGCGAGGAAATCGGTGTCACCGACCCATACGTGTCCGCTGTCGCTTTCCACCAGCCGAATCGCCGCTTTCACCAGGGTGCTTTTGCCCGAGCCAGACTCGCCAACAATCGCCAACGTCTTGCCCCGTGGCAGTTGCAGCGAGACATCCTTGAGCGCCGGGATCAACTGGCCACCGACGTTGTAGGTTTTGGTCAGGTGCTCGATGCGCAATGCCAACTCACCGTCCGCGCACGGTGCGTGCAACTCTGGGTGCAGGGCCGGAACAGCGGCAATCAACTTGCGGGTGTACGGGTGTTTCGGCGCATTCAGCACTTGATCGCGCTCACCGATTTCCACCAGCACACCGCCCTCCATCACCGCGATGCGGTCAGCGATTTGCGCCACTACGCCGAAGTCGTGGGTGATGAACAGAATGCCGTGCTGACCACGACCGCGCAGGTCGCTGACCAGTTTCAGCACCTGGGCCTGTGTGGTCACATCCAGCGCAGTAGTCGGTTCGTCGGCAATCAGCAAGTCCGGGTTCATCGCCAGCGCCATGGCAATCACCACTCGTTGACATTGGCCGCCCGAGAGTTGATGCGGGAAGCTGTTGGCGATCCGTGGCGGGTCGGGCAATTGGGTGGAGTCAAGCAGGACGAGCATGCGTTCGCGGCGCTCCATGGCGGGCATCTGCGGCGCGTGAATGTCGAAAATTTCCTCGACCTGCTGACCAATGCGGATCGCCGGGTTGAGCGCCGCCATCGGCTCCTGGAAAATCATGGCAATGCGGTTGCCGCGCAACCGGCGCAGGGAGTGTTCGTCCATGCGGCAGATGTCGTTACCGAGGAAATCGATCACCCCTTCGCTGTGGCGCAGGCCCTTGGCGTAGTCGCCCATGATCGCGGCCGAGAGCACCGATTTACCGGAGCCGGACTCGCCGATCACACAAAGAATTTCACCTTTGCGTACGTCGAGGCTGATGCCTTTTACGGCATGGCTACGGTCGGCGCCAGCGGGCAGTTCGATGGAGAGGTTCTCTACGCGCAGTACTTGCAGTTGACTCATGCTCAACTCCTTGTGCCTTTCTGGGCGTGTTCGTCCAGACCGTCCGCCAACAGGCTCAGGCCCAGCATCAGGGTGGAGATAGCAATGCACGGGAAGATCACCAAGTGCGGGAAGGCGATGGCCATGCTGCGGCCTTCGTTGATCATGCCGCCCCAGTCCGGAGTCGGCGGTGGCAGCCCGAGGCCGAGGAAGCCAAGGGCGCCGATCATGATTGCGGTGTAACCGATGCGCAGGCAGAAATCGACGATCAGCGGGCCGCCGCAGTTGGGCAGGATTTCCACCAGCATGATTCGTAGCGAGCCTTCACCCTGAGTAATGGCACTGAGCACGTAGTCTCGGGAGCGGATGTCGATGGTCAGTGCCCGCATGATCCGGAAGATTGCCGGGGCGCTGGTGAAGGTCACTGCAATCAGGATATTCAGCGCTGAGGCGCCGAGGGCGATGATGATCACGATGTACAACACCAGCACCGGGAACGACAGGACAGTGTCGGCGACGTAAGACAGCAGCGCATCGACCCAGCCATTGAAGTAACCGGCGCACAGGCCCATTGCGATGCCGACGCCGAACGCGGTAAGGGTCGCCAAAATCGACCAGAACAACACGGTGCGCGTGCCCCAGATCAGCCGCGACAGAATGTCCCGACCCATCATGTCGGTGCCCAGCAGGAAGCGCAGGCCGTCGCTATCCGGAGTCATCGGCGTCAGCAGCGGGGTGAAGCTTTCCAGTGGGTCGTGGGGCGCCAGCCACGGCGCGAACAGCGCCATCAGCACCCAGCCGCCGACCAGCAGCAAACCGAGCAATGCCAAGGGATGTTTGAACGCTTTGAGAAAGTTCATTCGCCACCTCCGGCAAGACTGCGCAACGTTATGCGCGGGTTGA
The DNA here is from genome assembly GCF_034314105.1 of Pseudomonas sp. AB6. Classification (NCBI taxonomy): domain Bacteria; kingdom Pseudomonadati; phylum Pseudomonadota; class Gammaproteobacteria; order Pseudomonadales; family Pseudomonadaceae; genus Pseudomonas; species Pseudomonas sp. AB6. The sequence continues at coordinate 1,098,849 of NZ_JAVIWJ010000001.1, forward strand.
GCCAGGTGTAGGCCAGGTCAGAGAAGATTTTGGTCGCGCCGACCACGATGCCGCTGATCATCGCGCAGGCTTCGATCAGGTAGACGTCATGGTTCAGCGAAGCGGTATATAGCAGTGAGCCGAAACCTTTGTAGGCGAAGAACACCTCGACCACGATCACGTTCGACAGCAGCCACGGGATGTACAGCATGATGACGGTGATCGGCGCGATCAGCACGTTGCGCAACGCATGGCGCAGCACGATCCGCGAAGTGGACGCGCCTTTGAGGCGTGCAGTACGGATGTAAGGCGCTTGCATCACTTCGACCATCGAGGCCCGAGTGATCCGCGCCAGATAACCTATGCCGAACAGGCACAGCACCATCAGCGGCAACGCCAGTTCCCTTGGGTTGAAGCCGTCGCTCATGCTGCTCACGCCCGGCAGCCAGTTGAGCCAGAACACGAAGATCGCCGAGACGAACACCGCACTGGCGAAGTCCGGGATCGAGGTGGTGACGATCGATAGAAACGACACCAACCGATCCACTGCCGAGCCCTGACGAATTCCGGCCAGGATGCCGAGTGTCAATGCCACCGGCACCATCACCGCCAACGCCAGGCCCGCAAGGATCAGGGTGTGCCCGAGGTTCGGCAGCAGCAGGTCAATCACCGGCTCCCGAAAGTGCACCGAGGTGCCCCAGTCGCCTTGGAGGAAATCCTTCAGCCACACCAGATAGCGCCAGACGAAGGGTTGGTTGTAACCGTGTTCCACCAGCCACGCGGCGCGTTGGTCGGCGGCGGAGTAGGGGCCGAGGACGTTGATCGCGACGTCCTCGATGTTTAGTTCCAGGGCCAGGAACACGATCACTGACACCGACAGCAAGGTTGCCGCCAGCGCCAATATCTTGCGCAATAGAAATTCAGCCATGCTTGCACGCTCCGGCTAATCAAGAGATAGCGGCCCGCCGCATCTGAGTGGGCGGGGTCGTTGGCGGCGCGTGAATCAGGCGCTCAACCAGACTTGATCCATTGGGTAGAAGTCTGACGGGTGAACCTGAAACCCCTGGACCTTCTTGCTCGCGGCAGTGAACTTGTCGCCCCAGAACGGCTGGACCATGACGCAGGCGTCTTGCAGGATCTGCTCGACGCTTTGCATCGCCACCGCCCGTTGTTGCGGGTCGATGATGCCCATGGCTTTATCCAGCGCGGCGTCGAACGCCGGGTCGCTGAAATGGCTTTCGTTCCAGGCTGCGCCGCTGCGGTAGGCCAGTTCCAGCGACATCACGCCGAGCGGGCGATGCGCCCAGTAGGTCAGGCTGAACGCGGCTTTGTCCCAGATCGGCCAGTATTGAGTGGCCGGGATCACCTTAAGGTTGATGCGGATGCCGGCCTCGGCGCAGTTTTGCTGCAGGATCTGTGCGCAATCCTGTTCGTAGCGACCCTGGGTGTTGCCGACGATCAGGTCGATGTCGATACCGTTCGTATGACCGGCTTCAGCGAGGAGTTTTTTCGCTCCAGCCACGTCACGAGCGCGTTTAGGCAGCGGAAAGTATTCTGGGTGCGACGGGGCAACATGGTGGTCTTCGCCCAGGGTGCCCATGCCGCGATAGGCGATTTTGAGCATCTGAGCGTTGTCGGCGCAGAGCACCACCGCTTTGCGAATCCGCACGTCATCGAATGGCTTCTGGTCGCAAGCCATGCGCATCACGATGGTTTGCGCCGATTTACAGGTCAGCAACTGCGCGCCCGGCAAGCGTTTGGCCAGGTCGAGCTCGGCCACGGTCACCCGGTACAACACGTCCACTTGCCCGGCCTGCAATGCGGCGAGGTGGGTGGAGATGTCGGTGCCCATGTCGACGTAGCGCAACTCGTCGAGGTTGGCCGATTTGCGCCAGTAATCGGCACGCTTGGCGAAGGTCGCCTGCTTGTTGACCGCAAACGACACCAGTTTGAACGGCCCGGTGCCCAGCGGATTTTTCGCCCAATCGTCACCTGCCTTGAAGCTACGGTGAACGATGGCGCAAGTGAAGGCGTTGAGCATCTCCGGGATCGCCAGCATCGGCCGCTTCAACACCAGACGGAACTGGAAGTCGCCGACTTTTTCGAAGGCAGTGATGTTCTGGAACGCGGTGCGGTTGACCGACTTGGAATCGGCGGCAATCCAGCGCTCGATGTTGTGCTGCACGTCCTCGACGTTGAAGCTGTCGCCGTTGCTCCACTTCACGTCCTGGCGCAAGTTGAAGGTCCATATCTTGAGGTCTGCGGACGGGCTCCAGCTCTCGGCCAGGTACGGGTGAGTGATGTTATCGGCATCGACCCAGGTCAGGAATTCCAGGGAGTTGCGCAGCAGGTTCGACGCTTCGATCCAGGTGATCAGCATAGGGTCCTGGATTTCCTGGATGGCGCAGGCAAACCGCAGGCTACCGCCCTGGCGCGGCGTCACCGCATCGGCGGCGTGGGCTGAATTACCGAGCAGCGCGGAGCCGAGAAAGGTGCTGGCGCTGGCGACAGTGATGCCTAGCAGCGCGGCAGTGCGCAGGAACTGGCGACGATTGACCTCGCCCTTTTTGACTTGGGTGCACAGGTCGTTTACCGCTGGATGCGGCAGGGCGCCGTCCAGTGTCATTAAGTCTTTCATATGCCTCTCCGATAACGTGCAAAAGTGCGTTTTTCGACTGGCCGCAGAGGGGGCGAGCGGCAGACGCGGTCGGTTTTCGATGAACCGAAACTGTCAGTGGCAAGCACCGCGAAGGCGCAGGCGTGCCGGGCGTGAAGCCGGCAGCAGAACGAGGCGCAACGAAATCAGGAGGACGGAGGCGGGGTAGGACATAGGGCTGCTCTCATGTTGTTTTTATTAGAGATGCCCGCAGTTTTGTCATCTGGGCGAAGATCGACAAACGATAAATTCAACGCTTAAACGTTCGATAAACGCATGTTACTGACCGTAAGGGAGGCTGCCGCTTGAGCTAGACAGGCCGGACGGATGAAAGCGCGGGTACGAAACACTGTGCGGTGGCCACAAATGCCCCTTGTTCCAGGTGGAAACAAGGGGGAAACGGACGGTGTCGAAGAGGTAACGGCGCCGTTCGGGGCAATGCAACGCGGCATCAGGCGTGGATTGAACGGGTAGTCGGAAACCTTGAGCATTTCCAAGTTGGTCTGCACTTGCTCGTAAGCCAGCTTGTAAAGCTCCTGTTGTTCGGCAGTGGCGGCTTGTTCGCCGAAGGAAGGTTCGCGAAAAGTCCGTGTAGTAGCCGAAACGCCCGACCACGTCGGTGCAGGTGCGACCCCAGTTCGATTTCGCTGATTCCGGGCTTTTCGGGGCAGGCGAAGATTCGCGGTGTTGACAGGGTGGGGCGACCGCATCGAAATCGCACCGCACAACACAAAAATGCATGTTACTCAGGAAATTTCCCACAAGCCGTGGGATGCTTGGCACTCGTCAGCCCCTGCGCGAGTACTGTTCATGAAACGCAAAATGCCCGCGCTCAATGCGCTCAAAGCCTTCGAAGTGGCTGGCAGCACCGGCAGCTTTACCCGGGCGGCGGAGTTGCTTAATGTCACCCAAAGTGCGGTCAGCCGCCAAGTGCGTCAGCTCGAAGAACAGCTCGGCGAGAACCTGCTGGAGCGTCGGCATCATCACCTCGAACTGACCAGCGCCGGCCGGGTTTTGCTGCGGGCGCTGCATCAATCCTTCGACAAAATCGAGCTGACGGTGCGCAGTATTCAGCAGAAATCCCACGCCAATCGCCTGCACATCAATGCGCCGCCGACCTTCACCAGTCGCTGGTTGATGCCGCGCCTCGGACGGCTGCGGGAGAAGCATCCTGAATTAGAGCTGAGCATCACCACGCGCTTGCAAGACAGCCTGGCGCAAACCAGTACCCTGGACTGTGCGATCCGGTTTGGCGATGGCGAGTGGGATGGCCTGGACAGCTCGCTGTTGATCCAGGAACGGCACATCGCAGTGTGCACGCCGTCCCTGTATGCAAGGGAATGGAGCGAAGGCGGGATCGACCTTAATCGTCTGACTTTGCTGCACGTGCTGGCCCGGGAAGACCAGCGTTACTTGACCTGGAAACACTGGCTCGATGCGGCGAAAATCAGCGGCGTCGATACCCAGGGCGGTTATGAATTCGACCTGCTGGACTTGGCGATTCGCGCGGCCACCGATGGGTTAGGCATCACCATTGCCGACTGGCACATGGTCGCGCCGGAATTGGCCAGCGGGCAGTTGACCCAAGTACTGAACGTGCATGTGGAAGGGCATCAATCCTATTGGCTGGTAACCCGGCCGGAGCAAACGTTGATGCCGCAATTGCAGGTGTTCAGCCAGTGGTTGCAAGAAGAAATCTGGTTGGCGCAAAGGCAGCTCGAACCCTCCACCGCCGCCAGCTAAACTCCCCCGCCCCCACAGGGATTTTGATTCGTTAAGGGGTAACCTGCCTTTTTCGAATGTTCCCGCGCTCAATAAATCGTTTGTTCAACCCCCTCAGGATGCCAAGACTGCGGGAACTGGATAAAAACAACGATGGGCGATTCACATGCGACTCGAGCGAAACTTTGTAAACGGTCACTTTATTGAGCCTGCCAGCGATGCGCTGATTGCAGTCTACAACCCGGCGACCCAAGCCTTGGTCGGTCAGGTTTCGGCCGCCACCAGCGCTGAAGCCACCGCAGCTGTTGAGGCTGCCGCCGCCGCCCAGAAGCGCTGGGGCAAGCTCACCAGCATCGAGCGCGCAGAGCACCTACGTTCATTCGCCGACGCCCTCGAAGCCTGCGCCGAAAACATCGGTTCTGCCCTCGCCGCCGAGTCCGGTAAGAGCGTGGCCGACGCCAGCAACGAAGCTCGTTACGCCGCGCAGATCACCCGTTACCACGCCGAGTGGGCGCGGCGGATCGAAGGTGAGATCATTCCCAGCGACACGCCTAACGAAAACCTGTTCCTGCACCGCGAGCCAATCGGTGTGGTCGCCTGTCTGATTCCGTTCAACTACCCGGTCTACACCTTGCTGCGTAAAATCGCCCCGGCGTTGATTGCCGGGAACACCGTGGTGGTGCGCCCGAGCAACAACACCCCGACCTCGGCGTTTGAAATCGCCAAGGCTGTGCAGCAATCCGGTTTGCCGGCTGGTGTAATCAACATCCTGACCATGGATCACGCGACCGCTGCTGCGGTGTGCACCCACAAAGCCGTCGGTTTGATCACCCTGACCGGCAGCGTCAACGCCGGGCGCATTGTGCTCGATTACTGCAAGGTCAACATCGCCAAGCCATCGCTGGAACTGGGCGGAAAAACCCCGGCGATCATCGAAGCCGACGCTGACCTTGAAGCCGCCGCCATCGCCATCGTGGCATCCAAGACCACCCACTGCGGCCAGTTGTGCACGGCGGTAGAGCGGGTTTACGTACAGGAAAGCGTCTACGAGCAATTCCTCGCGCTGCTGAAATCGAAAATCAGCGCCGTAAAATTCGGCGACCGCACCACCGACGCGAGCCTTATGGGCCCGCTGGTTAACGCCAGTTCGCAACAGAACATTCATGCCATGGTCGAGCGCGCCGTCGCCGACGGTGCTGTACTGGAAACAGGCGGTTTTATCCCGCAAGGCGCCGGTCATTTCTATCCGCCTACGCTGCTGAGCAATTGCCGCCAGGACATGGAAATCATCCAGGAAGAAATCTTCGGCCCGGTGCTGCCGGTGCTCAAGTATCACGACATCGACGAAGCGCTGGCCATGGCCAACGACCACCAGTTCGGCCTGTCGTCGGTGCTGTACACCGAGAACTACCGCACCACCATGAAAGTTGCCAACGCCATCGAGGCCGGTGAGTTGTACGTCAACAGGACTCCGGCCGACCCGTACCAGGGCTTCCACGCCGGATGGAAACGCTCTGGTCTGGGTGGTGATGACGGCAAGCACGGCATGCTCGAATTCACCCAGACCCGACTCGTGGTGATGAAGTACTGATCCACCTGCAACACGCCTCCCGCAGCACCTATAAAAATAATTATTGGCGCGCCCGGACCACCGGGCTGCCCGAGGTCTCACAGATGTCCAAGCCTGTAACCACTTTTGCCGCTGTTCAGGGTTCGAACGCGGGTGCAAAAAGCCACAGTGACAAGGGAAGTCGCTACGTCCAGTTGATGCTGTTGGTGCTGGCCGCCGGGGCGATCTACCCGATCCTGTACCTGCGGCAGGTCTACCAGACCACCATGCTTGAGGTGTTCCAAATCAACCACAGCGAGCTGGGTTATCTGTACTCGATGCTGGGGACGATTTTCTTGCTCAGCTACTTGCCGAGCGGCTGGCTGGCGGACCGGATCGCGCCACGCTTTTTGATTTTCTTTTCACTGGTGGCCACTGGAGCCCTGGGGCTCTGGTACTCCACGGCGCCGTCGATGATCGGTCTGATGATCATCTTCGGTTGCTGGGGGCTGACCACTGGCCTGACGTTCTGGGCCTCGGTGCTCAAGCGGGTGAAGATGATTGCTCACCACACTGAACAGGGCCGGTTCTTCGGTATCCTCGACGGCGGTCGCGGCCTGGTGGAAGCCTTGCTGGCGACGGTTGCTTTGGGGCTGTTCGCCTTCGCCACCGAAACCCGTGGCGAGTCTGCCGCTGAAGGCTTCAAGCACGTGGTCTACCTCTACGCCATCACCTGTATCGCCATCGGCTGTGTGCTGGTACTGATCAAAGATCCGAAGTCGATGGAAGACACCGCGCCAGTGGAGAAGGGCAAGTACAACCTGCTCAGCGACCTGGCCACGCTGGTAAAAATCCCGGAGCTGTGGCTGGTGACAGCCATTGTGTTCTGCGGTTATCACATCTTCTGGGCCACCTACAGTTTCTCCGATTACCTTCAGGGCGGCGGTATGACCGCGGTCATGGCCGGCACCATCACCACCATCAAGTTGTGGATGCGTCCGATTGGCGGGATTGGCGGCGGCTGGCTCGGTGACAAGTTCTCGAACATCTCGGTGCTGATTGTGGCGCTGTTCTTCGCGACACTGGCAATGGTCGGCCTGGTCGTGTTCCCGGCGCTCAACAGCATGGGCCTGTTGATCGGTACGGTGATCTTCATCGGCCTGATGACTTACGCGATTCGCGGCTTGTACTGGGCGATCCTCGACACCTGCAACATACCGCTGCGCATCACCGGCCTGGCCATCGGCATCGTCTCGGTGGTTGGTTACCTGCCAGACGCTTTTATTCCGTTGATCAACGGCTACCTCACCGAGCATTTCCCCGGTGCCGTTGGTTACAAGCTGTATTTCGGCTACATCGCTTTCGTCGGCCTGCTCGGGACTCTCGCGGCCCTGACCTTGCGTGCTCGTATCAGCCGTAAATCTGTGATCAAGACTTCTTTGATCAAGACTTCTTTGAATAAAACAGGTGCCTGAGATGAAAATCGTCGCCCTTGAAACCCATATCGTTGCCGTACCGCCGCCGCACATCGGCGGTATGTACTGGCTGTTCGTCAAGCTCAAGACCGATTGCGGTATTGAAGGCGTCGGCGAGATCTACGCCGCGACTTTTGGCCCCAAAGCGATGCTGCCGATCATCGAAGACGTGTTCGAACGCTACTTGCTGAATCACGACCCGCACCACATCGAACGCTTTTTCCGTCAGGCCTATTCCAGCGGTTTCACCCAGCGTCCGGACCTGACGATGATGGGGGTGGTCAGCGGCCTTGAGATGGCCTGCTGGGACATCATCGGTAAAGCGGCGAATAAGCCGGTTTATGAACTGTTGGGCGGCAAGGTCAACGAGCGCCTGCGTTCCTACACCTATTTGTACCCGGTCAACAGTAAGGGCGAGTACGACTACGACGACCCGGACCTGGCTGCCGAATGTGCGATCGAGAACATGAACAAAGGTTTCACCGCCGTGAAGTTCGACCCGGCCGGGCCTTACACCGCCTACTCCGGGCACCAGATCTCGCTGGAAGTGCTAGAACGCTGCGAAACGTTCTGCCGCAAAATTCGCGAAGCGGTGGGCGACAAGTGCGACCTGCTGTTTGGCACTCACGGGCAAATGGTCCCATCGTCAGCGATTCGCCTGGCCAAGCGCCTGGAGAAGTACGACCCGCTGTGGTTCGAAGAACCGGTGCCGCCGGGTCAGGAAGACGCCATGGCGCAAGTCGCCGCCAAGACCACAATCCCGATTGCCACCGGCGAGCGTCTGACCACCAAGTACGAGTTCTTCAAGCTGTTGCAGGCTGGCGGTGCGTCGATTCTGCAGATGAACGTGGCGCGCTGCGGCGGACTGTTGGAAGCCAAGAAGATCGCAAGCATGGCCGAAGCCTATTACGCGCAAATCGCCCCGCACCTCTACAACGGGCCGATTGGTGCTGCGGCGAGTTTCCAGTTGGCGACCTGCACACCGAACTTCCTGATTCAGGAAAGCATCATGACCTGGGGTGGTTTCCATGCCGAAGTCCTGACCAAACCGTTGCAATGGGAAGACGGCTACATCATCCCCTCTACCGAGCCGGGCCTTGGGGTAGAGCTGAACATGGACGTGGTGCGCAGGCATTCGCCGTACATCGGCGAGCGTTTGCACCTGCAAATGGCGCCGACTCCGGCAGACGTCAAAGACACATCGCCGGCCAGAGGCTGACGCAAAATGGCGTAACCCCGTTCCCACAGGGTTTGCGCCTGACGGTTTATTTGGACAATGACTTAAATGACATACGACTACATCATCGCGGGCGCAGGCGCCGCGGGCTGCATCCTCGCCAACCGGCTTTCGGCCTCGGGGAAATATACGGTGTTACTGCTGGAGGCGGGCGGCAAGGACAGTTCCCTGTGGTTCAAGATCCCGGTCGGCTTCGCCAAAATGTATTACAACCCGACCTTCAACTGGATGTACTACAGCCAACCGCAAAAGCAGCTGAATAGCCGGAAAATCTATGCCCCGCGCGGCAAGGTCCAGGGCGGTTCGGGCTCGATCAACGCGATGGTCTACGTCCGTGGCCAGGCCCATGACTTCGACGACTGGGCGGCCAACGGCAATGATGGCTGGGGCTTCAAGGACGTGCTGCCGTACTTCCGCAAACTGGAAAACCATCCACTGGGCGACAGCGAATACCACGGTGGCAGCGGCCCGATCAGCATCACCCCGATGAAGGGCCAGACTCATCCGATCTGCGATGTGTTCCTCAAGGGGTGCGACGAACTCGGCTATCCGCACAGTGATGACTTCAACGGCCCGAAATTCGAAGGCTCGGGCATCTACGACGTCAACACTAAGGACGGCCAGCGCAGCTCCAGTAGTTTTGCGCATCTGCATCCAGCACTCAGCCGCCCGAACCTGACGGTCGAGCATTACGCGCTGGTGGACCGGGTGTTGTTCGAGAACGATCGGGCCAGCGGCATTTCCGTAACTCAACACGGCCTCGTCCGCACCTTTCAGGCGCGCAAGGAAGTGATCCTCTGCGCCGGTGCCGTCGACACACCGAAGATTCTGCAACTGTCCGGTGTCGCCGATAAGGCGTTGCTAGCCAGGCACCAGATTCCGCTGGTCAAGCACCTGCCGGCGGTGGGGCAGAACCTTCAGGATCACCTGTGCGCCAGTTACTACTACAAAGCTAATGTCCCGACGCTTAATGACCAGCTCAGCTCGCTGTTCGGCCAGCTCAAGCTCGGCCTCAAATACCTGCTGACCCGCAAGGGTGCCTTGGCGATGAGCGTCAATCAGGCCGGTGGTTTCTTTCGTGGCAACGAGGCGCAGGCCAACCCGAACCTGCAGCTGTACTTCAACCCGTTGTCGTACCAGATCCCGAAAAACAACAAGGCCAGCCTCAAGCCCGAGCCGTATTCCGGTTTCCTGCTGTGCTTCAACCCGTGTCGGCCGACCAGCCGCGGGCATATCGAGATCAAGTCGAAGAACCCTCGGGACGCGGCACTGATCGACCCCAATTACCTGAGCACGCAAAAGGATATCGACGAAGTGATCCAGGGCAGTCGGCTGATGCGCAAAATCATGCAGGCGCCGGCCTTGAAAAGCATCACGGTTGCGGAAGTGCTGCCCGGGCCAGTGGTCGAAAGCGACCAGCAGATGCTGCAATACTTTCGCGAAAACAGCGGTTCGATCTATCACCTGTGCGGCTCATGCGCGATGGGTGCGGATGTACAGAAGTCGGTGGTCGATAAACGGCTTAAAGTCCATGGCATCGATGGCTTGCGCATCGTCGATGCGTCAATTTTTCCCAATGTGACGAGCGGTAATATCCACGCCGCAGTACTGATGGTTGCGGAGAGGGGCGCCGACCTGATTTTGCAAGACGCCTGATTCGTTGCATATTGATCGAAAAACCTTGGGAGCCTGTTCGGAAAGCACCCACTGCGAGTCTCCCTCCAGAGATTTGCGCGGCCCGGTACTCACAGTATCGGGCTTTTTTATGTTCGTAAAATTCACATGAGTCATCGGTTTTCGTGCTCGCTTCGTCTATTGGCAGGGTGCGAAAGGACATAGTGCTGCCTCCGGCCCCTACCTCTTCGAGCTGAGCGTATTCCTCTGTTAATAGATAAGTAATCGCATCGCTTGGGGAGATGAAGTTCAAGGTAGATAGAGCGCAGAAAATCACTAGGCGACTTGAATAGCATTTCGCTAATGTGCGGCGTTACTTCGCGTAGTTTTTAGCTCAAAAAAAGCCGCGATTTCTTCGCTGAGTAGAGATTCATTAAAGTATTTACAATGTGAGATTATTAACATTTAATGATTTAAATGTAACATTTTCGCAGCTGCCTCGCTGCACCTTGGAAAGGACATTGTTATGCCAGCCTCGACTTCCGCTTTTGCCGCCTACATAGACCACACACTGCTTGCTGCCGACGCGTCGCAAGCCGCCATTCGGCACCTGTGTGAAGAGGCGATTGAGCACGGTTTTAAATCGGTGTGCGTCAATAGCGCCAACGTGCCATTGGCCGTGGAGTGTTTGCGCAATACATCGCCGTTGGTGTGCGCCGTTATCGGCTTTCCGTTGGGGGCGGGGTTGAGCGTAGCTAAAGCGTTTGAAGCCAGCGCTGCCATCGAGGCTGGCGCCAGTGAGATAGATATGGTGCTTAATGTTGGTTGGCTTAAGGATGGCTTACTGAATCAAGTGCGTGAGGACATCGCTCAAGTGTTCAACGCCTGCAAAGGGGTAACGCTCAAGGTGATTCTTGAAACCGGCCTACTCAACGAGGCAGAGAAAATTCATGCCTGTGAAATCTGTCGCGACTTAAAAGTTGGCTTCGTCAAAACCTCTACCGGCTTCGGACATGGTGGCGCCACATTGGATGACGTACTGCTGATGCGCCGGGTGGTCGGCCCGGACATTGGCGTCAAAGCATCGGGTGGTGTGAGAGATGCGGCCACCGCACAAGCCATGCTCGACGCCGGCGCAACTCGCTTGGGTACTAGCTCCGGGATTTTTATCGTCAGTAACGGCCAGGTCGCGGCGAATGCGTATTAATTTGATGTGGGCGATTGGAGAGCCCTTCTTGGTGATGCTCGTCGGCATTGGTTAGGATCTTAAAACATGCGGCAGCATCAAATTAGAGCCGGGAATTCACTCATCGCGGCAGGCGATTGCCACTTATAACGCTGACTAGAGAATTAAGCTTCGACGGCGATTTGTACTTAAGGGTATAAAACTATTGAATAAAAAAGCGAAAAGCTTTGAATGACACGTTCAGCGCCGACTTGCTAGCAATCACTAAGATGAGTACTGCCAGTTCCTGGCATGGAGCGCTGATGAGCATTCGTCCTGTGACAGACGCCCTGCGGCAGCCAAAAGCTGATAACGTCGTGATACCTCAATCAACGAGCAAACAGGGATATGGGATGACGGCTGTTGGTCGTGAGGATTCGATCAAGCACTTATTAGATGCCGCGCGTAATTGGCCGCATTCAACTGCCTGGGCGGTGTACCGAGCGGGCGAGCAGTTACATCTAGTGGGACAGGGTGATGCACGCGCGCAGTGGCCATCCATTATTGCCAACGAGGCGTTCGAGAATTTCTGCGCAGGGCGATTGTATTGCTGGCCGACTGGGTCGGGGGAAAGTGTTTTGGGTTGGCTGTTGGCGCCGCTGGATGACGCTGACGAGCCGGAACTTGCCGATTTCGCATTGCGCTTGGGCCGTCAGGTGCAAACGGACACGTTAGCACGCGCTCAGATCACTCAACGCGTTCTGTATGAAATTACCTACCTTGCTAGCTCTACCCGCGACCGATCAGTATTCCTGGTGGGTATTCACCAACTTCTTGCGACGCTGATTGATGCGGAAAATTTCTACCTCGCGCTCTATGATCCGCACACGGGCAAGATTGCGTACCCGTATTACGTCGACATTATTGATGTTGATGCTTTGGAATCCGAGAACTACGAATATCTGGATCCCACGCACCTTTCGATGACCGGGCAAGTACTCACGTCGGGTCAGCCGCTGCTGGTTGATGCCGCCGAGATCCGAGCTGCACAGGCCGAGGGTCGTTTTTTCTGCGTAGGTGATCGTCCTCAGTTCTGGATGGGGGCACCGCTTAAAAACGCCTCCGACGAAGTGTTCGGTATGTTGGCGATGCAGGTATATGACGTGTCTCGCATTTACAGTGCGGAAGACCGAGCGTTGTTTTTGGTAGTGGCACGTCATGTCGCAATGGCGCTCGACCGGCTTTTGCATCGAGCGGACCTTGAAGAGACAGTCATGCGCAGGACACTGGAGCTCTCGGCGCTCAATGATGCACTGCGCCAAGAAGTTGCCGACAGGGAACGTGCCGAGCACCTACAGAACGTATTGTTCCAGATTGCTGAACTGTCCAGCCGCCCTGGCGATATGGCTGAGTTGTTTCGGAGTTTGCATGGAATCGTCGGTGATTTACTGTTTGCGAAAAATTTCTACATCGCGCTATTTGACGAAGCTACCTCAGAGGTCACCTTTCCTTACTACGTCGATGAGCAGCTTGGCGGGCGTCCGTTTGCGCGCCGTGGCCAGCGAGGGTTTACGGAGTATGTAATTCGCCAACGGCAGCCTTGTCTGATCGACGCCGCAGAGGCATCGCGCTTGAAGGATAGGGGTGAAATCGATATTTTCAGTGATGCTGCCCTATCTCAATCTTGGCTCGGCGTGCCGTTATTCGAAAATGATGTGGTTCGTGGCGTGTTGGTGGTGCAGAGCTACAGCACCCAGTTCAGTTACTCTATGCGTGATCAAGAATTACTGACTTTTGTGTCACGGCACATCGACACCGCATTGTCCCGACGCAGTGCCGCAGATGCGATTCACACGGCCAATCTAAAACTTGAAGCCCGGGTTCAGGATCGTACCCGTGAACTTGATAATGCGAATGCCAAGTTGCAGCACGAGAACTCCCATGACGGATTAACCGGCCTTCCAAATCGGACCTACCTGCAACAGAGTCTAGACGCCGCTTGGGTGCGTTTTGGCAAGAATGGCCGACCTTTAGCGGTAATGTTTATCGATTTGGACCGTTTCAAAGTCGTCAACGATAGCTTGGGCCATCATTTTGGTGATTTGCTGCTGTGTGAGGCTTCCTATCGTTTGCGCGGCTGTTTGCGCGAATCCGACTTACTGGCGCGATTGGGCGGAGATGAGTTTGCGGTCATGGCACCTGAAGCTCCGCTTGAAGTAGTAATCGATATTGCGGAGCGTATTCTGGCTGCGTTC
>NZ_JAVIWJ010000001.1:4812500-4985566 GCF_034314105.1 Pseudomonas sp. AB6
TAACTGGAGGACCGAACCGACTACCGTTGAAAAGTTAGCGGATGACCTGTGGATCGGAGTGAAAGGCTAATCAAGCTCGGAGATAGCTGGTTCTCCTCGAAAGCTATTTAGGTAGCGCCTCATGTATCACTGTAGGGGGTAGAGCACTGTTTCGGCTAGGGGATCATCCCGATTTACCAACCCGATGCAAACTCCGAATACCTACAAGTGCCGAGCATGGGAGACACACGGCGGGTGCTAACGTCCGTCGTGAAAAGGGAAACAACCCAGACCGTCAGCTAAGGTCCCAAAGTCATGGTTAAGTGGGAAACGATGTGGGAAGGCTTAGACAGCTAGGAGGTTGGCTTAGAAGCAGCCACCCTTTAAAGAAAGCGTAATAGCTCACTAGTCGAGTCGGCCTGCGCGGAAGATGTAACGGGGCTCAAACCATGCACCGAAGCTACGGGTATCACTTAGGTGATGCGGTAGAGGAGCGTTCTGTAAGCCTGTGAAGGTGAGTTGAGAAGCTTGCTGGAGGTATCAGAAGTGCGAATGCTGACATGAGTAACGATAATGGGTGTGAAAAACACCCACGCCGAAAGACCAAGGTTTCCTGCGCAACGTTAATCGACGCAGGGTTAGTCGGTCCCTAAGGCGAGGCTGAAAAGCGTAGTCGATGGAAAACAGGTTAATATTCCTGTACTTCTGGTTATTGCGATGGAGGGACGGAGAAGGCTAGGCCAGCTTGGCGTTGGTAGTCCAAGTTTAAGGTGGTAGGCTGGAATCTTAGGTAAATCCGGGATTCTAAGGCCGAGAGCTGATGACGAGTGTGCTTAGGCACATGAAGTGGTTGATGCCATGCTTCCAAGAAAAGCTTCTAAGCTTCAGGTAACCAGGAACCGTACCCCAAACCGACACAGGTGGTTGGGTAGAGAATACCAAGGCGCTTGAGAGAACTCGGGTGAAGGAACTAGGCAAAATGGCACCGTAACTTCGGGAGAAGGTGCGCCGGTGAGGGTGAAGCATTTACTGCGTAAGCCCACGCCGGTCGAAGATACCAGGCCGCTGCGACTGTTTATTAAAAACACAGCACTCTGCAAACACGAAAGTGGACGTATAGGGTGTGACGCCTGCCCGGTGCCGGAAGGTTAATTGATGGGGTTAGCTAACGCGAAGCTCTTGATCGAAGCCCCGGTAAACGGCGGCCGTAACTATAACGGTCCTAAGGTAGCGAAATTCCTTGTCGGGTAAGTTCCGACCTGCACGAATGGCGTAACGATGGCGGCGCTGTCTCCACCCGAGACTCAGTGAAATTGAAATCGCTGTGAAGATGCAGTGTATCCGCGGCTAGACGGAAAGACCCCGTGAACCTTTACTATAGCTTTGCACTGGACTTTGAATTTGCTTGTGTAGGATAGGTGGGAGGCTTTGAAGCGTGGACGCCAGTCTGCGTGGAGCCAACCTTGAAATACCACCCTGGCAACTTTGAGGTTCTAACTCAGGTCCGTTATCCGGATCGAGGACAGTGTATGGTGGGTAGTTTGACTGGGGCGGTCTCCTCCTAAAGAGTAACGGAGGAGTACGAAGGTGCGCTCAGACCGGTCGGAAATCGGTCGTAGAGTATAAAGGCAAAAGCGCGCTTGACTGCGAGACAGACACGTCGAGCAGGTACGAAAGTAGGTCTTAGTGATCCGGTGGTTCTGTATGGAAGGGCCATCGCTCAACGGATAAAAGGTACTCCGGGGATAACAGGCTGATACCGCCCAAGAGTTCATATCGACGGCGGTGTTTGGCACCTCGATGTCGGCTCATCACATCCTGGGGCTGAAGCCGGTCCCAAGGGTATGGCTGTTCGCCATTTAAAGTGGTACGCGAGCTGGGTTTAGAACGTCGTGAGACAGTTCGGTCCCTATCTGCCGTGGACGTTTGAGATTTGAGAGGGGCTGCTCCTAGTACGAGAGGACCGGAGTGGACGAACCTCTGGTGTTCCGGTTGTCACGCCAGTGGCATTGCCGGGTAGCTATGTTCGGAATAGATAACCGCTGAAAGCATCTAAGCGGGAAACTAGCCTCAAGATGAGATCTCACTGGGACCTTGAGTCCCCTGAAGGGCCGTCGAAGACTACGACGTTGATAGGTGGGGTGTGTAAGTGCTGTGAGGCATTGAGCTAACCCATACTAATTGCCCGTGAGGCTTGACCATATAACACCCAAGCAATTTGCGATGAAGCAGATTGAGGTGTGTGAAGACGACACAACCGAAAATTGGCAAACCCACAGATCTATCACATCCCCATTCGCTGAACCGGGCGTCCTGAAAGGGATACGCGGGTCGGCTACCGAATTTCTTGACGACCATAGAGCATTGGAACCACCTGATCCCATCCCGAACTCAGTAGTGAAACGATGCATCGCCGATGGTAGTGTGGGGTTTCCCCATGTGAGAGTAGGTCATCGTCAAGATTAAATTCCAGAACCCCTGATCGCTTACGCGTTCAGGGGTTTTGTTTGTGCGCAGAAATAAACCGAGGCAGATCCAATCCATAAAAAAACCACCATAAAGGTGGTTTTTGACTGCTTCCGAATTCAGTCGCCCCGATATTCGCAGCCACTAGGACATGAGCGATACCTGCCAATCAAAAATGAAGGGTGCATTAGTTTTCGCAGTTAGTGCTTCGAAGATCGTGCCACATATGCACTTTTGAAACGAACCGCCGCCCTACTGCTACCGCCAAAGGTTCTACTCCAAAAAGCTTGAACCCCATTCGTTCATAGAGCCCTTGCGCACCCCTATTACCTTCGGTGACGGTGAGCTGAACGAGCAAAAGCTGAGGCTGAGATTTCGCAAAAGCCAAGACAGTGCGTAGCAGTTCATATCCGATGCCTTTCTCTCGATGAGCGAGTGGAACGTACATTCCGAAGAGCGTGGATTTGTGGTTGGCCTTTCTTCTTTTCTCAACAGAAAGGCCGACGACGCCAAGCAAATCCAAGCCCTCAAATGCAGCGAATACGACATCGGCAGCATCAGATCCAATATCCAGCCTTTTCTCCCACCAGCCGATGGACAAGGCTTCGCGCTCTTCGACATCTGAAGTAAAAGCATCGGGATGAAGACGGTAAGCCTCAAGCATCAGCGCTCGATATGCAGATGCATGATCCGGGATCAGTCGCTGAATCAACGTAGTCATAAGGGCGCATCTCATAATCGTGTAACGATTTTTCGTTTTGAAGGCCAACGCGACAGAGGCTGCGGTGCTCAGTCTCCAACAAATTGGCCATATGCGGTGGGGGAGGCCAATATTTTACTGCCGGGGTTCAAGTGTATGCCCACATATCCTGGGGAGTTACAAAAGCAGAATCGTATGAACCAGGAAAAATGCTGCCTAAGCTAGCGATTTCTGAATTTGATGATCAAAGGTATCGAGAAAATCGCACATGGTGATTTCTCCGAGATCTACAGCTTTAGCGCCGCCGGCAGCAATAAAGGTGACATCGGTGATGCCTAGGACGTTTAGGATCAGTTCTAAATATTGGGTAGCAATGTCACGGTCTCTAATGGGGGAGTCGCTGGTGTATACGCCTCCAGAGGCGAGCAGCACCGTCGCTTTTTTACCAGTCACCAGCCCTTTGCCATCAAGGCCTAAAGTCAGGCCTTTACGTACTACGTGATCCACCCAAGCCTTAAGCGCCGCGGGGACGTTGTAGTTGTAGACCGGCGTTGAAATAACCAAGTGATCGGTTTCGAGCAACTCGGCGGCAAGCTCATCGGATAGCTGCAACACGGTTTTCATTTCAGGCGAATGTTGGGTTTCAGGGGTGAAGTAAGCTTGCAGCCAAGAAGCCGTCACGAATGCAAGCGGGGTGGCCGTTAGATCCCGCACCTTGACGGTTCCTCTAGGGTTCGCTGCTTCCCACGCCTTCACGAATCGGCGAGTGAGCTGCCGGGAGATTGAAGCATCTCCACGTGAGCTGGTTTCTATCGTGAGTAGTCTGGACATCAAAGTAACTCCGGCGCCGTGACACGGCAGCATGTTTTTGCGTTGTCGCTTTAAGCGATGTGCGACACACTCTACTCAAAGAGATCTCTAGGCAGGAGTGATGTAAATATGATCGAGTCCATCTATATAAGTGATGGGTCATGATCGGAAATCTCAGTCTGGATCAGTTGCGGATACTTGCGACCATTGCGGATACAGGCAGTTTTTCGGCAACGGGGCGTCATCTGCGGCGTGCCCAATCGGCCATTAGTCAGTCGATTGCCACGCTTGAGTCAGTTCAAGGGGTGACGCTGTTTGATCGCAGCGGTCATCGTCCAACTCTCACCGAGGTGGGCAGAGTGCTAGTGGTTCAAGCACGCGCAGTGCTGGCAAGCGCCGCCCAGTTTGAAGCGATGGCAGCAAGTACGGCGGCAGGGGTCGAGCCGGAACTGGCTCTTGCCATAGACCCTTTAGTCCCCAGTGCCCCGCTCATCGAAAGCCTCGGCGCTATTCGCGAAGCTTTTCCTCATCTGGCAGTGAGTTTTTCCACAGAAGGCTTAGGCGGCGCAGAGCGCCGATTGCGCAACGGCGATGCGGCGCTGGCACTTTGTACCTTAATTCCCACGGTCCCAGACGATGTCACCGCACTGCCACTGCTCAGCGTCAACTTGAGGCCAGTAGTAGCCAGCGGGCATCCGCTGGCTAAATTAGGCCGTCGGGCAACAAGTGCAGACTTGACGCCTTATGTGCAATTGGTACTTTCCGATCCGGTATCTCCCGGCGGCCCTAGCTATGGAGTGACAGGCAGTCAGCAGTGGCGGTTTGTAGATTTGGCACGGCGGCTGGACTTTTTGCTCGCCGGGTTCGGTTGGTGCCGAATGCCAGAGCATCTGATTGCGGATCATCTGGCTTCAGGGCGCCTACTGCCGCTTGAGTTGGCCGCCGAGCTTGAGCGCACACCAGACACACTTACGATCTACGCAGCGCATATGCAAAATCGGTCTTTAGGAAAAGCGGGGCGGTGGCTTCTGAATGATCTGACCCGTCGTCTTTGCATCTGAGATACGAGGGCGACTAACGACTGCGGTTCGGTTTTCCAGTTGATCAAAGGGCTGATACGGTTAATCGAACGGGTCGTGCAGAAACTACGAGGGCTGTGATCTTCTGTGCGCTTTCGTAAGCCATGATGTGATGTCTACCCGCTTGCGGATATCTACCCCTTTTACGGCGTTATCGGTCACGCCAATATGGCAATCCTCATCACATCGCCTTAAGGTTCGGCCATCAGGTTTAATCAATTCATGAGCCGTCCTCACGCGACACTCGCTGACGGTATCAGTCAAGGAAGCAGCTATGCCGGTTACACCGACGCTCATTGCTGGATTCATGGTTGTCCATGGCAACCGACTGGACGTATTGCGCAGTCTGGTCGTTTCCTGGATGCGCCGTTATCCGCTGGCCCCGCTGGAGAATGAAATTGCCTTGGTACAAAGCAACGGCATTGCCCAGTGGTTGAAGCTCGCGTTAGCTGAAGATCCCCAGGAAGGCGACCTTGGCGGCTGCGGCATCTCTGCGGCGATAGACGTTCAACTGCCAGGAAGTTTCATGTGGCAACTGTACCGAATAGTGCTAGGTCGCGATGAAATTCCGGCAGCCTCGCTGTTGGACAAAGCCCCGCTGACGTGGCGCTTAATGCGATTGCTACCGTCGCTGATTGATCAGCCACATTTCGAACCCTTACAGCGCTTCCTCACGGCCGATACCGATTTGCGAAAGCGCTATCAACTGTCCGAGCGCTTGGCAGACTTGTTCGACCAATACCAGGTCTACCGAGCAGACTGGCTGGAAGACTGGGCGGCAGGCCGGCACCAGTTACGTAACGGTCGGGGAGAGGCTAAAGCCTTGACCCCCGCCAACTGCTGGCAAGCCGAATTGTGGCGTGCGCTATTGCTGGACGTTGGTGAAGAAGGCATGGGCCAGAGCCGGGCGGGCGTTCATCAGCGCTTTATCGAACGCATAAATACTCTGACCGAAGCGCCTGCTGGATTACCCTCGCGGGTCATCGTTTTCGGCATTTCCTCCCTGCCTGCCCAAGCGCTAGAAGCACTGGCCGGTCTGGCCAAATTCAGCCAGGTGTTGCTCTGCGTACATAACCCTTGTCGTCACCATTGGGCAGACATCGTCGCCGATAAAGACTTATTGCGGCACCAATACAAACGTCAGACGCGCAAAGCTGGAATGCCAGTCGTGCTGGACCCTGAAGCATTGCATCAACATGCCCATCCGCTGCTTGCGGCCTGGGGCAAGCAAGGCCGCGACTATATCAATCTGCTCGACAGCTACGACGACCCAAACAGCTATCGCGCAGCGTTCAGGGATGGGCGTATCGACTTGTTCAGTGAGAGCGAACCGCACACGCTCTTGAACCAACTCCAGGACGACATACTGGAGTTGCGCCCACTCAATGAGACCCGCGCGCTCTGGCCAGCTGTTGATCCCGCCCATGACCGTTCAATCCGTTTCCACGTTGCCCACAGCGCGCAACGTGAAGTCGAAATTCTTCACGATCAGTTACTGGCTCGCTTCAGTGCAAACGCCAATCTACGGCCCAGAGATGTCATCGTCATGGTCCCGGACATCGACAGCTATGCTCCCCACATTCGAGCGGTGTTCGGCCAGCTTGAGCGCGATGATCGACGCTTTATTCCCTTCACGCTTGCCGACCAAGGCCAGCGCGGTCGCGAGCCCTTGTTAATTGCGGTCGAACATCTGCTGAAAATTCCCGACAGCCGCTTCCCCGTCAGTGAGATTCTCGATCTTCTCGATGTCCCGGCATTGCGCGCCCGTTTCGGTGTTGAAGAGCGTGACCTCGTCACCCTGCATCGCTGGATCGAAGGTGCAGGTGTTCGCTGGGGGCTTAATGCTCAGCAGCGCGCCGGTCTCGGTTTGCCCGATGAGCTGGAACAAAACAGCTGGCATTTTGGCCTGCGTAGAATGTTGCTCGGCTATGCAGTGGGAGCAGGCGCGGCCTTTGATGGCATCGAACCCTATGACGAGATTGGCGGATTGGATGCTGCATTGATTGGTCCGCTGGTTGCTCTGATTGATGCCTTGCAGGTCGCGCACACCGAGCTTTCAATGCCGGCGACCCCGCAGGTGTGGGGCATGCGCATGCAGGCCTTGGTGCAGTTGTTCTTCAGGTCTGACAGTGAGCATGACGACTACTTGCTTGGCCAGCTTGAGCAACTCCGAGAAACCTGGCTGGAAACTTGCGAAACGGTCGGCTTGCTCGACGAGCTGCCGCTGACCGTTGTTCGTGAAGCGTGGCTAGCGGGCCTTGATCAAGGTCGCCTGTCGCAGCGCTTTTTGGCGGGCTCGGTGAATTTCTGCACGCTGATGCCGATGCGCGCTATTCCGTTCAAGCTGGTGTGCCTGCTGGGCATGAATGACGGCGACTACCCGCGCGCACAACCGCCGCTGGACTTCGATCTGATGGGCAGTGACTATCGCCCCGGAGACCGCTCGCGCCGGGAAGATGACCGATATTTACTGTTGGAAGCCCTACTCTCGGCCCGCGATCAGCTGTATATCAGCTGGGTCGGTCGCAGCATTCGCGACAACAGTGCGCGTCCGGCGTCGGTGTTGATTGGTCAGCTTCGCGATCACCTCGCCAGCGGTTGGACGCTGGAAGACGCCGTTCAACCTGAAGACACACAGAAACGCGATCCCGGCCAACAGCTGCTCCACGCGCTCACCCTCGAACATCCGCTACAGCCATTCAGCGCCCAGTACTTTCATCAAGACACCGGTTTTTTCAGTTACGCCCGTGAATGGCAGATGCTCCACCAGCCTCAAACCGTCGTGAAAGAATCCCTGTCGCTGCCCGAGTATGAGCAGGGCGAGCCCCTAAGCCTCCTGCAACTTCAGGATTTTTTGCGCAACCCGGTTCGCCACTTTTTCAGCCAGCGCTTGAAGATTTATTTCGAAGTGGCCCAAGCGCCGCTGGCTGATGAAGAGCCTTTTGTACTCGATGCGCTTGAGCGCTACAGCCTCAGCGAAAGTTTGCTCGGCGCCGCATTGACGTGCCCCGAGCAGGTGAGTGAGGCCTTAACCGCCCAAGCCCGAAGGTTGCAAGGCAGTGGACTACTGCCCATGGCCGGTTTCGGTACGAGCTTGCAAGAGGAGTTGATCGAGCCGTTGCCGGACCTGCTTCAGCGTTACCAGGATTTGCTGGTCCGCTGGCCCCGGCCGTTGAGCAGCGCGCTGCCAGTCAGCTTCATCCATGAAAAAATAAGTCTCGACGGCTGGTTGAGTGGTCTGCATCAAAACAACAACGGCGATTTGCTGGCCGTAACCGCGATCCCCAACGCCATCGGTTCGGAGAAGACCCGTAAATGGCATCGGTTGACGCGGCCGTGGGTGGTGCATCTGGTGGCCTGCGCCTGCGATCTGCCACTGAGTACCGCTGTGGTTGCCAGCGATGAAACGCTCTTATTGGCGCCGCTCGAGAAACAGTCCGCCATAAAAGCGCTTACCTATTTGTTAATGGCCTGGCAAACCGGCATGCAACGACCGTTGCCCGTTGCGGTTAAAACCGCATTCGCCTGGCTTGGCCAGCGTGATGAAAGCAAAGCCGAGGCCGCAGCCTGCAAAGCCTACGAAGGCGACGGCGTGAACACCGATGGTGAGCGACGGGAAAGTACCGCGCTGGCCCGCCAGTTCACGGATTTCGCTGCACTGACCGACAGCGAAGAGTTTGTCGGCTGGTGTGATGCCCTGTATCGACCTCTCTACGAAGCCGCTTGGCAATCCCTGTCCACCGAGGCCAGCGCATGAACGCCGACCAACCGCAGCAACCCACCGGCTCGCTGGCCCTGCGTTTCCCGTTGCACGGCAGCCAACTGATTGAAGCCAGCGCCGGCACCGGTAAAACTTTCACCATTTCTGCGCTGTACCTACGGCTGGTGCTCGGACACGGGGGGGTCTCAGGTTTCGGCCGCGAGCTATTACCGCCGCAAATTCTGGTCGTCACCTTCACCGACGCCGCCACCAAGGAGCTGCGTGACCGAATCCGCACCCGGTTGGCCGAAGCCGCCCGTTACTTTCGCAATGAAATTGCATCGCCCGACGGGCTTATAGCCGAGTTGCGTGACCAGTTCACCCCCGAACAGTGGCCGGCCTGCGCCAGCCGCCTGGACATCGCCGCACAGTGGATGGACGAAGCGGCCGTCTCGACCATTCACAGTTGGTGCCAGCGCATGCTGCGCGAACACGCGTTCGACAGCGGCAGCTTGTTCACCCAAACCCTGGAAACCGATCACAGCGAATTACTCAGCGAAGTCTTGCGCGATTATTGGCGGCGTTTCTGCTACCCCATGTCGGGAGATGCGCTGAAGTGGGTCCGTGCCCATTGGGGCGGACCCGCGACACTGCTGCCTCGGGTCCGCGCCCTGTTTGGCAGCGACCGAAATACAACGACCCAAGAACCCGCCGAACTCATCACGGCTGCCCTTGAAGAGCGCAAACAAGCGCTGCGTGCGCTGAAGTTTCCATGGACTAATTGGGCCGCCGAACTCCACGTTATTTGTCTCGACGGCGTCGCCTGCAAAGTGGTCGACGGCCGCAAGATGCAAGAGCGCTATTTCAGACCGTGGTTTGAAAAGCTCATCGCTTGGGCTGCCGATGAGGATCAGGAGGATTTGGACCTTGGCACCGGCTTCACTCGGCTCACCCCGGATGGCTTCGCCGAAGCGTGGAAAGGGCAAGCGCCCTCACACCCTGCCCTGGAAGCCATGCTGGTACTCCAAGCCAGTCTCGACACGCTGCCCACGCCGGATGCCGTCGTGCTCGAACACGCCGCGCAATGGGTGGGCCAGCGTTTTGAAGAGGAGAAGCGCCGGCGTGCGGAAATGGGTTTCGACGACATGCTGCTGCGGCTGGAAGCTGCGCTGCGCAGCACTGGCGGGGAGCGTTTGGCGACGTTGATTCGTGAGCAGTTTCCGGTAGCGTTGATCGATGAATTTCAAGACACTGACCCCGTGCAGTACCGGATTTTCGACAGTATTTACCGCCTCGAAGAAAACGACCCTGAGACTGGATTGTTCCTGATCGGTGACCCGAAGCAGGCGATCTACGCTTTCCGGGGTGCCGATATTTATACTTACCTGCGCGCACGGATCGCGACCACCGGCCGCTTGCACACCCTCGGCACAAACTTCCGCTCAAGTCACGCCATGGTCGATGCGGTTAATCATGTGTTCAACCTGGCAGAGCAACGTCCCACCGAGCGCGGTGCGTTTTTATTCCGGGACGGTGAGAACAATCAGGTGCCCTTTACCTCGGTCGCGGCCCAAGGGCGCAAAGAAATATTTACCGTAGAAGCGCAGCCAGTTGCTGCGCTGAACATCTGGCAATTACAAAGCGAGCAACCCCTGTCCGGCGCAATCTACCGGCAACAACTGGCGGCTACCTGCGCCAGTGAAATTGCCCAGTTGCTCATCAAGGGCCAGCAAGGCCATGCCGGTTTCGCGCATGCAGGTGAAACGGTACGCGGTCTGTTGCCAGCTGATATCGCGATCCTGGTGCGTGACGGTAAAGAAGCGCAGGCCGTGCGCGGCGAGTTATCGGCCCGAGGTGTGCGCAGCGTTTACCTGTCAGACAAAGACTCAGTATTTGCCGCTCAAGAAGCCCACGACTTGCTGGCCTGGCTCAAGGCCTGTGCCGAGCCGGACTCCGAGCGCTCCGTGCGTGGGGCCTTGGCCTGCATCACGTTGAACCTGTCGCTGGCTGAGCTTGAGCGCCTGAACCAAGACGAGTTGGCTTGGGAAGCGCGGGTAATGCAGTTTCGTGGTTATCGCACCATCTGGCGCACCCAAGGCGTGCTGCCGATGCTGCGGCGATTGCTCCACGACTTCCAACTGCCCCAAGCGCTGATCAGCCGCAGCGACGGCGAACGTATCCTCACTAACTTGCTGCACCTTTCTGAACTGATGCAGCAAGCCGCCGCCGAATTGGACGGCGAGCAAGCGCTCATCCGTCATCTCGGCGAGCACTTGGCATTGTCCGGCCAGGCGGGCGAAGAGCAAATCCTGCGGCTGGAAAGCGACGAGCAGTTGGTTAAAGTCGTGACCATCCACAAGTCCAAGGGACTGGAATATCCCTTGGTCTTTCTGCCTTTCATTTGCTCGTCAAAGCCGGTAGATGGCAGTCGATTGCCGCTGCACTTTCACGACGCCGATGGCAACGCGCACATCAGCCTGAAACCCACCGCCGTCTTGATCGAACAGTCCGACGACGAACGTCTGGCCGAAGATTTACGACTGTTATACGTAGCCCTGACTCGGGCTCAATACGCTTGCTACCTCGGCGTGACAGACCTCAAGCGCGGGAACAACAGCCATTCGGTACTGCACCGTTCGGCGCTGGGGTATTTGCTCGGCGGTGGAGTTTCGCTGGCTGAATCGGCGGCGCTCGCGATATGGCTACGGGACTTGGCAGAGGGCTGCACCGCGGTGAATGTCATGCCGCTGCCCATGCCTACCGCTGACACCTTCAGCCCGCCGCGCAACGACGCAATATTACTCAAGCCGCGTCAGCCAAAACGACGCGCCGCTGAGAACTGGTGGATCGCTTCTTACAGCGCGTTGCGTATCGGCGACACCATTACCGATGGCGACGAATCCCCAGACAGCCCGCAAGCGCAAAAGCTATTTGACGACGAACGACTCGACCCCGATGCCCCTCGCGAAATATTGGTCAGCGGCGGTGATATCCACCGATTCCCACGTGGGCCCAATCCCGGGACTTTTCTCCATGGCTTGTTGGAATGGGCCGGAGTTGAAGGTTTTGCCGTGGTTGCAGCCCATCCGCTCAAGCTGGAAAAAGCTGTCGGCAGTCGCTGCAATCGTCGGGGTTGGGAAGGCTGGATTCCTACGTTGACCGATTGGATGCAGCACCTGCTGACGATGCCGCTGCGTTTGGCTGCGAACGAGCCACCGGTGTCATTAAGCGCCTTGGACCAGCCACACCAGTACCGCATCGAAATGGAGTTCTGGTTCGCCTGCCACAAAGTCGACGTGGCGCAAATGGACGCCCTGGTCCGGCGCTATACCCATAACGGCGCACCTCGGGCCAAGGCGGAAACCTTCTCGCTCAACGGCATGTTCAAGGGCTTTATCGACCTAACGTTCGAGCACCAAGGGCGTTATTACGTAGCCGATTACAAATCCAACTGGCTCGGCCCAGACGACGATGCCTACACCGAACACAACATGATCGCTTCGATTCTGGAAAACCGTTACGACCTGCAATACGTCCTCTACCTGCTGGCCTTGCATCGCCAGCTCAAGGCACGCTTGGCCGATTACGACTATGACCAGCACATGGGCGGCGCTGTGTATTTGTTCTTGCGCG
The DNA here is from genome assembly GCF_034314105.1 of Pseudomonas sp. AB6. Lineage (NCBI taxonomy): Bacteria > Pseudomonadati > Pseudomonadota > Gammaproteobacteria > Pseudomonadales > Pseudomonadaceae > Pseudomonas > Pseudomonas sp. AB6. The sequence continues at coordinate 4,824,868 of NZ_JAVIWJ010000001.1, forward strand.
GCAGTCGAGCGCCGAGTCAGGGCCTCTACTTCACCCGCCCGCCACGTGAACTGATTGAAGGTCTCGACCTGCTGTTTCAAGGCCAAACAATGCTTCAAGAAGATGCGCTGTCAGGAGAGCCCGCATGAGTCGCTCATTCGCCGAATTATTACCCACTGCGTTAGACGCGCAGAGTCTGTCGTCGCTCACCCCCCTGAGTCGAGTCGACGACCTGCTGTTGCTGTTGGAGCGTTGGGTCGAGCGCGGTTGGTTGCGCGCCTTGGACCGGGCATTTGTGGCGTTCCTCAGTGAGTTGGACCCGCAGGCTGACTCATTGGTATTGCTGGCGGCAGCGTTGACCAGCCATCAATTGGGCCATGGGCATGTGTGCCTGGACCTGTATGAAACCCTGAAAGAACCGGATTTCGCGCTGTCGTTGCCACCCGAAGGCGATGCGCAAATGGGTCCGATGCTACTGCCATCGCAACTACTGGAGGCATTGGACGGTAGCGATTGGTATGACGCCTTGGCCGCGAGTGCCTTGGTGGCACAAGCCGATGATCACAGCGAAGCGGCGGCGCAAAAACCGTTGGTGTTGTCGGATCGACGTTTGTATTTGCGCCGCTATTGGAGCTACGAACGGCGCATCGACAGCGCTTTGCGTCAACGTCTGGCGCAGCAGGACGCGGCACCGCAGGATTTGGCGCAACGGCTCGACGCGTTGTTTGGTAAAGCCAACCCTGCCCCTGACGCCCTGATCGATTGGCAAAAACTGGCGTGTGCGGTGGCGACACGCGGCGCCTTCAGCATCGTCACGGGTGGCCCCGGCACCGGTAAAACCACCACCGTGGTGCGTTTGCTGGCATTGCTGCAAGCCCCTGCCGTAGAGAGCGGGCAACCGTTGCGCATTCGTCTGGCGGCGCCCACCGGAAAAGCAGCGGCACGGCTGACTGAATCCATCAGCCATCAAGTTCAGTCGTTGGACGTGACAGAAGCCGTTCGACAGAAAATTCCCAGCGACGTCGCCACCGTGCACCGCTTGTTAGGCAGTCGTCCGGGCACTCGGCACTTTCGTCATCACGCCGGTAACCTGCTGCCGCTGGATGTGTTAGTGGTCGATGAAGCGTCGATGATCGACCTGGAAATGATGGCCAACCTGCTGGACGCATTGCCGCCCCACGCGCGATTGATTTTGCTCGGCGACAAAGACCAACTGGCCTCTGTAGAAGCGGGCGCGGTATTGGGCGATCTGTGTCGTGATGCCGAAACAGGCCGATACAGCCCGCAAACCCAAACATGGCTACAAGCGGTCAGCGGCGAAGACTTGGGCCGCAGCGGTCTGCAACAGGGTGACGCCCTGCAATTTCCATTGGCGCAACAAGTGGTAATGCTGCGGCACTCGCGGCGTTTTGTGCAAGGCAGCGGCATTGGTCAATTGTCCCGGCTGGTCAATCAACAGCAAGCGGGGGAAGCACGGGCCTTGCTCGCGGCACGGACCCACAAAGATCTTTTTGCGCTGGGCTTGAAAGGCGAGCAGGACCACGCATTTGAGCGCGTGTTGATCGAAGGGCACAGTCAAGGCACCGAAGGGCCGCAAGGTTATCGGTATTACTTGGGTCTGCTGGCGGATCAACGCCCGGCCGCGAGCGCTGCCCTTGAAGACCCCTGCTGGACACTCTGGGCGCGTTCAGTGCTGGAAGCGTTCGATTCGTTTCAGTTGTTGTGTGCCGTGCGCAAGGGACCATGGGGTGTTGAAGGATTGAACCAGCGCATCCCCCATGCGCTGTTCAACGCGGGGCTGATCGAAAGCGCCCAGCACTGGTACGAAGGCCGCCCGGTGCTGATGACGCGTAACGACTATGGGTTGGGGTTGATGAACGGCGACATAGGGATCACCCTGCGCCTGCCCGAGCGCGATGGCGTTGAGCCCAGCCGCCACGTATTGCGCGTTGCATTTCCCCGTAACGACGGCAGCGGCGGTGTGCGTTTTGTCCTGCCAAGCCGTTTGAATGACGTCGAAACCGTGTACGCCATGACCGTGCATAAATCCCAAGGCTCGGAATTTGCCCACACTGCGCTGATCCTTCCGGAAGTGCTGAACCCGGTGCTGACCAAGGAATTGATCTACACCGGTATCACCCGCGCAAAACACTGGTTCAGCCTCATCGAACCTCGCCCCGGCGTGTTCGAAGACGCCATCAAGCGCAAGGTCAAGCGGCTTAGCGGGTTGATGCTGGGTTTGTAACCACTGACGCATAAATCCGCTGAAAGGGTGTCCATCAATGCACCAACCCCATAAATCTGCGCACCCGATCCCCAGCGTCGTGTGCGCGGATCACTTGCGGCGCGGCGTCCACTTGAATATTGCCGTCCTCCATAAAAATCACCCGATCAGAGATCGACATCGCGAACTCCATTTCATGGGTGACGATGAGCATGGTCATGCCTTCTTTTGCCAGATCGCGAATGACGTTTAGCACGTCGCCCACCAACTCGGGATCAAGTGCCGAAGTGGGTTCATCAAACAGCATGATCTGTGGGTCCATTGCCAGCGCACGGGCGATGGCCACCCGCTGCTGCTGGCCACCGGACAATTGATGCGGGTACTTATGGGCATGAGCCAGCAGCCCGACCTTATCCAGTAGCGCGTAGGCGCGTTGCTCGCTTTCGTCTCGGTCTTGCCCGTGGTAGCGCGGCGCCAGGGTGATGTTGTCGAGAATGGTGCGGTGCGGGAACAGATTGAAGTTTTGAAACACCATTCCAATCCGCTGCACGCCCTGGCGAATTTGTAGGCTGTTAGGGTTGTCGCCTGCATGAATAAAGCTTTCGCCGAACAGAATAATCTCGCCCTGATCAATACTTTCCAAGCCGTTGATGGTGCGTATCAACGACGTCTTGCCTGAGCCGGACGGGCCAATAATAGAAATCACTTGCCCGGCGCGAACGTCCAGATCGATGCCTTGAAGCACATCATGCTGGCCGTAACTTTTATGGATGTTATTTAACTGCAACGCAGGCGCCGCACCGGGGCCGACATGCGAACGAACCAACGACGGCTGGGCGGTTAAATTCCCTCTCAGCGCGCTCAATCCGTACTCATCCAGTGTCTGAGGCGTGCGGTTGTTCATTTCCAGGTACTGTTCAAATCGCTGCAACAGCCAGCCAAATACCGTGACGATCAGCACGTAATACACCGCCACGGCGGACAAGGTTTCCATCACCAGAAAGTTTGTCGCGTAGAGACGTTGGCCCACTGTGAGAATTTCGGTTAGCGAAATCACCGACACCAGCGAGGTTAGCTTGACCACGGTGATGTATTCGTTGATCAGCGTCGGCAGGGAAATCCGAAACGCCTGTGGGATAACCACCAACCGCTGCAAACCGATCAGGCCGACACCCAGTGCGCGCCCGGCCTCCTTTTGGCCCTTGGCCACCGAAATCAACCCCCCACGATGGATCTCTGCCATGTACGCCGCCTCGGTCACGATCAAGGCGAACAGGCCGGAATAGAAGGGGTTCGATAACACCTCACGGGTAACCGGAAACAGCTGCGGCAGGTTGTAAACGAATACCACCAGCACCAACAACGGGACGCTGCGGAAGAACCAGATATAAATCGCCGCCGGTATGCGCAACCAGCGCGAAGTCGAAAGCTTGGCCGAGGCCAGCAGAAACCCGAGCACCATGCCGATGAACCAGCCTAATGCGCTGAGTTCGATAACGGTGATGCACGCTTCCCAAAAATCCGACACAGAAAACAAAGAAAAAAAGTAGGGCCATTCGAATTGCATGCACACCTCAAGCTGCCGGCTTCGTGGGAAGCCGGCGGGTCAAACGGGGAGAAGAATCAGTTGCTCGGTTCTTCGAGGTTGTATTTCTTCAACAGGGCGGCGTATTCACCGGATTTCTTGCTGTCATCGAAGGCTGTCAGCAACGCTTTATACAGCTCTTCATTTCCTTTTTTGACGAAGATGCCCAAGGTTTGTTGGTAGATGGAATGTTCGGTGCTGACCATCACCCGGCCTTTGGTGTGTTCGGCGATCATGCCGGCCGCCCCGTCGATTTCAACCTGAGCCTGAACGTTGCCGGATAGCAGCGCTTGGGTCACTTCCGGTGCCGACGGAAATTCGCTGACTGCGATGGCGCCCTTGTGGTTCGGCACACAGTAGTCAGTAGACAGCTTGTTGAATTGGGCTACCCAAGTTGTGCCCTTTTCCAGGCCGACTTTAAGACCGCAGAGGTCTTCCGGGACTTTCGGTTTAACCGTGCTGTCTTTGAGCACCATGATCGCTGCGCCGGTCTTGGCATAAGCAATGGTTTGAGCTTGAGTCTGACGTTCCGGGGTGATGTACATCCCGGAAATGATCGCGTCGTAATGGCCAGAGTTCAGGCCGAGGATCAGGCTAGGAAACTTGGTGTCGACGAAATCAGTCTTGAGGCCCATGTGTTTGCCCAGCATTGTGGACAGCTCAGGGTCCGAGCCTACGACGTTCTTGTCTTTGTCATACGACTCAAACGGCGGGTAGGTAATTTCCATGCCCACCTTGAACTGGCCAGGTGTCACGGTCGCTGCTGCTTGCGCCACGGTCGCGCCGAGGAGGGCGACGGCCAATACGGTCAAGCGAACGGCAGTGTTGTTCTTGTTGCGCATCGTCGGTGACTCCACAGTAGGAAAGGAACTGCATTGATCAAATGAATCGTTAAGGCACTGCATTTACGGCGCGTCCGGGGTCTGGTTTTTCAAATGCCCGAAACTCGAGGGTTTACGGGCTTTTTCCGGCAGGATGATTTCGCCGTTTTCCACCCGCTTGCGTAAGTACTGATAGGTTTGCAGCGCCTGGCCGAACATGTGCTCACCGATGGCGATTTCCTCGTAATCCTTGCCGGCCTGCGCAAAACTGGGCAGCGGCTTGATCTGCGTGTGGAAGTCGCAGGCGTAGAACAACGGAAAAGAATACCGCTCCTGACTCACTGTTCTAACCCGATGAGCCGTTGCAACGAACGTACCAGCGGTCATCACCTCAAGCATGTCGCCAATGTTCACCACTAAGGCGCCTTCCACGGGCGGCGCGTCGATCCATTGGCCTTGATCGTTCATCACTTCAAGGCCCGGCTGATCGGCGAGCAATATCGTGAAGCACTCGTAGTCGGTGTGCGCACCAATACCGGGCGCGTCTTGAGCGGTGTCGTCGAATGGGTAATGGATCAAGCGCAGTTTCGATGGCGGGCGCGTCACCATCGCATCGAAATAGCCCTCTTCCAGGCCCAATGCCAGTGCGAAGCCGTCGAACAACCGGCGGCCCAGGGCAAAGATCGCCGCGTAATAGGCTTGCACCGATTCCTTGAAATTGGGCAGCAGCGGCCACTCGTTAGGGCCAAGCAATGGCGTGTTGGCCAGCACCAAAGGGTCATCGGCGGGCACTTCGAACCCGACATCGAAGGCTTCTTTGTGATCCGGCTTGCCCTTGGCGTACACCTCTTCACCTTCGGGAACGAAGCCTTTATGGGTTTTCGAGGTGCCGATGTAATGCTGCATCTTGGTCTCGAAAGACTGATCGAAAAAGTCCTTGGCGGCTTGATACAGTCCCTTGATCAACCGCGCTTCGATGCCGTGGTTCTTGATGTACAGAAATCCGACGTCACGGGCCGCGGCGCCCAGTTTTTCGGCCACTGCTTGACGCTCTTCAAGGTCGGCGCTGAACAGCCCGGCAATGTCCACCATCGGGATGCTGTTGAAGTTAGCGGCCAGCGAGGGCGCTGCTTTGGGTAACAATTCAGGCATGGAAAAGCGCTCCTTAATGGCGAGACGAATGAGTAAAACGTTTGAAATGCTCGCGTTCGGCGTGGGCCATCCACACGTTGAGCGACCACAGATCGGCCACTGGAACGTTGGTAAATGGCAGATTGTGCAAATAGCCGTCGGCGCCAAACTCGGGGGTCAACGTGCTGACCTGATAGCCACGCGCTTGTTGTGAACGCCAGATCGCTTCCCAGTGGTGTTGATGGAAAGCCAACTCTTTGGCGTATTCCGGCGCGGCGGGGTGAGGGACTTGCGGGCCTTGGTCATACCCGACCCGAGCCTGAATGTGATGGACCCGCTCAACGAAGGCGCTCAGGTCGTCCTCGGGATCGTCGAGCAAGCGTTCGCAGGTGACGATCCAGTGGCTGATGTCGCTGGTGAACCGCAAATCGGGCAATTGGCGAATCAGTTCGAGGGTGACCCAGGGGTTGAACAACGACCGCGAGCGGTGGGTTTCAAAGCTGCACACCTGGCCGTGTTTACGCGCCAGCTCCAGTGCGCGGCCGAAAAAGTCTACCTGTTGCGGCAACTGCCAGCGGTCATTACCGGCCAGCACATTGACGAAACGCGGCGACAGCTCTGCGGCCCAAGCGAGTTTTTTGTCGAGATCCTGAAGGTGTTCGTCGACCGGCGCGGCTTGCTCGGGCAACACGTTATAAGCGGTGAACACGCTGCTGATGTAGCCCAGCCGATTGGCCCGCAGAAACGCGGCAAAATCCGCTCGTTCGCGGGCTTCCAGTGGAAGGCGCGCTTCGATGCCGTCAAAACCGGCTTCGAGCAGCTCCTCCAATGCTTGGACCTTACTGGCGGTATAGCCCCAAAGCGTTCGGAATATTTCCAGTTTCATCAACGACCTCAAAGATTCCTCGGGCTACGGCACAGCACGACAACGGCAAGACCGGGTCGGGCAACGGGGGGCAGCAGCAGAAAGAGGTAATCCTTGGGCCGAATCTCTGGGGTTTCGGTCCCGTGTGAGAATGATCTTAGGTGGAGGGCGGGACCGGGAAGAATAGGAAAGCTCAAATCGATAGTTCAGAGATTTATAAACTAACTGCGTCGATGACTACTACAGAACTACCCGAACCGCGCCGGTCCCACAGACGCGGTCATATTTACCCTCCCTGAATCCTTGCAGACTACTCCGAAGCAAACACCATTCCCTTAGTTTCCCCCAGCAACAGCGGGCGGTTCTGCTCAGTTACCACGCGGATGTAATCCCACAACAAGGTAATCCGCTTTAACTTCCGCAGATCCTCGCGGCAGTACATCCAAAACTGCCGCGTGATATTCACCTCATCTTCCAACACCGGCAGTAGCCGCGAATCTTGCGCGGCAAGAAAACACGGCAGTATCGCCAGCGACCGGCCTTGCAGCGCGGCGACGTATTGGGCGATGACGCTGGTGCTGCGCAGGTTGGCGCTGGCGCCGGGCAGCAGGTTGCTCAGGTACAGCAACTCAGAGCTGAACGCCAAGTCATCGACGTAACTGATGAACGAATGATTAGCCAAATCAGCGCTGCGTTTGATCGGCGCATGGCTGTCGAGATAATCCTGAGTCGCGTAGAGCCGCAGGCTGTAATCGCACAGCTTGCAGCACACATAAGGTCCATGTTCCGGGCGCTCCAGCGCGATCACGATGTCGGCCTCGCGTTTGGACAAACTGATGAAGTGCGGCAACGGCAGAATATCCACTGATATCGCCGGGTAAGCGTCGAGGAAATGAGTCAGCTGCGGGGTGATGAAAAAGCTACCAAAGCCTTCGGTGCAGCCCATTCGAATATGTCCGGACAGTGCCACGCCAGAGCCTGAAACTTGCTCGCACGCCAAGTGCAGCGTACTTTCAATCGACTCGGCATACCCCAGCAAACGCTGGCCTTCGGCGGTCAAAATGAAGCCGTTACTGCGGGACTTCTCGAACAGCAATGTGCCCAGTGCCGCTTCCAGAGAATTGATCCGTCGCGACACCGTGGTGTAGTCCACCGCCAACCGTTTGGCCGCAGCGCTAGCCTTGCGGGTGCGGGCGACTTCCAGGAAGAACTTGAGGTCGTCCCAGTTCAGTAGGTTTAACGACGTGATGTTATTTTGCATGTTGATCCGGTTTTTATGTGCGTTCTTGTTAGATGTTTGCACATCTATACTCCAAAACATGCCCTCGACCAAATTCAGGATCAGCGGCTCAGGAGACCTAATCAGCAAGGCCGCTCACCCCATTGCTAAACGAAGCTACATGCCATAACACCCTGCACAAAAATAATAAGCGGAGGAGTTTATGAAGAACGCTACAACTGTGGGCGCAGGTTCCGTCGGCGCCAACCCTGCAAAAAAGGTCGCATCCTATCGGCTCGCCGGCATGGCAAGCATGGCCGGTACCACCATCGAGTGGTATGACTTTTTCCTCTACGGCACGGCTGCCGCGCTGATCTTCGGCAAAATATTTTTCCCCGCACTGGACCCCATCACTGGAGTGTTGGCGGCTTTCGCCACCTACGCCGTGGGCTTTCTCGGTCGGCCGTTGGGCGGGATTATTTTTGGCCATTTCGGTGACCGCATCGGGCGTAAATCCATGCTGTTGCTCACGCTGATGATGATGGGGATTCCGACCATCGTAATCGGGCTGATCCCCTCCTACGATCAAATCGGCTATTGGTCCGCGTTGATCCTGGTGCTGATGCGCTTTCTACAAGGTATGGCGGTCGGGGGCGAATGGGGCGGAGCTGTGCTGATGGCGGTCGAACATGCCCCCGAAGGCAAAAAAGGCTTTTATGGCAGCCTGCCGCAGACCGGTGTCGGTGCGGGCTTAGTCTTGGCGTCGTTGGCCATGGGCCTGGTCGCTAAACTGCCTGAAGCGGATATGCTCTCTTGGGGCTGGCGCCTGCCGTTTGTTGCCAGCGTGGTCTTGCTGGGCATCGGTTGGTTGATCCGCCTAAAAGTGCCCGAATCCCCTGCGTTCGAAAAAATAAAAGCGCAGAACACGGCGGTCAAAGTCCCGCTGTTTCAGGTTTTGCGCAAACACCCACGGGAAACCTTGACGATTATCGGAGCCCGCACGGCAGAGAACGCCTGGTTCTACATGTCAGTAACCTTTGCCTTGGCCTACGCTGCCAACCAATTGCAGATCCCCCGGGCCGATGTGCTCAACGCGATTACCTGTGGAGCGGTGTTGTCGCTGTTCACCATGCCGTTTTGCGGCTACCTCTCGGACAAAGTAGGCCAGCGCCGCTTGTACTTCGCCGGGCTGTTATTGCTCTGCGCGTTTATTTATCCGTTTTTCGCCATGCTCGAAACCCGCGAGCCTGTATGGGTCTGGTGGGCAATGGTGCTGGCGGTCGGGGTGGTCTTCCCGATCATGTATGCCCCTGAATCGCTGTTGTTCGCCCGGCAGTTTCCGGCGGAAATTCGTTACAGCGGCATCTCGGTGTCCGTGCAACTGGCCGGCGTGTTGGGTGGCGGATTCGCGCCGATGATCGCCACCAAATTGCTGACTTACGCCGACGGCAGCCCGCATTACGTCATCGTCTACCTCCTTGGCATGGCCGTGATCGCGCTGTTCTGTACTGCACTGATGAAACCCGATCCGGCGCGGTATCACGCACCCTGAATAGATCTAAAACAAACGGCTTGATCTGAATTTTTCGCTGCCCCTACTGGGCCGTTCGAATACTGGAGAACTTGAATGAACGCTTTGCAGAGTCTTTCAATCAACAACACATCCGGCGCTGTTGCCCGAGTCAAACTGCTGATCGCGGGTGAGTGGGTCGATTCGAAAACCAATGAATGGCGCGACATTGTTAACCCGGCGACCCAAGAAGTCTTGGCGCAAGTGCCGTTCGCGACTGAAGCCGAAGTGAACGCCGCCGTCGCTGCCGCGAAGCAGGCGTTCCAAACCTGGCGCCATACGCCTATCGGTGCGCGGATGCGCATCATGCTCAAGCTTCAGGCGTTGATCCGTGAACACTCCAAGCGCATCGCTATGGTGCTGAGCGCCGAGCAGGGCAAGACCATAGCGGATGCCGAAGGCGACATTTTTCGCGGCCTGGAAGTGGTCGAGCATGCGTGCTCCATCGGCACCCTGCAGATGGGCGAATTCTCGGAAAACGTCGCAGGCGGAGTCGATACCTACACGCTGCGTCAACCTATAGGTGTCTGCGCCGGAATCACCCCGTTCAACTTCCCGGCGATGATTCCGTTGTGGATGTTCCCGATGGCCATCGCCTGCGGCAACACCTTCGTGCTTAAACCTTCTGAGCAAGATCCGATGTCGACCATGTTGCTGGTTGAATTGGCGGTAGAGGCGGGCATACCGGCTGGCGTGCTCAACGTGGTCCACGGCGGCAAGCAAGTGGTGGATGGAATTTGCACCCATAAAGACATCAAAGCTGTGTCATTCGTTGGATCCACCGAAGTGGGCACCCACGTGTACAACCTCGCTGGTCAACACGGCAAGCGCGTGCAATCGATGATGGGCGCGAAAAACCACGCTGTGGTTTTGGCTGATGCCAACCGCGAGCAAACTCTTAACGCGTTAGTGGGCGCGGGCTTCGGCGCTGCGGGTCAACGCTGCATGGCCACCTCAGTGGTGGTGTTGGTAGGCGCGGCTAAACAATGGCTGCCGGACCTCAAAGCCCTGGCGCAAAAACTCACGGTGAATGCCGGTAGCGAAGCGGGCACCGATGTTGGGCCGTTGATTTCCAAACGCGCTAAAGAGCGTGTGTTGAGCTTGATCGAAAGTGGGGTCCGCGAGGGCGCCAAGCTTGAACTGGATGGTCGCGGTGTCTCAGTGCCGGGTTTCGAAGATGGCAATTTTGTTGGGCCGACCCTATTTTCCGGCGTGACCACGCAGATGCAGATCTACACCCAGGAAATCTTCGGCCCGGTATTGGTGGTGCTGGAAGTCGAGACCCTTGATCAGGCAATTGCCTTGGTCAACGCCAACCCTTACGGCAACGGTACTGGCCTGTTTACCCAAAGCGGCGCAGCGGCACGCAAGTTTCAGAATGAGATCGATGTCGGACAGGTCGGGATCAATATTCCGATTCCTGTGCCAGTGCCTTATTTCAGCTTCACCGGCTCGCGCGGTTCGAAACTCGGCGACTTGGGTCCGTATGGCAAGCAAGTGGTGCAGTTCTACACCCAGACCAAAACGGTCACCAGTCGCTGGTTTGATGATGACAGCGTGAACGATGGCGTCAACACCACCATTAATCTGCGCTAAGTCATTGCCTGTAAAAGCCAGCGTGTGGGCGAGGGAAAATATGCGGCGGTTCAGATATGCCGGTTCGCCAACAAGTAGGCATCTACAGACTAAGGAGAATAACCATGAAAATCGCATTCATCGGCCTGGGCAACATGGGCGCGCCCATGGCGCGCAATCTGATCAAAGCTGGCCATTCACTGAATCTGTTTGACCTTAATAAAACTGTGTTGGCGAAACTCGGCGCGTTAGGTGCCACCATCAGCGCATCGCCCAAGGACGCATCCCAGGGCGTCGAGTTGGTGATCACCATGCTTCCCGCCGCGGCCCATGTGCGCAGCGTTTACCTAAACGAAGACGGCGTGCTGGCCGGGATTGGCCGTGGTGTACCCGCTGTGGATTGCAGCACGATTGATCCGCAGACCATCCGCGAGGTGGCGGCGGCAGCGGCCAAACAAGGCGTGGTTCTCGGCGATGCGCCGGTGTCGGGCGGCACTGGGGGGGCTCAGGCCGGGACACTCACCTTTATGGTCGGTGCCAGCCCACAGCATTTCGAAATGCTAAGGCCGGTCTTGGCGCAGATGGGTAAAAACATCGTTCATTGCGGTGACATTGGCACTGGGCAAATTGCCAAAATCTGCAACAACATGCTCTTGGGTATCTCCATGATCGGCGTCGCCGAGGCTATGGCTTTGGGCAATACCCTGGGGATCGATACCGGCATTTTGGCCGGCATTATCAACAGTTCGACCGGGCGCTGCTGGAGCTCTGAAGTCTACAATCCCTGGCCGGGTATCGTGGAAACTGCCCCGGCATCGCGTGGCTATACCGGAGGTTTTGGAGCAGAACTGATGCTTAAGGATTTGGGCCTGGCAACCGAAGCCGCAAGGGTCGCCCATCAACCGGTGATTCTTGGCGCTGTCGCGCAGCAGCTTTACCAGGCCATGAGCTTACGGGGTGAGGGCGGTAAGGATTTCTCGGCCATCATTGAGTCCTATCGTAAACCTGAATAAAACGCGGAGTTTGAAGGCCCTCAATAGGCGGGTATCATCCGCCTATTGGTCTCGATTCCGATGCCTTCTTGTGTGTGTGCCCCGAATGTCGTTGAAGTTCTGGAAATCGATGGACATCAAGCACAGCTTGAAGCAAAGGATCGTGGTGGTCTTTTCGCTGATGAGTGTGCTGGTGGCTGGGGTATTCGCCGTGGGCATTATCGTGACCGTGCACGTGGTCGAGAAAAGATTGACCACTGCCACACTCGGTCGGGATCTTCATCGGCTGATGGTAATGGACAGCGTTGAAAGCTGGAGCCACAAACCGGAAAAAGAAGAGTTGTTTTATGTCGAGGGCGGCGCCGGTGAACTTGCCATTGTCGGCGATTTAGCCGAGCTGGCGCCGGGCTTCCATGAGGTACACCGCGGCGAAAAAGCTTATTACGCTATGGTCGAGATGGTCAGTGGTCGTCGCTACGTGCTGCTGCGTGACCAGCGCAATTTTGAAAAGCGTGAAAGGATTTTGTTTGGGATCGTATGCGTCGGTTTTATCCTCAGCATCCTTCTGGCAATTTTATTGGGTCGCTTGTTGGCGCGCCGTGTGATGGCACCGGTGGTTAATCTCTCGCGTCAAGTCCGCTACCGCGATCAAATTCTTGAACTTGCCCCCGCCTTATCACCCAACTACGCCCGTGATGAGGTCGGCGAGCTTGCAGTATCGTTCGATGCCACCTTGGGTCGCTTGCGTGCAGCACTGGGTCGCGAAAAACTCTTCACCAGTGACGTCAGTCATGAACTGCGAACGCCGCTAATGGTATTGGCCAGCTCGTGTGAATTGCTGTTGGAAAGCTCTCTGCTTGATGATCGATCCCGTAATCAGGTCAAGCGCATAGCTCGGGCCAGCGCCGGGATGAGTCAGTTGGTTGAAACCTTTTTGATGCTGGCGCGGGTCGAGGGCAACGAAAGTCGACACGGGCCCCGCTCGACGCTGTTAGACGTTGCTGAAGAACTGGTCGATCTGTGGCGCAAGCCCATCGAGGAAAAGGGCTTGCAACTGCTGTTTGATCCGGGCGAAACCTTGCCTACATTGTTCAATGCAACTTTGGTGCATTCGGTGATGGGTAACCTGCTGCGCAACGCTTGGCACTACACAGACGTAGGCTTCATACGCCTAGCGCTGAACCCGCACGGTTTTGCCGTCGAAGACAGCGGTATTGGCATTCCTGAAAGCCTTCACGAAGCCATGTTCCAACCCTTCGTCAGGGGGGATGAACAGCGCGGTGAAGGACTGGGTCTTGGTCTTTCACTGGTACAGCGAATCTGCGAAAACCAGCATTGGACCGTCGCGCTCAGAAGCCTGAAGCCCAGCGGGTGTTGTTTTGAAGTTGTGCTGGATCCGGTTCCGCCTGTAGCCAACGTGTTGGCGAAGAACCCTTGAGGTGTTTGGGGCATACCGCCTCGCGTCGGACAGCCTTGAGATGCCGCTTTACATATCCGCGTGGGCGGCTTACTGCGGGTGACCAGTAGCTTCTACAGCAATTTGATCGAAGGGCAGTTTACTGAGCCGGTCACCCTGGCCCCTTCTGCACCGAAGCGCAGTCGCAGAGAGCTGACAGAGTTGGCCATGACCCATATTGGTGCCCAGGAAGCATTCGAGCGGTTGGTCGAGCTAGGGTAGGTCACAGCGACAATGGCGGATGGGTCTCCGCCATGTGCTTTGACCTGCAATCGAGCTATCAAGCAAAAACAAAATACTTCCTGACCGTCTCAACCACTTCCCAAATCCCTTTCATGCCCGGCTCAACGATAAAGATATCGCCCGCACGTAAGTGAATAGGCTCCATGCCGTCCGGCGTGATGATGCAGTAACCTTCTTGAAAGTGGCAGTATTCCCACTTCACATAGTCCACGCGCCATTTGCCTGGAGTGCAGATCCAGGTGCCCATGATTTTGCTGCCGTCTTCAGAAGTGTAAGCGTTGAGGTTGACGGTGTGCGGATCACCTTCAAGCTTCTCCCATTTGCAGGCGTCAAGCACGGGCAGCGGGTGAGTATCGCGAAGGACGGTAATCGGCGTAGACATGGCAACTCCAGAAGGTAGGCGCGCGGTTAATAGCGCGCGGATACCATAGGGCGATTGCTTGATGGTCAGTTGTCTGTGCTCGACATCGAGGTATCCAGAAACGCTGAGGGCTACGAACCGACCGCGTCAGGTCGGCGCGTGCTGGGCAAGCCAATCAAGCGCGACGGCTATTCGCTCGGGGTGGTGCTCAAGGCGTCCACTAACATCTTGGCGTACCCCGGCAGTACGGAAAAATCAGTCGCGCATAACAGCAGTTTGCGATCAGCCCATGGGTCGCTCAGCGCAATGCTCCTCACCGCATGGGTGCGCTCGTAACGATCAACCGCAGCGCGCGGTACGATTCCCAGGCCCACGCCACGAGCAACCATACGCATTACCCCGGCAAACCCTTCGGCCCGCGCCCGAATTCGCAAGCGTTTGCCAACATGCAACGCTTGTTCTTCGAGGTAAATCGCTATCGCATTGTTGGCCGTCAAGGCCACATGATCGAAGTCCAGCGTTTGCGCAAAGCAGAGCGATTGATGGATGTTTAGCGGGTGATCCACTGGCATGACCAGTGCCAGCGGGTCATCGCGAAACGGCAGTGTTTGTAGATCACTGGCATCGACAGCGTCAGAAATGATGCCGATGTCTGCCGCGCCTTGACGCACGGCGTGTAGGATTCTCAAGCTTGGGTGTTCTTCCAGATCAACATCGATGGAGGGATGCTTGATCAAAAAATCCCCCAGCAGTTCCGGCAGGTATTCGGTCAGCGCGGAGGTATTGCACAGCATTCGGACCTGGCCTTTGAAGCCCTTGGCATAGTCTGTCAGGCAAAACTGCATACGGTCGACCTGCTGCAGGATCAGTCTTGCGTGCCGGGCCATGGCCTTGCCGGCAGGCGTCGCTGTCACGCCGCGTCGTCCTCGCTCCAACAATGGTGTGCCCAATGATCCTTCAAGCGCCCGAATCCGGGCGCTCGCTGAAGCCAATGACAAATGACTGCGGCTGGCACCCGCCGTGATGCTGCTGCTCTCAGTCACATTGAGAAAAAGCCGAAGGTCGATCAGATCGAAGTGCATTTAAGTTCACCCTTGTAAACAGCCTCTGTCTATGCCTGAGGCTAGCTCAAAATATGACAGCTTTTCGCATGCGCTTGGCCGCGACATTATTACGTCATGAATACGCTCATAGAACTTTATCAGCATCTGGGCTGGGCGCTGTCGTTACTGGTGCTCTGTGTTTTTATGACGGCAGGCGTGGTCAAAGGCGTCATCGGCCTTGGCTTGCCAACGGTGGCAATGGGATTGTTGGGCTTGGCTATGGTGCCGGCGCAGGCTGCCGCTTTGCTGATCATTCCGGCGACGGTAACTAATGTTTGGCAGTTGGCGACAGGCGGCCAGTTACGGGCATTGTTCCGGCGGTTATGGACGATGCTGTTATTGATTTTTCTTGGCACCGGCCTGGGTACGCTCTGGTTGGGCGTGGGATCGGACCAGACTATGAACCGCGTGCTAGGCGCGGTCTTGGCGCTGTATGCGCTGAGTGGCTTGTTCCTGCCGCCCCTGCATGTTGCACCGCGATTTGAGCGTTGGCTCGGGCCGCTTTGTGGATTGATTACAGGCATTTTGACATCCGCCACCGGATTATTTGCGATGCCTGCCGTGCCTTATTTACAAGCGTTAGGCTTGGACCGCAATCAGTTGGTTCAAGCATTGGGACTATCGTTCACCGTCTCGACGTTGGCATTGGCGGCGGGCCTGTATTGGCAGGGTGCGCTGGGCAGCGGTGAGATGGGCGCCTCATTGCTGGCATTAGTGCCCGCGTTGCTGGGCATGATGCTCGGTCAGTGGTTGCGCCAGCGCATCAGTGCGGCACTGTTCAAGCGGGTGTTTTTCGTTGGAATGGGGTTACTTGGATTGCATCTGTTAATGGCCTAGTCGAATCCTTGCAGCAATACCAGATGATTCGTGCGTGTGGGTCAAATAGCGGAGAAGCCGTGCGTCAGTTAGCCTTAGCCGGGGAGGGCGTTGTTTGCCTATCGCACTTCATGACCGACGAAGACATTCGCCTCAAGCCCTTGTAGGTCATTCTTCCTGAAGCCAACAGCGGTTACCGGCAACCGATTCATGCGGTGCACTACCGAAAACTCGCAATTGGCGCTGCGTATTCAATGTTTTCTCGACTTCCTCCAGAGGAAGCTGGCAAATTACGCCGCCTGAGGCTGAGCCTTTACCGATTATTTACTGCGCCGGGCTCGTTGATTGAGGCCGCTGCGGTTAGGCTGCTCGCTTTAGCCGAGCCAACTGATAGGGATGGACTGTGTGGGGTGCATGAATTTTCAACCGAGACACTGGCTTGCTGTGAGTGTGCTGCTTGGCACAATAGGTCTGACCGCCGGCTGCGCTAGCGACCCAGCGGGGGCCCACATTAAATTTATCGAGTTGGTTAACAAAGATCTGACCACCGCGTATCTGCCGGCCCATAACGAAGTCTCCAGTTGGGATGATACGTGGCAGATAGGACGCCAATCGGTGAATGTCGCTTGGCTGGCGCCCGTGAACCATGAGCGTTTGCCGCTGATTATTTATCTGCCGGGCCTCGGTGAATCGGCCACAGCGGGCGAGCAATGGCGCACCGCCTGGGCACAAGCCGGGTATGCCGTGTTATCGGTTCAGGGTCAGGCCTACGGCCCGGCTCTTTACCTGACAGGTCAGGCCCAGGCGGGCGTGTTTCGCGAGTTGGCGGCTGATCGCTATTCCAACGCTTCCCTCCGAGACCGGCTGAGCACACTGCAGAAAGTGTTAAGCGAAGTGCGGGCGCGGGCGGCTAAAGGTGAAGCGCAACTGGCGTCGATCGATTGGAGTCAAGTTGCCGTAGCCGGTTTTGATTTGGGCGCGCAAACCGCCGCTGCGGTGGCGGGAGCGGGACAAGTGGACGTCGCGACCGGTATTGATATTGAGCCCAAGGCTGTGTTGTTGATCAGTCCTTTTGCCGAAATCCAGGCCAAACCTGAGGTGTTCGCACGCATCGCTTCGCCCGTCTTGACAATTACTAGCCAAGACGACGAAGACCCGTTCAACTGGGTCAGTTCTAATCAGCAGCGCGAATTAGTGGGTGCATCCGTGACCGCTGCTGGCAGTCACCGCTTGAGGCTGTCGCGGGCTACCTACAAGACCTTGTCCGGCTCAGATTTGGTGCCCATTCCCACCGAAGGAAAGGAGTTAAAGGTGTCAGAGGACGATCATACTCCCGGGGGAAAATCCCACGCCAAGACCAAACTCCTTCGGTCTGGCGCTCACAGTCCTGTCGGGGCAGAGCCTGTTCCCGATCCGAAACAAGTAGCTTCGATTCAAGCGGTCAGCCAAGCCTTTCTCGACAGCCGGGTGAAACACAATCCGGCCGCCAGCGATTGGCTGCAAAAAACTGCACCGGGCTGGTTGGGAACTGCGGGCTGGCTGCAGTAACAAACGCCCGTGACCTGACCTTCAGTTAGTGATGTTCGCGGGTCGCACGGAATTTTACGTCGGGCCAGCGCTCTTCCATTAATGCAAGGTTGACGCGGGTCGGTGCCAGGTAGGTCAAGTGACCGCCGCCGTCGACCGCCAGGTTTTCCACGGCTTTGATCTGGAACTCTTCAAGTTTCTTCTTATCGCTGCAATCGATCCAGCGAGCTGACCACACAGTGATCGGCTCGTAAGCGCACTCGACCTTGTATTCCTCTTTCAGGCGGCTGGCGACCACATCGAACTGCAACACACCGACAGCACCCAGAATGATGTCGTTGCTGCGTGTCGGGAAGAACACCTGCGTGGCGCCTTCTTCGGCCAATTGCTGCAAACCCTGACGCAGTTGCTTGGACTTCAGTGGGTCTTTCAGACGTACGCGGCGGAACAGCTCCGGGGCAAAGTGCGGGATGCCGGTGAAGCCCAGGTTTTCGCCTTCGGTAAAGGTATCGCCGATCTGAATCGTGCCGTGGTTGTGCAAGCCGATGATGTCGCCAGCGAAAGCTTCTTCGAGCTGTTCACGCTCGGAGGAAAAGAATGTCAGCGCATCGCCGATCCGTACTTCTTTGCCCAACCGTACATGACGCATTTTCATGCCCTTGTCGTAACGGCCTGAGCAGACCCGCATGAACGCGATACGGTCCCGGTGCTTGGGGTCCATGTTTGCTTGGATCTTGAAGATAAAGCCGCTGAATTTCTCTTCATTGGGCTCCACGGTGCGTTCGTTGGCAACACGGGCTAACGGCTGTGGTGCCCAGTTCACAACGGCATCAAGGACGTGATCGACGCCAAAGTTACCCAGCGCCGTACCGAAAAAAACCGGCGTCAGTTGGCCGTCGAGAAATTCTTGTTGGTTGAATTCGTGGCAAGCGCCCTGCACTAATTCCAGCTGATCGCAGAAGCGGTTGTACTCGTCACCCAAGTGGGCGCGGGCTTCGTCGGAATCAAGCTTTTCAATGATTTTGACGTCGGTACGCTCATGGCCATGCCCGGCGGTGTACACAATGATGTAGTCGTCGGCCAGGTGATACACACCCTTGAAATCGCGATAGCAACCAATCGGCCAAGTGATCGGCGCGGCCTTGATCTTGAGTACCGCTTCGATTTCGTCGAGCAACTCAATGGGGTCACGGATGTCGCGGTCGAGCTTGTTGATGAAGCTGACGATAGGCGTGTCACGCAGACGGCAAACGTCCATCAACGCGATGGTCCGTGGCTCAACGCCCTTACCGCCATCAAGGACCATCAGTGCCGAATCCACTGCGGTCAGGGTGCGGTAAGTGTCTTCGGAGAAGTCTTCGTGGCCCGGGGTATCCAGCAGGTTGATCATATGATCGCGATACGGGAACTGCATGACCGAGGTGGTGATGGAAATGCCGCGTTGTTTCTCCATCTCCATCCAGTCAGACGTCGCATGGCGGTCGGACTTACGAGATTTCACCGTGCCCGCAATGGAAATCGCCTTGCCCATCAACAGCAGTTTCTCCGTGATGGTGGTCTTGCCCGCATCCGGGTGGGAAATGATGGCGAAGGTGCGGCGTTTCGCGACTTCGGCGGCCTGGTTAGTCATGGGAAATCGCCTGGCAGGTGATCAAAAAAGGGCGCAGATTATAGCTCAGTTGGAGGCAATAACCGAACCGTTCAGTCGATGCAAGGTGGCCAATTACTATCTTATGTGGGAACCTTTCGCACAGTAGAGACGTCCACTCCTCGGATAGAGCCAGTATGTGAGGCTGATAAATCAACACGTTAGCTTGACGAAGCTACGCTAATGGCTTGTGTTTTCGCCGAGGTTAAACCCTTACCGGCGACCCACCCGCTGCTCTTCGCGAACGTTATTGCAGTTATCAGTGCGGTCAGAATTGGCCCGCTATGGCAACGCGTTCGCCGACGGAAAAAAGGAGTCCGCCTGTGGCTAATCGCTATGGCAAGGGGCTATTGGGAGGTGCAATTGTTATTGCGCTTCTGGCCCTGCTGGTCCATTGGATCGGCATCAGTACCATCGTAAAGTACCAAGACGACCTGTGGTTCTACCTGCAAGCGCATTTGATTTTGGTCGTGGTTTCAATGCTGGCGGCACTGGTGGTCGGTATACCGGCTGGTATTGTCCTCAGCCGACCGAGTATGGTTCGTAGCGCTGAACGCTTCATGCAAGTTTTCAATATTGGCAACACCGTTCCTCCTCTCGCCGTGTTGGCCATTGCCCTTGGGATCCTCGGCATTGGCAGCGGACCCGCCATCTTCGCGCTGTTCCTGGCCTCGTTGCTGCCCATTGTGCGCAACACCTATGAAGGCCTGAAAAACGTTCAGGGCTCACTCAAGGAAGCGGCCGTCGGAATTGGCATGACACCGCGCCAAGTGCTGCTTCGCGTTGAGCTGCCTAATGCCGTGCCGATCATTATCGGTGGCGTGCGGGTCGCGCTGGCAATCAACGTAGGCACTGCGCCGCTGGCGTTTTTGATTGGCGCGAACAGCCTGGGCAGCCTGATTTTCCCAGGCATTGCACTGAACAATCAGCCGCAACTATTGCTCGGGGCGGCGTGTACCGCTTTGCTCGCGCTGTTGCTTGACGGTGTGGTGACGTTAGCCAGCCGTATCTGGCTGGAACGCGGCCTGACCCGCTGAGAGAGGAAAAACCAATGAAAAAATCATGCTTATTCATAGGCTTTGCCTTGCTGCTCTCTGGTTTGGCCAGCGCCGCTGAAAAACCGGTGATTCGTATCGGAGCTCGGGTATTTACTGAGCAAACGATCCTTGCGGAAATGACCGCGCAGTACCTCAGGACCAAGGGCTATGACGTCCAAGTCACCGGGGGACTGGGCAGTAACCTGGCACGTAGTGCTCAGGAAAGCGGGCAGCTAGACATGCTCTGGGAATACACCGGGGTGTCGTTGGTGTCTTACAACCACATCGCTGAAAAACTCGACAGCGCGCAATCCTATGCACGGGTTAAAGAGCTGGACCTGAAAAAAGGTCTGGTTTGGCTGGCGCCGTCCAAGTTCAGCAATACCTACGCGCTGGCATTGCCGAAAAAAATTGCTGATAAATACCCCCTAATAAACAGCATCAGCGACCTGACCAAGGTCTTGAAAGACGAGGCCAAGGAAGATCATATCGTTGCGCTGGATACCGAGTTCGCTAACCGTTCCGACGGTTTGGTCGGCATGGTCAAGGACTACGGCATGAACCTGAACCGGGAGAACACCCGCCAGATGGACGCCGGGCTGGTCTACACCGCGCTGCGTAATGGCCAGGTGTTCGCCGGATTGGTCTACACCACCGACGGTCGTCTGAACGCGTTTCACCTCAAGGTGCTCGCCGACGACAAGCACTATTTCCCGGACTACACCGCGGCCCCGGTGATCCGCAAGGACTACCTCGACGCTCACCCGGACTTGGCTGCGCAGCTCAAGCCGCTTGCGGAACTGCTGGACGACGACACCATGCGCGCGTTGAACGCGCGGGTTGATGTGGACCACGACAGCCCCTCCCTCGTTGCCGCAGATTTCCTGCGCGAACATCCACTTAACTGATCAAGGAGAAGACATGAGCATCTTGAACACCTTCTCCCATCTTGACTGGTCGCTGATCCTGCACCTGACTTGGCAGCACATCACGTTGGTCGGCATCGCAGTGACCCTGGCGATTATTGTCGGCGTGCCGCTGGGCATCGTGATGACTCGCTTTCCGACACTGGCCGGACCGCTACAAGCCGGCGCCACGGTGTTGCTGACGGTGCCGTCGATTGCGCTGTTCGGCCTGTTGTTGCCGTTCTATTCAAAGTTCGGTCAAGGGCTGGGCCCGATGCCGGCGATCACCGCTGTATTTCTGTACTCGCTGCTGCCGATCATGCGCAACACCTATTTGGCGCTGACCGGCGTCGAGCCGGGGATCCGCGAAGCCGCCAAAGGCATCGGCATGACCTTCAGCCAGCGCTTGCGCATGGTTGAACTGCCGATTGCAGTTCCGGTGATCCTCGCTGGGGTACGTACTGCCGTGGTGATGAACATTGGCGTCATGACCATCGCCGCCACCATTGGCGCGGGCGGTCTGGGTGTACTTATTCTTGCTTCAATCAGCCGCAGCGATATGTCGATGCTAATCGTGGGCGCAGTACTGGTCAGTCTTCTGGCCATCTTCGCCGACCTGCTTCTGCAATGGCTGCAACGCACGCTGACTCCAAAAGGATTACTGAAATGAACAGTCCCAAGCAAATGATCGAGCTGCAGAACCTGACCAAGACTTTTCACACCAACGGCAAAGACGTCACCGCCGTGGATTCAGTGAGCCTGACCGTTAACGAAGGCGAGATCTGTGTATTCCTCGGCCCGTCGGGGTGCGGCAAGAGCACCACGCTGAAAATGATTAACCGTTTGATCATGCCAACCTCCGGCAAGGTGCTGATCAACGGTGAAGACACCAGCGGTCTGGACGAAGTGACCCTGCGCCGTAATATCGGCTACGTCATTCAGCAGATCGGTCTGTTTCCGAACATGACCATCGAAGAAAACATCACCATCGTCCCGCGCTTGTTGGGGTGGGACAAACAGAAGTGCCGCGACCGCGCTATCGAATTAATGGCGATGGTCAAGCTTGAGCCCAAGCAGTACCTGAGCCGCTACCCGCGAGAATTGTCCGGCGGTCAGCAACAACGGATCGGCGTGATCCGCGCCTTGGCCGCAGACGCGCCACTGTTGTTGATGGATGAGCCGTTCGGCGCGGTTGACCCGATCAACCGTGAGTCAATTCAAAATGAGTTCTTCGAGATGCAGCG
This sequence comes from Pseudomonas sp. AB6, assembly GCF_034314105.1. Classification (NCBI taxonomy): domain Bacteria; kingdom Pseudomonadati; phylum Pseudomonadota; class Gammaproteobacteria; order Pseudomonadales; family Pseudomonadaceae; genus Pseudomonas; species Pseudomonas sp. AB6. The sequence continues at coordinate 4,847,169 of NZ_JAVIWJ010000001.1, forward strand.
GGCGCTAAACAAGACCGTGATCATGGTTAGCCACGACATCGACGAAGCAATAAAGCTCGGCGACAAAATCGCAATTTTTCGTGGCGGAAAACTAATTCAGGTCGACCACCCCGACACCTTGCTGGCACACCCAGCAGATGATTTTGTAAAAAGCTTCGTTGGCCAGGACAGCACCCTCAAGCGTCTGTTGTTGGTAAAAGCCGAAGATGCGGCGGACAACGCGCCGTCGGTCAGCCCTGAAACCCCGGTCGCCGAAGCGTTGGAACTGATGGACGAGCTTGACCGCCGTTACGTGGTAGTCACCGATGCCGAAAACAAAGGCCTTGGTTACGTTCGCCGCCGCGACCTGCACCGTCAAACCGGCACCTGCGCGCAATTCTTGCTTGAGTTCAATGCCACGGCTGCATTCGATGAGCATTTGCGGATTCTGCTGTCGCGGATGTACGAGTTCAACCGATCGTGGCTGCCGGTCATGGATGCCGAACGGGTGTTCCTGGGTGAGGTGACTCAGGAATCCATTGCAGAGTATTTAAGCTCCGGTAAGTCTCGCGGTGGCAAGACCAGCATTGTTTCTCCGGCTGAGTTGGTGGCTTAAGCGTAAGCAGTGTTGCTTGATCCAACGGATGAAAAACCATCTTTCTGGAGGAGCCAAGGTGTTAGCGATATGGCGAACTGATGCGCTAGACATGGCGCTTCGCCAACAAGTCGGCCCCTACAGGGAATGCATGGTGTGCCTGGAATGGAGCATCAACCATGTCACATGGGTCGGTTGCGTAGGTCAGTGAAAGACAGCTCGCGACGGACGTGTGCAAAAACGCGACATTTTTTGTTGATCTCAAGGCTATCAAGTCCTAAAGTTCGCGCCGAACGTCCATGCTGGAAACGATCCATCCGGCTCAAGTACTGACGACGAGACAGCAAGGCCAAGGGAAGCGCTTTTCCCATGGCCTTTTTGCTTTCGGCGATGGCCTTGGGAAGTAGGCGAACCAAAGTGGGGATACACACGGAGGACGTTCATTCGCACCCATTGATTAATCCAGTTTGCCCGTAGGAGATCCAGCATGATCAAAGTCGAAGACTATTTTGAGCTCACCACCTTCAACAAAATGAAGGCGTTTGCCGATCAGCATGAAACCCCGTTTGTGGTCATCGACACTGCGATGATCGACAAGGCCTACGATGACCTGCGAGCAGGCTTCGATTTTGCCAAAATCTATTACGCCGTTAAAGCCAACCCGGCGGTTGAAATCATCAACCTGCTTAAGGACAAAGGCTCCAGTTTCGATATCGCTTCGATCTACGAGCTGGATAAAGTCATGGGTGAGGGTGTAACACCTGATCGCATGAGCTACGGCAACACCATCAAGAAATCCAAGGACATTCGCTACTTCTATGAGAAGGGTGTGCGGTTGTTTGCCACCGACTCTGAAGCTGACCTGCGCAACATCGCCAAAGCCGCGCCGGGCTCCAGGGTTTACGTGCGTATTCTCACCGAGGGCTCGACCACCGCCGATTGGCCGTTGTCGCGTAAATTCGGTTGCCAGACTGACATGGCCATGGACCTGCTTATTCTTGCCCGTGAATTAGGCTTGGTGCCTTATGGCATTTCGTTCCATGTGGGTTCGCAGCAGCGTGACATCAGCGTGTGGGATGCTGCGATTGCCAAGGTCAAAGTGATCTTCGAGCGTCTGAAAGAAGAAGACGGCATTATCCTCAAGCTCATCAACATGGGTGGCGGCTTCCCGGCCAACTACATCACCCGCACCAACAGCCTGGAAACCTACGCAGAAGAAATCATCCGTTTCCTCAAGGAAGACTTCGGCGACGACCTTCCAGAAATCATTCTGGAGCCTGGCCGTTCGTTGATTGCCAACGCCGGTATCCTGGTCAGTGAGGTGGTCTTGGTAGCACGCAAGTCGCGTACCGCCGTTGAGCGATGGGTTTATACCGATGTGGGTAAATTCTCAGGCCTGATCGAAACCATGGACGAAGCCATTAAGTTTCCGATCTGGACCGAGAAAAAAGGCGAAATGGAAGAAGTGGTTATCGCCGGTCCTACCTGCGACAGCGCCGATATCATGTATGAGAACTATAAGTATGGTCTGCCATTAAACTTGGCCATTGGCGACCGTTTGTACTGGTTGTCTACCGGTGCTTACACCACGAGCTATAGTGCTGTGGAATTTAACGGCTTTCCGCCATTGAAATCTTTCTACGTCTGATCAGAGCTATTCAGATAGCCCATGATGACCCATGGGCTTTTGACGCATGACCGTTATAACTTCTGAAGGTGTTCTTTCAGGACGTTCAGGCTCGGCACCATGCCCTTCATTGCCTCGTTAAGCTCATTTATCGTGCTGCTCTGAAATACTCGTGCAATGAGTCTATCGGGTTCGTCCAGTAATGCGCGGATGTTACTGAGATAGGCGTACAAGTCACTAGCAGCGATCAAAGTGTCTGTATAATCGTTCCGTGTCTTATTGGCGGTCTTAATAACAATGTCTAAAGCGCTGTCGGTGATGGTCAAATCTAAGCTGATATTACGTCGCGCGGCATAGATATCAATGCTCGCGTCCATAAAGTTAATGATTCTTGGGGTTATCAGCGAGACACCGTCTGAGAGGGTTGACGAGTGGAACGCGCTGTCGAAACATTTTTTCCAGGCATCATGGATATGAAGTTTTATTTGTTGAAGGAGAATGACCGGTGAGCTTGCGTGAAGGAAGGCTAAGCCTGCGAGAGAGAATGGAGGTTGTTGCAGGTTGAGGGTCGACAACGAATTGCTTCTCTGTGGCTTAGTCATCAACGCAGTAGCCCCTGCGAGCTGATGAGCAAAAAAAATCAAGTCAGCGATAAGCCCGCACAAATTATAATGCCCGTGCAACATTTGGTTAAATTCAATGGGCCAAGAATCTGATTTGTTTTTTGCAATAGGAAGAACATAAACAAGAGAGGGCTCTACCCGTTGCTTAAATTCCTTATCAGAAAACATATTCAGTTCTGTTTTTATGGAGTTAACCTGTTCGGGAAGATTTTTCAAAAATAAACGATAGTTTGCCAATACCTTAAGAAATGGCAAGTCAATTTCGGCGGTGCCCATAATGATTATTTATCTACAGTCCCCGGAGACCATCGTCCGTTAGGACATTAAGTCAGCGAGTTAATGGTAAGGTAACTTGGTAAGAGGGGTGGCCGCCTGCGCGGCACGCCCCTTTGCCTAGGTAAGGTTTATTGTAATCGAGTGTGCTTTTTACCCATGAATGGGGTTAAGGTATTTTTCCAATTGAATGGCGTAGTTAATCAACGTTAAGCTGCGTACATCGTCATCTTGCTCGGGCACATTGTTAAGCTCCAGAAAAAGATAAACGGAGTTAACAATTTTATCGAATTCTGTAGCAAAAATATTCCGATGTTCATTGATGATATGAATAGCCTTGATGAGCTTGATGCGTTCCACAATTCGGCCGATTTCTGCATCACGACTTGCAATATGGCTTGAGCAAGTATCTATTCTAGTCCGCAGACGATCTCTTTCTGCTACCAGATCTAAAAAGCTAAAAGTTGCCTTCGCGTTGTCAATTGATTTTTTAAGCTGATCGACTGCCAGTTGTATAAGTGCCATTTCCGGAGGTTGCACTCCCAGTTCAGCAATTTTTTCTGTAGTCAAAATAGCCTCTTGTGCCCCCGTTGCTACACCCTGTAGTTCAATAACTGCGATAGCCTCTGTGAGTACTGTGCGTTGCTGCGACCAGTCGCTTTCCTGCGCTTTTAAATGCTCTATCTCTGCCTTTAGACTTTGTGACTGAGTTTCGAAGCCGTCTAAATAACTAGTGGTAGCCGATGGGTCAAATGAACCACTGATGTTTGCCAAACATTTATTCAGTTTTTTTGCTTCTTCAAGCGTTTTGTCCACGGTATTGGTGAGAGATTTATTGACTTCATCGAGGATGTCTACTTGTTCATCAGGGTCATCGCATTGACGGTATTCGTCGTTCAGTTGTCGCAGTTTCGGGACGGTCAGATGGAACTCTACAGCCATCCGCTGACTTGATTCTTTGAGGATCTGGCGACCTGTCAATGCGGCATCAACCCACGTCGAGAACGTGCTGATCAGGTTTGGCAAATAACTGACTTTATTAAATGCTACCTGCGCTACTGCCATGTTGTTTTGCATTTCTGCAAGGCTACTGCTCATGACGTTTACATTGGGTTCGATGTAGTTTGCGTTCAGTTTTAGGGAGGTAACGTTGCTCTGAGAGTTCATGTTATAAATATCCAAATTTAATTAAAGGCCGCGGCGTTTGATTTCGTCATCTGCTTCTTTGAAAACATCCAGCAATTCATCGGCGGTTTCACCAATTAGCTTCCACGGTTCTACTACAGACCTGAAATGGGACTCAAACCGGTTCGCTTTTAGCACGTCTGTAATGGATTTCGCTTCATCTTGGGATTTGTCGGCATACAGAGAAAGCGCGTTCCATACAGTGACCAGGTTTTTGGTCGCCGCGTCGGCGTCGATCACTAGCAATTGCAAGTCTTGCATGTCCAATTCAATACGACTTAAATTTCCTGCGATGCTATTTTTCTGGCTTAACAGTTCGATATCCGCCGCTTGTAATTTTTTAAGTCGATTTCGTTCTTTACGGATTTTTTCGGCCTCGGATCCGGTATAGATTGCCATACCTAAACCAAATACACCGCCTGCTGCAGCTGACGCCAACGAGTCGCCCACTAGTTTTTTGTATTCTTTTGTTTTTTCATCAATGTCGAGGGTGCGTTGATTGATTACCACCTGTAATTTTTTGACTTCTTCGTGCAACGGAGTGTTTTTTATTGACGCTAATTTCATGCTTACTTTTGGGCGGACTGACAACGAAAGATCTTTGTCAAAATCGTGTAGCAGTACTTTAACGGCTTCAGCGTCAGCTTTACGCGCTTGGACTTTTTCCAACATCTTTGTTAAGTAGTACCCGAAATCTTTGGCCGTATCGAGACCGGCTGCATCTAATTCGATGTCCGGAAGTTCAATATTCATATCGATTTTTGCACGCTTTAGATCATCATATGTTTCAATATTCAGCTCCCGAAAAGTTTTACTGCCTTTGATTTCAGAAAGGACGCGTGACATGTCATCGCCGTATATCTGTAATTGACCCGCAAATACTTTTAGCTCACTGCCGATGGCTTTGATCTTGACGCTAATAGGGTTCCAGCGTGCTGCGTGGTTGTGCACCACAATAAACGTATCTCGAAAATCGTTGGCTGAGAGTCCTGGTCCTGCTCCGTCGGTATAGCCGAGGTAGGTAATGACATCTTGAACTGCGGTGGGGAGCGCTAATCCTGCGATTTCGTACATCCGAAGTTGAATGATTTCATTTTTTGTCAGTGTAATGCCTTTCCCCCGGATACTGTTTTCAGACCTGCCCGTTGATGCGTTTACAAACTCTTCAGGTGCGTTGATTGCGTTGTCTAAAATTGAATCGTTGTCATAGGTGCTATCTGTATTCGATGTCATAGTTCTTTCCCTTTTATGTTTCGTCAGCACCGATCCTGATGCTATTTGAATCTGCAATGTTAAGTGCAGTGCGACTTGCACTGGAGCCAGACTAGTGGGTTGTTATAGGGACTGTCAAAATAGAAAGATGGGCGAAGTGTGTAGGAAATGTCGAAAGTTAAGTAAGAACTTGGTATTGCATAACACTTACCAAGGTTATGGACCTAGGAGATCTGTATCAGTGTATTAGCTGAGGCCATTGATCCATCTCGTTAAATACTGAGCAGCGTTTTTAACGCGGATGAGAATGTTTACGATTTAAAAGGCACAATGCATCCCTCCGAATGTGTCGAGGTCTTTGAGGTGATAAAGAAAATCCTGTTTCAAGTGCACTGGATCTCAGGCATTAGCGCAGGTCTGGTTTTGGCAATTATGGGGGTTACTGGAGCGATAAGCTCCTTTCAAGACGAGTTGCTGGAGGTTTTCAATCCGCATGCGTTGCAGGTGGAGCGACCTGCTACCGGGATTTTGCCGCCGGTCGAAATGGTGAAAAAGCTGGAAGCCACTACTGGCAAAATCGTTTCCGCGTTGTGGGTTGTTACAGCTGGAGACAAAGCGGCGCGGGTGTTATTTACACCGCCGCTCGGCCAGCTCCGTGGTGAACTGAGCTATTTCGATCCTTACACAGGCTTACTGCTTGACGTTCATTTGGCTGGCGAGGACTTTTTCGAACGGGTTCTGCAGATGCACCGTTACCTGGTCTTGGGTGAGTTTGGTAAACAGCTCACTGGCGCAAGCACGTTGATCCTGCTGTTCTTTTGTGTGTCTGGTCTGTATCTACGCTGGCCGCGTCGGGTACTGAGCTGGCGTGTCTGGCTGGCTATGGACTGGGCAAAGAAAGGCCGCGCGTTCAAGTGGGACTTACACTCTATCTTCGGCACTTGGTGCTTGGTGTTTTACCTGGTGTCAGCCTTGACTGGCCTGATGTGGTCTTACAGTTGGTACAACAACGGGATGACCCGATTGCTCGCAGACGCAGCCTCAGGTGAGGCGCGCAAAAGTCCACGTGTTAGTCGTGGGCAGCGCCTGCCGGCGGGACCATTACCTACCGTGGATTACGTAGCGGTGTGGAATAGCATTCAGCGGGTTGCGGGTTCCGAACTCATCAGCTGGAATTTGCGCCTGTCACCGGTGGCGGGCCAGCCCGCGACGGTTTATTACCTGCTGCGCAATGCTGAGCATCAACGGGCGCTGAACCAAATCACCCTCGACCCGGCGAGCGGCAAGGTCAGTGCTCAATCCCGTTACGCCGACAAGAGCCTGTCGGCCAAATTATTGATCAGCAATTACGCGTTGCATGTGGGCAGCTATTTCGGGATCGTCGGGCGGATCGTCATGTCGCTGGCGGCGCTGATGATGCCGCTGTTTTTCATCACCGGTTGGTTGCTCTACCTGGATCGGCGGCGCAAGAAGCGCCAGATTGCGACCGCCCGCAATGCGCTGGCGGCCAATGTCGACGGCTATGCACCGGCTTGGTTGATCGCTTTCGCCAGCCAAAGTGGTTTCGCCGAACAGTTGGCATGGAAAACTGCCGGGCAGTTACAGGCCGCCGGGTTGCCAGTGCGCGTGCGGCCGTTAGCTGAGGTGACCGAGTGGGATTTACGCCAAAGCCGCAATGCGCTGTTCGTGGTTAGCACGTTTGGAGAGGGTGAGGCACCTGACAGTGCACGTGGGTTTGAGCGGGCGTTGCTCAGCCGGTCGTTAGCGCGATTGGACCTTAACTATGCAGTGCTGGCACTGGGTGATCGGCAGTACCAACAGTTCTGCGCATTCGCCAAGCGCCTGCATGACTGGCTAGCGGTACGCGGTGGTCGTTCGTTTTTCGCGCCCATTGAAGTAGACAGCGGTGACAATCATGCATTGCAACAATGGCAGCACCAGTTAGATGCGTTGACGGGCAGTGCGCCATCGGCCGTGTGGCAGTCTCCTGAGTTCGAACGCTGGGTATTGAGTCGGCGTGAGCTGCTGAACCCTGGCAGTGATGGAGCTAAGGTTTTCTTGGTAGACCTGATGCCGCCCTTCATCCGTGCGTGGGGAGCGGGTGACTTGGTGGAAGTATTGCCGCATGACAGCGCGGTACCACGCCGATACTCCATTGCTTCAATTCCAGCGGACGGTTGTGTACAGCTGATTGTTCGCCAGGAAATACACCCGGACGGTAGTCTGGGATTGGGGTCCGGACTGCTGACCGAGCATGCGCTGCAAGGTTCAGCGATCAGCCTGCGCCTTCGACGTAACAGCAGCTTCCATCTACCAAGCGAAACTGTGCCAATGATTTTAGTGGGAAACGGAACTGGATTGGCGGGCCTGCGCAGCTTGCTCAAGGCGCGGATTGCTCAAGGGCAGACGCGTAACTGGCTGATGTTCGGCGAGCGTAATGTGGCCCACGATTTTTATTGTCGCGACGAGCTGCAAGGCTGGTTGGCGACGGGCGATCTGGCGCGTCTGGATCTGGCGTTCTCGCGTGACCAGGCCGAAAAAATTTATGTGCAGGATCGCTTGCGTGAATCAGCCCATGAGTTGCGCGAGTGGTTGGCCCAAGGCGCGGTGATTTATATCTGTGGCAGCCTGCAAGGCATGGCCATGGGTGTCGAGGAGGTCTTGATTGAGTTGCTAGGCATTCACGAGGTCGAGCAGTTGGTCGAGCACGGGCGTTATCGGCGGGATGTGTATTGACTGAACGATTGGTGAGCGAATTCGCTTCTACAGCAAGTTGAAGTGCGCCCCAGAGGCTGGATTTATGTCCAACCTCTGGGGCGCACTTCAACTCTGCAGGGCTTCAGAGATACTACAGAACGATTACGCAGCATTACCTTCGATGAATTGCTCGGCGTAATGGCAAGCAACCTGACGGTTGTCGACCACGCGCAGCGCAGGTTCATCAGTGGCGCACAGTTCGGTCGCGTAGGGGCAGCGCTTGTGGAAGGCACAGCCGGTTGGCGGGTTGAGCGGGTTAGGCAGTTCGCCGATGATTTTGATCTTCGGCTTGAGAGGGTCCGGGTGAATGGTTGGGGTCGCGGATAACAAGGCCCGCGTATACGGATGCAGTGGCCGGTTGTAGATCTCTTCCTTGGGGCCCATTTCCGCAGGGCGCCCGAGGTACATTACCAGCACGGTATCGGCGACGTGACGCACCACCGAAAGGTTGTGCGAAATGAACACGTAAGCGGTATTGAATTCCTGCTGCAAATCCATGAACAGGTTAAGCACTTGGGCCTGAATCGACACGTCCAGCGCCGAGGTCGGTTCGTCCGCCACCAGCACTTTGGGTTGCAGCATCATCGCCCGGGCCAGCGCAATACGCTGACGCTGACCACCGGAAAACATGTGCGGGTAGCGGTGGTAATGCTCAGGGCGCAAACCAACCTGTTGCATCATGGCTTGCACTTTCTCCCGACGCTCTGTGCGTGACAGATTGGTATTAATCAGCAGCGGCTCGCCCAGTTGGTCACCGACTTTCTGCCGTGGGTTTAGCGAGGCATAAGGGCTTTGGAACACCATCTGCACATCGCGTCGCAATTGTTTGAGTTCTGCTTTGCTGGCGCCGGTGACTTCCTGGCCGGCAATTTTCAGCGAACCGGAGGAGGGCTCCTCGATCAACGTCAACGCTCGGGCCAGGGTCGATTTGCCACAACCGGACTCACCGACCACAGCCAGGGTTTTTCCCGCTTCCAGCTCGAACGACACGCCGTTGAGTGCACGAACCAGCGCGTGCCCTTTGAACAGGCCGCGTGATACTTCGTAGTGACGGGTCAGGTCGCGGGCAGTAAGAACGACGGTCATTACGCGACCTCCTGGTTCAGCGGGTAGAAACAGCGAGCGAAGCTATGGTCTTTCAGGTCCAGACCAGGACGCTGGGTCCGGCAGTTGTCCTGAACGTAGGGGCAGCGCGGCGACAGCAGGCAACCTTGTGGCCGGTCATAACGCCCCGGCACCATGCCGGGCAGGGTCGCCAAGCGATCGGCGCCCATGCTGTGCTCAGGAATCGCCGCCAGCAACGCTTCGCTGTACGGATGACCCGGAACGTCGAACAAACCCGGCACCTGGCCAATTTCTACCGCTTGGCCGGCGTACATTACGCACACGCGCTGGGCGGTTTCAGCGACCACGGCGAGGTCGTGGGTGATCAGCACCAACGCCATGTCCCGCTCTTTTTGCAAACTCAGCAGCAGGTCCATGATCTGTGCTTGAATCGTTACGTCCAACGCGGTGGTCGGCTCGTCGGCGATCAGCAGTTTCGGTTCGCCGGCAATGGCCATGGCAATCGCAACGCGCTGGCTCATGCCGCCCGACAGTTGGTGCGGGTAAGCATTTAAACGGGCAGCAGCGCCGGGGATTTCTACTTTTTCAAGCAACTCAAGCGCACGTTGGCGAGCGGCTTTGCCATTCATGTTCAGGTGCTGACGCAGAACTTCTTCGATCTGGAAACCGACGGTGTAGCTCGGATTGAGCGCCGTCATGGGGTCTTGGAACACCATGGCCATGTCTTTGCCGATAATGCGTCGGCGCTGGCGTGAACTGAGCGTAAGCAGTTCATTGCCGTCAAAGTTCAGCGAGTCGGCGGTGACGACGCCTGGTTTTTCGATCAAGCCCATCAGCGCCATCATGGTTACCGATTTGCCGGAACCCGATTCGCCAACGATGGCCAGTACTTCACCCTTTTCCACGCTGATGCTCAAACCGTCTACCACCGGGATGGCTTTGGCGTCGCCGAAGCGGACGTTGAGATTCTTGATTTCTAGAAGTGACATACGAATCTCCTCAGGCGGCATTTTTGAGTTTCGGGTCCAGCGCATCGCGCAGCCCGTCACCCATCAAGTTGATTGCCAGCACGCTGAGCAAAATGGTCAGGCCAGGCAGACTGACTACCCACCAGGCGCGTTCGATGTAATCCCGAGCCGAGGCCAGCATCGTGCCCCACTCTGGGGTTGGCGGTTGTACGCCCAAGCCGAGGAAGCCCAATGCCGCAGCATCGAGAATCGCCGAGGAGAAACTCAAGGTCGCTTGGACGATCAATGGTGCCATGCAGTTGGGCAGCACAGTGATGAACATCAGGCGTGGCAGCGTGGCGCCGGCCAAACGGGCGGCAGTCACGTAATCACGGTTCAGTTCGCCCATGACCGCAGCTCGGGTCAGTCGTACATACGACGGCAAAGACACCACGGCAATGGCGATGATGGTGTTGATCAGGCCAGGGCCGAGGATGGCGACAATTGCCACAGCCAGCAGCAGTGAAGGCAGTGCCAGCATGATGTCCATCAGGCGCATGATCGACGGGCCAAGAATACGCGGGAAGAACCCGGCCAGCAGGCCCATGAGAATCCCTGGAATCAACGACATGACCACCGAGGACATGCCGATCATCAGCGACAGTCGTGAACCGGTGATCAGACGTGACAGCAAGTCACGCCCCAGCTCATCGGTGCCGAGCAGGAACTGCCATTGGCCTCCCACCAGCCAGACCGGTGGGGTCAGCAGGAAGTCGCGGTATTGCTCGCTGGGATTGTGAGGAGCGACCCACGGTGCGAACAGCGCGCAGAAAACGACCAGGGTCATGAACATCAGCCCGGCAACGGCGCCTTTGTTCTGCGCAAATGCATTCCAGAATTCTTTGTACGGCGACGGGTATAGCAGGCTTTGATCGACTGCTACCGCGGATGTAGGTGTGTTCATAGGAATGATCTCAGCCGTGGTGACGAATGCGTGGGTTGGCAAAGCCGTAGAGGATGTCCACCACGAAGTTGACCAAAATCACCAGGCAGGCGATTAGCAGGATGCCGTTTTGCACCACGGGATAGTCCCGGGCGCCAATGGCTTCGATCAGCCACTTACCAATACCGGGCCAAGAGAAAATGGTTTCGGTCAACACTGCGCCGGCGAGCAATGTGCCGACTTGCAGGCCGAATACCGTCAGGACCGGGATCAATGCGTTTCGCAGTCCGTGGACGAAGACCACACGGGCGGGCGACAGACCTTTGGCGCGCGCTGTGCGCACGTAATCTTCGCGCAGCACTTCAAGCATCGAAGAGCGGGTCATCCGGGCAATCACTGCCAGCGGGATAGTACCCAACACGATGGCCGGCAAAATAAGGTGGTGCAGGGCATCGAGAAACGAACCAGGCTCGTCACTGAGCAGGGTGTCGATCAGCATGAAGCCAGTTTTGGGCGGGATGTCATAAAGCAGGTTGATGCGCCCGGACACAGGCGTCCAGCCCAGAGTCACCGAGAAAAACATGATCAGAATCAGGCCCCACCAAAAGATCGGCATTGAGTATCCCGCCAAGGAGATACCCATCACCCCATGGTCGAACAGGGATCCTCGTTTGAGTGCCGCAATCACCCCGGCCAGCAGGCCCAGGATGCCAGCGAAAATAAGCGCCGCAGTTGAAAGTTCCAGCGTGGCCGGGAACAAAGCTTTGAATTCGGTCCACACGCTTTCTCGGGTGCGCAACGATTCGCCAAGATCACCGTGGGCGAGCTTGCCAACATAATCAAAGTATTGGGCGTAAAGGGGTTTATTCAGACCAAGGCGTTCCATGGCTTGGGCGTGCATCACCGGATCAACCCGGCGCTCCCCCATCATTACCTCCACGGGGTCGCCCGGAATCAAACGAATCAGGGCAAAAGTCAGCAGGGTGATGCCGAAGAAGGTGGGTATTAACAACCCCACGCGGCGGGCAATAAAACTAAACATCTTCTGGTGTACCTCATCAGCCGGTTAGGCGTGCGCCGACGAAGCTCGGGTGACGAGCCGCGCCGGTGTTTTTCTCTACTTCACCCGTGTAGTGGCAAAGTTATTAGTGGTCAGGGGGCTGATGTGATAGCCCTCGACATTTTTGCGCATGGCAGTGAACAGTTTGGGGTAAACCAGGCTGATCCACGGTTGTTCTTTGTGGAACTCTTGCTGGGCTTTTTCGTAAAACGCAGCACGCTCAGCAGGATCTGTTTTGACGCGGGCCTGGGAAATGGCATCTTCGAATGTCTTGTCACACCAGCGTGCGTAATTCTCACCATTTTTTGCCGCATCGCAACTCAGATTTGGCGTAAGGAAGTTATCAGGGTCTCCGTTGTCGCCTGCCCACCCAGCAAACACCATGTCATGTTCGCCATTTTTAGCGCGTTTAAGCATTTCGCCCCATTCCAGAACGCGAATATCTACCTTGAGGCCAATCTGCGCCAAATCCGACTGCAACATCTGTGCGCCCACTAGTGGATTCGGGTTTGTGACGGCGCCGCCATTGCGGGAGAACAGGGTTAATACCGTTCCCTCAGGTACTCCAGCTTCTTTAAGCAGCGCACGGGCTTTGTTCAGGTCGCGAGGCGGGTTCTGAATATCGGCAGCATAGCCTAGCAACGTTGGCGGGTACGGGTTGACGCCCTCGGTCGCCTTGCCTTCGCCGAACAATGCATGGATATAAGCCTTTTTGTCGAACGCCAGGTTGATCGCCTCACGCACACGCACGTCACTCAAGTATTTGTGGGACGTGTTTATGGCGACGTAGCTGGTCATCATGGCTTCCATCTCGTCGATCTTGAGATTGGGGTCGGCCTTGATGTTGGCGATATCATCAGGTTTTGGGTACAGAGCAATCTGACACTCGTTGGCTTTTAATTTTTGTAGGCGGGTGTTGTTGTCCAGGGTTATCGCAAAAATCAGTGCTTCGCTAGGTACCTGTCCCTTCCAGTAATCCGGGTTGGCTTTATAGCGGATCTGGGCATCTTTGGCATAGCGAACAAGGATGAACGGGCCGGTGCCGATGGGTTTGCTGTTGAGGTCGGCGGTCTTACCGGACTTAAGTAACTGGTCGCCGTACTCGGCGGAGTAGATCGAGGCAAAAGCCATGGCCATGTCGCGCAGGAACGGCGATTCAGGGCGGGTCAAGGTGAACTTTACGGTGGAGTCGTCAAGTTTTTCGACGCTTTTGAGCAGATCGGCAAAACCCATGCTTTCGAAGTAAGGGAAACCAATCAGCGACTTGTCATGCCACGGGTGCTTTGGGTCGAGCTGGCGCTCAAAACTCCAGAGCACGTCGTCGGCATTCATTGTGCGGGTTGGTTTGAAATAATCGGTGGTCTGAAATTTCACGCCGTGGCGCAAGTGGAACGTGTAGGTGAGGCCATCCGGGCTGATCTCCCAGCTTTCGGCCAGGCCAGGGACCACATCCGTAGTGCCCGGTGCGAAATCCACCAGTCGGTTAAGGATGGTCTCCGCTGCCGCGTCGGCGGTGACGGCGGTGGAGTACTGCACGATGTCGAAACCTTCAGGGCTGGCTTCGGTGCAGACCACCAAAGGTTTGGCTGAAACGCTGACGGCGACACTGAACAACGCCAGTGCAATCGAGGTACGTAAAGAAAGTAATTTCAATATAAACCCTCCGCAAAGATCTGAATGGTGACGCCTGTGTGGATGATCACGGATGGCCCGGAACCCGCAGCAGGCGCCTTTGATGCGTTACAGAATGTTAAATGGAATTGTGGTCACGAAACGCAATTCCCGGATGTTGCCGTCAGCCTGGAACTCGCTGGCGCGGTGGGTGGTGTAACTGGCTTTGATGCTGCTGGCTTTCAATGGGCCACTTTGCAGGGTATACGCGGTGCCGAAACCGTATTCCTGGTGATGTTCGCCATTCATTTGCTTCACGTCATACGCAGTACCCGTGTAGTGGGTACCGTTGATGTCGAAGCCGTGTGCCGAGTAGATGCTGAATTTCAGACCCGGTACGCCGTATTTAGCCATGTTCAGACCGTAACCAATCTGGATCGACTTCTCGTTTGGTCCGTTGAAGTCGGACAGCAAGGAGTTGGCGAGGAAGATGGCGTTGGTTTCGTGGGCGTAGTCGAAAAAGGTGTCGCCCGCAACTTGCTGATACGCCAGCGTCAGGCTGTGCGCTTCGTGAGCCAGGGTGAATGACAGGCTGTACGTATCGTTGTCGATGGCGCCGAGTTTGCTCTGGCCGCTGTCCTTGGTTTTGTAGTAGTTAAAACCAGTGCTCAGGGCCAGGACTGATGGATCGCCCAGGTCGTGGTTGATCCCGATGTAGTATTGCTTCCAGAAATCTTCCAGGTCTGAGGCATAAAAACTTGCGGTCAGCGCCTTGGACGGTTTCCAATCCACACCAGCCATGCTCAAGCGGTCGGAAGTGATACTGCGGTCAGCGTACTCAGAGCGGAACTTGGTCAGGCTTTCTTCGGTACGCGGCGATACGCGGTCGAAGCTGCCGGCCTGGAATGAGAGGTTGCTCAGTTCGTCACTCTGTACGGCGAAACCTTGAAAGCTTGAAGGCAGCGCACGGTTGCCAATGTAGGCGATCACGGGTGTGTTCACTGACTGACGGCCGGCGGTTACAACCGTGTTGGATATACGGGCTTTGATGTTGCCTAGGCCCATTTTGCTCCATTGGTCGACAGCATTGCCGTTACTGTCTGTCAGTGTCCGGTTGCCGCCGCCAGCGATTCGCGCGTGGCCTCTCTCAAGCGCAACTTCGTTGTAGATAGCAGCTTCAGTCGCGAAGCCAACGACGCCCTGGGTAAACCCCGAGGAGTAATCGATGATCGTGCCCTGAGTCCAGGTATTACGACGCGCTGTCGGGACCGATACACCGTCTTTCTTGTAGCTGAACAGATCTTGACGAGTGCTTTGTTCTTTCGCAAAAAAGTTCTTGGTAGAACCCTTTATCGTTGAACCTTCGATGAAACCCTTAGCGTCTTCCTGGGCCTTGCTGGTGGTGAGCGTTGTCGGTTCGAATTCCTGACTGACGCTTTCTGCCTGTGCCATTGCTCCCATGGTGCAGATGGACAGGGCTAATAGTGCGGTACTGGCTCTTTTCACGTTAACGCTCCCTTATTACTTTTATAGAGCCAGTTTTTAGTAATCTGGCTTAGATGGTGCTCGGTATCCGTCCCGCTCGAAGTAGTGGCAAATGCCAAGCGTCAAATCGTCGGAACGGCTTTGCTCGGGACGAGTATTTTCCTCCCAGCTTGAAACGGTTTTTATCAGGCGATCACTGACGCGAGCCCACGAAACCTAAAGTGCTTGGGCGGCGGAGTAAATAGTCCTAGGTGCTTCAGAGTTTGTAGGAAAAGTGCGTGGCGATAGTAGGTGGCTGCTTATTAGCAGTTACTTGCTTAACGAAGGCCTGTTTCCACTCTGAAAAAATGTCACCACGCTGGTAACAGCGTAGTGACATCGTTCTTACTTGCTAACGCTTACACCATAAAAGGAGTTCAAGCCGAATGGGCTGATCTTGAAGCCCTGGACGTTGTTGCGCATAGGTTGATAGACGGTCGAGTGCGCGATTGGCGTAATCGGCACGGCGTCTTTGAGAAGGTGTTGCGCCTGTTTGTACAGTTCGGTGCGCTTAGCCTGGTCAGGTGTTTCCTTAGCTTGCTTGATCAGGTTGTCGTACGGCTTGTCACACCACTTCGAGAAGTTGTTGCCGTCCATCGCATCGCAACCGAATAAGGTTCCCAGCCAGTTGTCCGGGTCACCGTTGTCGCCGCTCCAGCCAATCAGCATTGCGCCGTTTTCGCCTGCTTTGGCGCGTTTGATGTACTCGCCCCATTCGTAGGTAACGATTTTGGCTTTGATGCCGATTTTTGCCCAGTCTGACTGAAGCATCTCAGCCATCAACTTGGCGTTGGGGTTGTAAGGTCGCTGAACCGGCATCGCCCACAGGGTGATTTCGGTGCCTTCTTTGATACCGGCTTCCTTGAGCAGCGCTTTGGCTTTTTCAGGGTTGTAACCGGCATCCTTGATGGTGGTGTCATACGACCATTCTGTCGGCGGCATGCCGTTGACCGCTAGTTGCCCCGCACCCTGATACACAGAGTCGATGATTTGCTGTTTGTTGACGGCCATGTCCAGCGCTTGACGAACTTTCAGCAAGGCCATTGGGTTAGGTTCGTCGCTGCCTTTGATTTTTGGCATCACGTTGTAAGCGATATAACCCAGGTTGAAACCCGCCTGGTCAGGCATCTTCAAGTCTTTGTCAGCCTTGAGAGCGACGAGGTCTGCTGGGCGCGGGTACAGGGTAATCTGACATTCGCCTTTCTTCAGCTTCTGCATCCGCACCGACGGGTCGGTGGTAATAGCGAAGATCAGGTTGTCGACTTTGACGTCTTCAGGCTTCCAATAATCCTTGTTGCCGGTGTAACGGATGTTGGAATCTTTTTGATAGCTCTTGAACACAAACGGGCCAGTGCCGATTGGCTTCTGGTTAATGTCTTGAGCCTTACCTTCTTTAAGCAATTGAGCTGCGTATTCAGCAGACTGAATAGACGCGAAGCTCATGGCCATGTCTTGAATGAACGCGGCATCAACGGTTTTTAGAGTGAACTTGACAGTGTGATCGTCCAGCTTCTCGACTTTAACGATGTTGGTGTCCATCCCCATGTCAGTGAAGTACGGGAACTCGGTCGGGTAGGCTTTGCGGAACGGATCGTCTTTGTTCAGCATGCGGTTGAACGTGAACAACACGTCATCGGCATTGAAGTTGCGGGTTGGCTTGAAGTAATCAGTGGTGTGGAACTTTACGCCTTCACGCAAGTGAAAGGTGTAAGTCAGCACGTCCGGAGAGATATCCCAACTGGTCGCCAAGCCAGGAATAACAGCGGTACCGCCGCGCTCGAACTGGCTGAGACGATTGAACATAGTCTCGGCTGCAGCATCAAAATCGGTTCCGGTGGTGTACTGACCTGGGTCAAAACCGGCCGGGCTGCCTTCGGAGCAAAACACCAAGGAAGTAGGAGCTGCTTGGGCGAACGGAGCGCAGGCAATCAAACCTGCGCTGAGTAGAAACGGAATGACCGCTTGTTTGAGCATGGTGGCCTCAGTTGTTGTCATTTTTTAGTAGAGGGCGCGACCTTGTGAGCCGACCCTGCGGATACTTATGCAGGCGCCATACCCAAAGCAAGATGGTGGCGCCAATGAAGCGGCAAACAGTGGCACGAACGTACAGGAATGTCGCATAAATGTAATTTGACGCGCATTTGATCGTTTGCGTAGTCGTTTTCAGCAACCTCCTCTGCACCGACTAAGTGCGGTCAGGCGTGTGGAATGCACCCGGTTAGAGCAAAGGTGTTACTGAAGGCTATTTATTTAGACTCACGCCGTAGAACGGAGTGAGTCCAAACGGGCTAAGTTTAAAGTTTTGTACTTCTTTTCGAATGGGTTGGAAAATCTTTGAGTTGGCGATGGGCGTGATAGGCACTTGTTCCTTCAAAATGTGCTGTGCTTGCTGGTACAGCTGGATACGTTTTCCTCGATCACTGGTTACTTTGGCTTCTTGCACCAGCTTGTCGTAGGCAGGGTCACACCATCTGGAAAAGTTGCTCCCCTTTACGGCCGCGCAGCTATATAAAACCCCGAGCCAGTTGTCTGGATCACCGTTGTCGCCGGTCCAGCCATAGGTCAGAACGTCGTGTTCGCCGTTCTTGGCTCGCTTGATGTATTCGCCCCACTCGTAGCTGACAATTGTGGCTTTAATGCCGATCTTCGCCCAGTCGGCTTGAATCATCTGCGCCGACATTCGCGCGTTGGGGTTGGAAGCACGTTGTACCGTCATGGCCCACAAACTGATTTCGGTGCCTGGTGCAATCCCGGCCTCTTTTAGCAGTTGCTTGGCTTTTGTCGGGTCGTAGGGGGCGTCTTTGATCGTTGGGTCATAACTCCACTGGTTAGGTGGCAGCGCGTTTTGCGCCAACTGCCCGGCACTTTGGTATACCGCTTTTATGATCGCAGGCTTATCGATGGCCATGTCCAGTGCCTGGCGTACTTTGAGCTGATCCAACGGTTTGTGGGTCACGTTATAAGCCAAGAACCCAAGGTTGAAGCCGGGCTGACTGAGGACGTTGATGTCCGGGTCTTTTTCCAGCAGTTCAATGTCTTGTGGACGAGGATACCCGCTGACCTGGCACTCGTTGGTTTTGAGTTTTTGCGCACGCACGGCGGCATCGGTATTGATCGAGAAAATCAAGTTGTCGATCTTCACATCCTCCGGCTTCCAATACGCAGTATTGGCGCTATAGCGAATCTGCGAGTCTTTTTGATAGCGCTTGAACACGAACGGCCCGGTGCCGATGGGCTTCTGATTTATGTCTGCCGCCTTACCTTCTTTAAGCAACTGCGCGGCATATTCGGCGGACTGAACCGAGGCAAAGCTCATGGCAAGGTTTTGAATGAACGCTGCATCCACATTGTTCAGGCTGAAGCGGACGGTAAGGTCGTCAATTTTGTCGATGCTTTTAATTGTCGTGTTTAACCCCATGTCGTTGAAATAGGGCGATTCCGATGGGTATGCCTTGCGAAACGGATAGTTCGGATCAAGCAGGCGATTGAAAGTAAACAGTACGTCGTCGGCGTTGAAGTCTCGGGTCGGCGTGAAGTAATCGGTGGTGTGAAACTTCACATTTGCACGCAAATGAAAGGTGTAACTCAGGCCATCGCTGGAAACCTCCCAGCGCGTCGCCAGCCCCGGTTCGACATTTGTGCTGCCGCGCTCAAATTGTGTCAGTCGGTTGAACACCGTTTCGGCAGACGCATCAAACTCCGTACCACTGGTGTATTGGCTAGGATCAAAACCGGCGGGGCTGGCTTCAGAGCAATACACCAGCGTGCTGGCAGCCTGAGAAATCGGACTGCACGCCAATAGAGCGGTGGCAAGCAGTAAGGGTTTGACTGTTTTTCCCATGGGGGAGCTCCAAAGAGTGCGGCAATCGCGCTGGCGTTATTGCATCTGGACTTCGATCACTCCGTCGGCGTTGACGCCAACATGGCTGGTGCCAGCTTCGACCTCTGGAGTAGGGGCGCCGTCAGAGCGGGCGGCCTTCATCATCATGACGGGCGCGCGCAGGTACGGTTGTGGAAAGCCTGAGGTGTTGAGGTTCAGGTTGACCAGCTTGTAGCTTTTGCCACCCAAGGCATCGGTAACCAATTGCGCACGCATTTTAAACGCGGTCACAACATCTTTGAGGAGGGTATCTTCGCTGGCTTTGCGGGTAGTGGGTGCGATGGCGAAATCCATGCCGCCAATCTTCATACCGTCCAACAGTTGCGCTGTCAGCTTGGACAGCGCTGCAAAGTCGGTGCTCTCAAGGCGTAACTCGGCGCGTTCACGCCAGCCGGTGATTTTTTGTCCTTTGTCATCGTAGATTGGCGAACTGTTGCGAGTGCCCTGTCGAAGGGTAATGTCTTTTACCTCGCGGGCCTGGCTGATTGCCTTGTTCAGCGACTCGGTAATTTCCGTCGCGAGTTTGGCCGGGTCAGCGTTTTGGGCTTCGGTAAACAACGTCACTATCATTAAATCGCGCGGCACCTCTTGGCTGACTTCGGCGCGTACGGAAACTTGGTTGTAACGTGCCTCTTCGGCTAAGGCCGGGAAGCTGGCGAGCGTAGCGACACCGAGGGCAATCAGGGTAGCGGCGGGACGAAGGCTGAACATACAAACTCCTTGTTAAGAACATCTGCAGCGGATCACCGTCAGACGGAAAATCATCAGACTGACTATGACCTATTCTGGTTCCTGGAGGTGTGTGTCCCCTGAAAACGAATATTCCTTGTAGAAGTCCAAGGCCGCTTTCGCTCTTACAAGCCGAGTTTGTCGCGACTTTCGGCAGACCTTTCAAGGGCAGTAATGACTGCCTCAATCTGTGACGCTTTGACGCAGTTATGCTGTTTTGACATTAGCTTCGTTATACTCGGCGCGATCCGCCTGCATCGCTCATCAGGAGAGCTCATGCTCGCCCCCGTTCAGCTGCTTTCAGCTACTCGTCAGAACCTGTGGCGCCTGACCGTCATTCGTACGTTGGTGCTCGCCGCGCAAGCGGGTTCGGTGGGCATGGCCTATATGTTGAGCCTATTGCCGCTGCCATGGCTGCCCTTGGCAGTTACGCTGGGGTTTTCCATGGTGTTGTGCCTATTGACCGCCATCCGCCTGCGTACGTCATGGCCCGTGACCGAGTTGGAATACGCCGTACAACTGGCCCTGGACATGTTGATACACAGCGTACTGCTGTATTTCTCCGGCGGTTCAACCAATCCATTCGTTTCCTATTACCTGGTGCCGCTGACCATCGCTGCGGTGACTTTGCCGTGGCTGTATTCCTTGATGCTGTCGGGTCTGGCGTTGACCAGTTACACACTATTGTTGGTGCAGTTTTACCCAATGGGTACATTTCCCATCGCGCGGGAAAATTTGCAAATTTATGGCATGTGGCTGAGCTTCGCACTGGCAGCGGCGGTGATCACCTTCTTTGCGGCAAGGATGGCTGAAGAGCTCCGGCGGCAGGAACAATTGCGTGCCGAACGTCGAGAAGAGGGCCTGCGCGACCAACAATTGCTCGCGGTTGCAACCCAAGCGGCTGGCGCCGCTCATGAATTGGGTACACCCTTGGCGACCATGAGTGTGCTGATCAAAGAAATGCGCCAAGACCATCATGATCCGCTGCTGCAGGAAGATTTAGCCGTGCTGCAAGAGCAGGTTCAGCAGTGCAAGCACACCCTGCAACAACTGGTGCGCGCCGCTGAAGCCAATCGGCGTATGGCCGTTGAAGAGCGTGACGTGACTGAGTGGCTTGATGAGGCTCTGAACCGTTGGCACTTGATGCGCCCTGAAGCCAGCTATCGCTTCCAACTTGTGGGCCAAGGGTCGATTCCTCGGCTGGCGCCACCGCAAGACCTGACCCAGGCGTTATTGAATCTGCTGAACAATGCCGCTGACGCCTGCCCAGAAGGGCTGGAAGTGCGCCTGGACTGGGGCCCCGCTGAAATTTGCATCAGTATTCGTGACCACGGTGCCGGTGTGCCGTTGGCCATTGCCGAGCAAATCGGCAAGCCATTTTTCACTACTAAAGGCAAAGGCTTCGGCCTCGGTCTGTTTTTGAGCAAGGCCAGCGTGACCCGCGCCGGTGGCTCAGTAAAACTCTACAGTCATGAAGAGGGCGGCACGCTAACCGAGTTGCGCCTGCCCCGTGACGCCCGAGGAGACAAGCATGAGTGACGAAATTCAAGTCGAAGGCGAAGGCGAAGAGCTGCCGCATCTATTGCTGGTAGACGATGACGCGACCTTTACCCGTGTGATGGCACGGGCCATGAGTCGTCGTGGCTTTCGCGTCAGCACCGCCAGTTCAGCCGAAGAAGGCTTAATGCTGGCGCAAAACGACATACCGGAATACGCCGCGCTGGACCTGAAAATGACCGGCGATTCGGGGCTGGTGTTATTGCCCAAGCTGCTGGAAATCGATCCGGAAATGCGCGTAGTCATTCTTACCGGTTACTCAAGCATCGCCACGGCAGTCGAGGCCATCAAACGCGGCGCCTGCAATTATCTGTGCAAACCGGCCGACGCCGACGACGTTTTGGCTGCACTGCTGTCCGAACATGCAGACCTGGACACGTTGGTGCCGGAAAACCCAATGTCGGTGGACCGGTTGCAGTGGGAGCATATTCAGCGTGTGCTGACCGAACATGAAGGCAACATCTCAGCAACCGCTCGGGCCCTGGGCATGCACCGCCGGACCCTGCAGCGTAAATTGCAGAAGCGGCCGGTCAGGCGCTGAACAGGGGCTGAACGAATGTCTGCGGACTTCGCGAAGCGCCGCGGCGATCATTTATGATCGGCCCCGACGCGTTTTTTCTATCCCAATCGAGCTTGAATAATGAATCGCAACGCCGAGTATTCTGGGGTCAACGACGCCGTCCGCGGAGAATTCTTCCGTCGCGTCTGGAAACTGATAACGCCGTACTGGCGTAGCGAAGAAAAAGGCATGGCCTGGCTGCTGCTGGTTTCCGTGATTGCGCTGTCGCTGTTTAGCGTGGCCATTTCGGTGATGATCAACAGTTGGTACAAAGACTTTTACAACGCCTTGCAAGAGAAAAACGTAGAGGCGTTTACTCATCTGATTTTGTATTTTTGCGGTATTGCCGCCATCGCGATCCTCGGTGCGGTATACCGTCTTTATCTGACTCAAATGCTAACCATCCGCTGGCGACGGTGGTTGACCGAGCAGCACTTTGCCAAATGGCTCGCGCACAAGAATTACTACCAGCTTGAACAACATGGTTACACCGATAACCCTGACCAACGATTGTCTGAAGACTTGAATAGCTTCACTTCCAGCACCTTGAGCCTGGCGCTGGGCTTGATCCGTACCGTGGTCAGTCTGGTGTCGTTCTCGGTCATTTTGTGGGGCGTTTCGGGCAGCATCGAACTACTGGGTGTCACGATTCCCGGTTACATGTTTTGGGCTGCACTGTTATACGCCGCGTTGGGCAGCTGGCTGACTCACAAAATCGGACAGCGCTTGATCAAGCTGAGCAACCAACAGGAACGCTACGAAGCGGATCTGCGTTTCGCCTTGGTCCGGGTTCGTGAAAACGCCGAAAGCATTGCCTTTTCTAATGGCGAACCCAATGAGAATCAGCGGTTGAGCTCGCGCTTCGGCATGATCTGGGCCAACTACTGGAACATCATGAAGGTCTCCAAGCGTCTAACGTTCTTCACGGCCGGTTATTCACAAATCGCCACCGTGTTTGCCTTTGTTGTCGCATCCCCGCGTTACTTCTCGGGTGCCATCGAACTGGGCGGTCTGATGCAAATCAATTCGGCTTTCGGCAACGTTCAGGAAAACTTCAGCTGGTTCATCGAGGCTTACACCTCTCTGGCCTCGTGGCGCGCTACCTGCGACCGTCTGTTAAGTTTCCGGCAGGGCATGCGCGACAACGAAGCCCATACTTCGGACATCAAGGTTGACCGAGAGGGCAATGCGTTGCGTTTTGATAACTTGGCGTTGAAGCTGGCCGATGGTCGTGACCTGCTGGCCGGTGCCAATCTGGACATTGCTTCAGGTGATCGGGTCATGCTGAGCGGCCGCTCGGGCAGCGGAAAAAGTACGTTGCTGCGTGCGTTGGGTGGCTTATGGCATGAAGGACATGGCAGCGTGACGCTGCCCGCCGAGCGTTATTTGTTCTTGCCGCAACGGCCGTATTTGCCCATTGGTACGTTGCGCGAAGCCTTAAGTTATCCACAGGCGCCCGAAGCGTATCCGGCAGACCGTTACGCTCAGGTCCTGGAAACCTGCCGTTTGACTCATCTAATACCGCGTCTTGACGAAAGTGATCACTGGCAACGCATGTTGTCGCCAGGTGAGCAGCAACGCGTAGCCTTTGCCCGTGCGCTGCTTTACGCACCCAACTGGCTGTATCTGGACGAAGCGACATCGGCAATGGATGAAGAAGATGAAGGCGTGCTGTATCAGGCGCTGATTGACGAACTGCCGGGCGTAACTCTGCTCAGCGTCGGCCATCGCAACAGCCTCAAGCGTTTCCATCGTCGGCATGTGCGGATTGATGGCGGCCAACTGCGTGAACAACCCCAACCTGAGGCCGTGGTTTAACGGTCGTACAAAAGATGCTTGAAAGCAGCCAGCTTTTTGCGCATGTTGTCGTACAACTCGGTTGCGCTATCATGCGCGCTTATAAAGCTTTTTAGAGATTGATGTCGGATATGGATAATCAGAGCCCTGCGCCACGTGTTCGCAGAAAACACCGCAGCCTCGCCCAAGAGTTGGTAACTGATCTCTCCGAGCGGATTCGCGGTGGGCAACTGACACGCGGAGACAAGTTGCCGACCGAGTCGGCAATCATGCAAGAGCAGGGCGTAAGCCGTACGGTGGTACGCGAAGCTATCTCGCGATTGCAGGCTTCCGGTCTGGTGGAAACTCGCCATGGCATTGGCACCTTTGTGCTGGATACCCCGAGCCCGAGTGGTTTTCGTATCGATCCGGCGACCATTGTTACTTTGCGTGATGTGCTGGCGATTCTCGAGTTGCGCATCAGCCTTGAAGTTGAATCGGCCGGATTGGCCGCGCAACGTCGCAGCCCAGAACAACTTGCCGCGATGCGGACTGCGCTGGATGCGTTGATCGAAAGGGCGCAAAACGCCGCTGACGGTGTGTCCTCAGACTTTCAGTTCCATTTGCAGATTGCCCTGTCAACGGGCAACCGTTACTTCGTCGACATCATGACTCACTTGGGCACCAGCATCATTCCACGTACCCGTCTCAACTCCGCACATTTGGCCCATGACGATCAGCAGCAATACATGAGTCGCCTGAACCGCGAGCACGAAGAAATCTTCGAAGCCATCGCCCGCCAAGATTCCGATGCCGCCCGCGCCGCCATGCGCTTGCATCTGACCAATAGCCGCGAACGCCTGCGTCATGCGCATGAAGAGGCACAAAAGCAGCAGGCTTAACCCGGTGTACCCTAACCGCAGGACCGAATTCATCCAGGAAGGTCACGACGCGGCGCGCCATCAGATCACGCTGCCCGCGTTCTTGATGGATGGGTCCACAGAGCATTTGCAATCTTCTACCGGTATTCGATACCTCTGATCGGCGTTGATAATCAAATTTCCAAAATCCAGTTGAGTCATGTTATTTCTAGTTGTACGATGACATACAACATCAGCTGAGAGTTGGTGCGCTTCCTTCCATATTTTGTTGCTCAGGGTGTTCGAATAATGAATCCACAAGAACTGAAGTCCATCCTTTCTGCAGGTCTGCTGTCTTTTCCGGTTACCGATTTCAACGCTCAGGGCGACTTCCACAAGGCCGGCTACATCAAGCGCCTTGAATGGCTCGCGCCCTACGGCGCTACCGCGTTGTTCGCTGCCGGCGGAACCGGTGAGTTTTTCTCCCTCGCAGCCAGCGAATATTCTGAAGTCATCAAGACCGCGGTTGATACTTGCGCCAACAGCGTGCCGATTCTGGCCGGTGTCGGCGGATCGACCCGTCAAGCCATCGAATATGCACAGGAAGCCGAGCGCCTGGGCGCCAAAGGCGTCTTGCTGCTGCCGCACTATTTGACCGAAGCCAGCCAGGACGGCGTTGCCGCCCACGTGGAGGCGGTGTGCAAGTCGGTCAATATTGGCGTGATTGTTTACAACCGTAACGTCTGCCGCTTGACCGCTCCACTGTTGGAGCGTCTGGCCGAGAGCTGCCCGAACCTGATTGGCTACAAAGACGGGCTGGGCGACATTGAACTGATGGTTTCCATCCGTCATCGGCTCGGTGATCGCTTCAGCTACCTGGGCGGCTTGCCGACCGCCGAAGTCTACGCCGCTGCCTACAAAGCGCTGGGCGTTCCGGTGTATTCGTCGGCGGTGTTCAACTTCCTGCCAAAAATGGCCATGGACTTCTACCACGCCGTTGCCCGTGACGATCACGCCACCGTGGGCAAGCTGATCGACGACTTCTTCTTGCCGTACCTGGACATCCGTAACCGCAAGTCGGGTTACGCGGTCAGCATCGTAAAAGCAGGCGCGAAAATCGCCGGTTACGCCGCAGGTCCAGTCCGCACGCCATTGACTGACCTCACCGCAGAAGAGTTTGAAATGCTCGCTGCGTTGATGGACAAGCAGGGCGCTCAATAATAAATATGCACAACCAAGGCCGCTGAGTGATCAGCGGTTCTTGCCTTTAGCTTTTCGTGCTTTTTTGGAGAATGCTCGTGTCTGATTCGAAACGTTTTGATAACTACATTGGTGGCGAATGGGTTGCCGGTTCGACTTATTCCTCCAACATAAACCCATCTGATCTGTCGGATGTCGTCGGCCAGTACGCTCAAGCAGATGTGGCGCAAGTCAACGCGGCTATCGACGCTGCCCGTGCTGCGTTCCCGGCGTGGTCTACTTCTGGCATTCAAGCACGCAGCGATTCGCTGGATAAAGTCGGCAGCGAAATCCTCGCGCGCCGCGAAGAGCTCGGCACCTTGCTCGCCCGTGAAGAAGGCAAGACCTTGCCGGAAGCGATCGGCGAAGTGACCCGCGCGGGCAACATCTTCAAATTCTTCGCCGGTGAATGCCTGCGTATTTCCGGTGACTACCTGCCCTCGGTCCGTCCGGGGGTCAACGTTGAAGTCACTCGCGAAGCGCTAGGCGTGATCGGTCTGATCACCCCGTGGAACTTTCCGATTGCGATTCCGGCCTGGAAAATCGCCCCGGCCCTGGCTTACGGCAACTGCGTGGTGATCAAACCGGCTGACCTGGTGCCCGGTTGCGCGTGGGCTATCGCTGAAATCATCTCCCGCTCGGGCTTCCCGGCTGGCGTGTTCAATTTAGTGATGGGCAGCGGCCGTGTAGTGGGTGACGTGATTGTCAAAAGCCGCAAAGTCGACGGCGTCAGCTTCACCGGTTCCGTCGGTGTGGGTCGTCAGATCGCGGTTGATTGCATTGCGCGTCAAGCCAAAGTACAGCTGGAAATGGGCGGCAAAAACCCACAGGTCATTCTCGACGACGCTGATCTCAAGCAAGCGGTCGAGCTGTCGGTACAGAGCGCGTTCTACTCCACCGGTCAACGTTGCACGGCGTCGAGCCGCTTCATCGTGACCGCTGGCATCCACGACAAGTTCGTTGAAGCCGTGGCCGAGCGCATGCGTTCGATCAAAGTGGGCCATGCACTGAAGGCCGGTATTGATATCGGTCCGGTCGTTTCAAAAGCCCAGCTGGATCAAGACATGAGCTATGTCGCGATCGGTCAACAAGAAGGCGCACGTTTGGTATCGGGCGGTGAATTGGTCACCTGCGACACCGAAGGCTACTTCCTGGCACCAACGCTGTTTGCCGACAGCACCGCCGAGATGCGCATCAGCAAAGAAGAGATCTTTGGCCCAGTGGCGAACATCGTCCGCGTGGCTGACTACGAAGCTGCACTGGCCATGGCCAACGACACCGAATTCGGCTTGTCGGCAGGCATCGCGACGTCTTCGCTGAAATATGCCAACCATTTCAAACGCCATTCGCAGGCCGGGATGGTGATGGTCAACCTGCCAACGGCGGGTGTCGATTACCACGTGCCGTTTGGTGGTCGCAAAGGTTCTTCCTACGGTTCGCGCGAGCAAGGTCGCTACGCGCAAGAGTTCTACACCGTGGTGAAAACCAGCTACATCGGCTCGTAAGTAACGCGAAACCGCTAGGAGCCACCTTGTTGGTGAGGCGTTAGACCTGACACGCCGCCTCGCCAACAAGTTCGCTCCTGAAGAGTTGTACGTAAAAGCTTTACCCGCCCAAAAAAAATAAATAGTGGGAGTACTGTTACATGCCGCACGCCAAGCCGACCCACGTCCGCTATTTGATTCTGCTCATGCTTTTTCTGGTGACCACGATCAATTATGCCGACCGTGCCACCATCGCTATCGCGGGCTCCAGCCTGCAAAAAAGTCTCGGCATCGACGCCGTTACCCTCGGCTTTATCTTTTCTGCGTTTGGTTGGGCCTACGTGGCTGGCCAGATCCCCGGCGGATGGCTACTTGACCGGTTCGGGTCAAAAAAAGTCTATGCCCTGAGCATTTTCACCTGGTCGCTGTTCACCGTGCTGCAAGGCTATGTCGGTGAATTCGGCGTCTCCACGGCCATCGTCGCGCTGTTCATGCTGCGGTTTCTGGTGGGTCTGGCTGAAGCGCCATCCTTCCCAGGTAACGCACGGATTGTCGCGGCCTGGTTTCCTACCGCCGAACGCGGCACTGCGTCGGCCATCTTCAATTCTGCGCAATATTTCGCCACCGTACTGTTCGCCCCGCTGATGGGCTGGATCGTTTACAGCTATGGCTGGCAACACGTGTTTGTGGTGATGGGCGGCGTCGGTGTGGTGTTTTCCGCAATTTGGCTGAAAGTTATCCACAGCCCGCGCAATCACCCGATGATCAACGAAGCCGAGTTCAACCATATTGCCGACAACGGCGGCATGGTCGATATGGATCAGGATAAGGGCAAAGGTGCCAGCGGTGGCCCCAAGTGGGACTACGTGCGGCAGCTGCTGACCAATCGCATGATGCTCGGCGTCTACCTGGGCCAATACTGCATCAACGGCATTACCTACTTCTTCCTGACCTGGTTCCCGGTGTACCTGGTTCAGGAACGCGGTATGACAATCCTGAAAGCCGGCTTCATTGCCTCCCTGCCAGCGATCTGTGGGTTTGTCGGCGGCGTGTTGGGCGGGATCATTTCTGACTACCTGTTGCGCAAAGGCCATTCGCTGACCTTCTCCCGCAAGGTACCGATTATCGGTGGGCTACTGTTGTCGACGACGATTGTCGCGTGCAATTACGTGGACATCGAATGGATGGTGGTCGGTTTCATGGCCCTGGCCTTCTTCGGTAAAGGCGTTGGCGCATTGGGTTGGGCCGTGGTTTCCGATACATCGCCCAAGCAGATCGCCGGTTTGAGCGGTGGTTTGTTCAACATGTTCGGCAACATCGCTTCCATCACTACCCCTATCGTGATCGGTTACATCATCAACTCAACTGGCTCGTTCAAGTGGGCGCTGGTGTTCGTCGGTGCCAATGCGTTGGTGGCGGTGATCAGCTATGTGTTCATTGTTGGTGAAATCAAGCGCGTCGAATTGACAGAACCGTCACCTAAGGGCCTGGCAATCGGCGATGGCGCCAAAAAACTTTCTCAAGCCAAATCCTGAGGAAACCGTGATGAACCTGATTCAACATGCCGATTCGCCACGCTACATTCAGTTGAATGCCCTCGATAACGTGGTTGTCGTGGTCAACGATCAAGGTGTGCCTGCGGGCACCCGGTTCGACAACGGTTTGGTAACGCTGGATAACGTGCCGCAAAGCCACAAGGTCAACTTAGTGGACATCGCCGAAGGGGAGCCTGTTATTCGTTACGGGCACACCATTGGTTTTGCCTTGCAAGCTATCCCGCGTGGCAGTTGGGTCAGGGAAGATCACCTGCGCATGCCGACCGCGCCGCCGCTGGACAGCCTGCCGTTGTCCACTGATGTGCCGGAACAGGGCGAGCCGCTGGAAGGTTTCACTTTCGAAGGTTATCGCAACGCTGACGGCACTGTCGGTACGCGCAATATTCTGGGCATCACTACTACTGTGCAATGCGTCACCGGGGTGCTTGATCATGCGGTCAAGCGCATCCGTGACGAGTTGCTGCCTAAATACCCGAACGTCGATGACGTGGTGGCGCTGACCCACAGTTATGGCTGTGGCGTGGCGATCACGGCAAAAGATGCCTACATTCCGATCCGTACCGTGCGCAACTTGGCGCGTAACCCGAACCTGGGCGGCGAAGCGCTGGTGATCAGCCTGGGTTGCGAGAAATTGCAGCCGGGGCAAGTCATGCACGAAAACGATAGCTCGGTGGACCTCGACGACCCGTGGCTGTATCGGCTTCAGGACTCGAGCCACGGTTTCGTGGAAATGATCGAGCAGATCATGGACATGGCCGAGACCCGCTTGAAGAAACTCGATCAACGTCGTCGCGAAACCGTGCCGGCGTCCGAGCTGATTTTGGGCATGCAATGCGGTGGGAGCGATGCGTTTTCCGGCATCACCGCGAACCCGGCGCTGGGCTACGCCTCGGATTTGCTGTTACGCGCCGGTGCGACGGTGATGTTCTCCGAAGTGACCGAAGTGCGTGATGCGATTTACTTGCTGACCTCGCGCGCGGAAACCGTCGAAGTGGCTCAAGAACTGGTTCGAGAAATGGACTGGTACGACCGTTACCTGGCCAAGGGCGAGGCCGACCGCAGCGCCAACACCACGCCGGGCAACAAGAAGGGCGGGCTGTCGAACATCGTCGAAAAATCCTTGGGCTCCATCGTCAAATCCGGACGCAGCGCGATCAACGGGGTGCTTGGACCTGGCGAACGCTTCACGCGCAAAGGACTGATTTTCTGTGCAACGCCGGCCAGTGATTTTGTCTGCGGTACGTTGCAGCTGGCGGCCGGGATGAATCTGCATGTATTTACCACCGGACGCGGAACGCCGTATGGCTTGGCAATGGCGCCAGTGGTGAAGGTGTCGACGCGCACCGAGCTGTCCCAGCGTTGGCCAGACCTGATCGATATCGATGCAGGGCGCATCGCCACCGGGCGCGCCAGCATCGAAGAGTTGGGTTGGGAGTTGTTTCACTTCTACCTGGACGTCGCCAGTGGCAGGAAAAAAACCTGCGCCGAAGCGCTACGCCTGCACAACGACATCACTTTGTTCAACCCGGCGCCGATCACCTGACGCCTGTGATCGATTAGCCCTAATGCATCGTGAGAATTCGCTGTCGCACAATCTGTATAGATGGACATAGCTCGGTTTCTCCCGCCGGTCCTTACCTCTGAACTTTAGCCAATATGCTGGCCTCCCTATTCTGTTGAGGCCACTCTGACGCGGCCTCCCTTTTGGCACTGCATATTTGCATAACCAGGGAGCACCCCATGCGAGCACTTACCTACCACGGCGCCCATGACGTAAGGGTTGATAACGTTCCAGATCCGGTCCTCAAAGACGCGGATGACATCATTTTGAAAGTCACGGCCACCGCTATTTGCGGGTCTGATTTACACCTCTATCGGGGAAAAATTCCCGCCGTGGAACATGGCGATATCTTCGGTCATGAATTCATGGGGGTTGTTGAGGAAGTGGGTTCTCAAGTTACGGCAGTGAAGCCAGGCGATCGGGTTGTAATTCCTTTTGTGATCGCGTGCGGCAGCTGCTTTTTCTGTCAGCAAGATCAGTTCGCAGCGTGCGAAACCACCAATACCGGACGCGGTGCGATTCTGAATAAAAAGTCAATTCCGCCTGGTGCGGCCTTATTTGGATTCAGTCATTTATACGGCGGCGTGCCAGGCGGCCAGGCTGAGTATGTGCGGGTGCCGAAGGCCAATACTGGGCCCTTCAAGGTGCCGGGTACGTTGGCTGACGAGAAAGTACTGTTCTTGTCCGATATTTTGCCTACCGCGTGGCAGGCCGTGTTGAACGCTGGTATCGGCAAGGGCTCCAGTGTTGCGATTTATGGCGCGGGACCGGTGGGGTTGCTTAGTGCGGCCTGCGCCAAGATGTTAGGTGCTGAAAAGATTTTCATGGTGGACCATCACCCGTACCGCCTGGAATACGCGCAGAGCACTTACGGCGTTATCCCGATCAACTTCGATGACGACGATGATCCCGCCGACACCATCATTCGCCAAACCCCGGGGATGCGCGGCGTGGATGGTGTGATCGATGCCGTGGGTTTTGAGGCCAAGGGCAGCACCACTGAAACGGTGTTAGCCACCCTCAAACTCGAAGGCAGCAGCGGCAAAGCCTTGCGTCAGTGCATCGCCGCCGTACGTCGTGGCGGTACGGTGAGTGTTCCGGGGGTCTACGCGGGATTTATCCATGGCTTCCTGTTTGGCGACGCCTTCGATAAAGGCCTGACATTTAAAATGGGCCAGACCCATGTGCAGCGTTATCTACCTGAGCTGCTGGAACACATCGAAAGCGGCGCGCTGACACCAGAGGCCATCATCACGCATCGGATGTCTCTGGAAGATGCAGTGGAGGGCTACAAAATCTTCGACAAAAAACAAGAGGATTGCCGCAAGGTGATTTTGACCCCGGGCATGAGTTCGCAAGCCAGCTAGTTTTGGTCAGCTCTGAGTTAACAGCGTGACGGCAATATGCACTGTTTTTGTGAGGTGTGTTCATGCAAATTGCACGGAGCTGCTCGATAAGTGATTTGTATAAGCGTTTGTTTTTATTGGTGATTAATCTTTAGTCGGAGCGGGCACGGAAGATGCTGTAAGCCTCCAGTGAGCTTCTAGCTCCGCCCTTTATCAATTCGGGCCAGGCGATCGTATTTATGAGTTGCCAGCCTTTTTGGAGAACCGTGATGAATGCTATCGACATGCTTGTTCAAGACCATGTACGGGTCAAAGAAATTCTTACTCAACTGAGTGAGTCTTCAGAGCGCGCCCTTAAAAAACGCGCCGATCTGTTGACTAAATTGGAGATGGAGTTGGTTATCCATACCCAGCTCGAAGAGGAAATTCTTTACCCTGCGTTTAAAGCTGCGGGCAGTAAGGAACAGGACATTATG
Organism: Pseudomonas sp. AB6; assembly: GCF_034314105.1. Taxonomy (NCBI): domain Bacteria; kingdom Pseudomonadati; phylum Pseudomonadota; class Gammaproteobacteria; order Pseudomonadales; family Pseudomonadaceae; genus Pseudomonas; species Pseudomonas sp. AB6. The sequence continues at coordinate 4,879,593 of NZ_JAVIWJ010000001.1, forward strand.
TATTACGAAGCCAAGGAAGAGCACCGTACCGTCGATTCCCTGGTGCTGCCGGATTTGAAAGCTACCGACCCCGGCACGCCTGAATTCGCTGGGAGAGTCAAAGTGATAAAGGAACTGCTGGAACACCACATCGAAGAAGAAGAGGAGGAAATGTTTCCTCAGTGCGAAGAACTTTTAGGAAAAGAAAAGCTGGACGAAATTGGCAAGGAGATGGAAGTGCTGAAGGCTCAACTGAAGAAGTCGTTGATGGCCGATATGAAGGCAGCATGACAGGTGGATTTTCAAAAGGGCGCTCACTGAGCGCCCTTTTTTATAGTGATCGAATCAAAGCCCGTTCTGCTAGATGGAATCTTCGCTATGGACAGACGCTAGGCGCTTCACTCCGCGAACGAATAGGTTAAGTCTTCAATTGCTCTGAATTTTTTGCATCGCTTGGGTCGTTAATGAAATGCACTCGCGAACACCGTCATCGCTATTTCGAGCGAACGCCGCTTCGGCTCGGTGAAGGGTCGAGTCGATGTCACCCCTTAGCTGATCGTTCATTCCCTGATTACTGGACTGGGCATCTCTGACTTTCTGCAAGTTGATCTGACAGAGACTACTTTCGTTCCCCGCAAAAACCGGGAGCGTCAACGTGGTAGCGGTTAGGAACAATCCAATCAGTACACAACGCTTCATGGAAACTCCAATGACATGACGGCCAAGTGGCCTGAGCGGTTTTGATTATAGCGTGTTGAGTTCGGTTCCCTGCAGGGTGCTGAATAGTTGAGGTAAAAAAGCGCGAGATAGCGTTGGGTAGAGGTAAGGCCGTAGTTGTTGTTTTTGGGTCCCGTGCATCGTTTTGAGTTTTTTTCGGCTGAAGAATCTCGCCCATTCGTTTATCGGGTGTAACATCAGTGAGCGGTAAAGTGCACGCCAGGTTTCTGGTAAATAGTTTGCTTAAACAGAATTTTTCCCCGCTCTGGCTAACCCAAGTCAATGCCTACCCCCTGGATCGCAAGCTCGCGGGGTTGTCGGCGTTGTAATTCCTGTTGTGCAGTTCTTCTTCCTCTGTAGTCTCAGTGAAGGTTTCAATAACCTAGGTGTGTACATGGATGACTTAAACGCATCAGACTTGAAATCGATCCTGCACTCCAAGCGCGCCAATATTTACTACCTCGAATATTGTCGGGTTTTGGTTAATGGCGGGCGTGTCGAGTATGTGACGGATGAAGGTAAGCGTTCGCTGTACTGGAATATCCCTATTGCCAACACCACGACAGTGCTACTGGGGACAGGAACATCTGTCACCCAAGCTGCGATGCGCGAACTGGCTAAAGCGGGTGTGCTGGTTGGGTTTGCGGGTGGGGGCGGTACGCCCCTGTTCAGCGCTAATGAAATCGATATCGAAGTGGCCTGGTTTTCACCGCAAAGTGAGTACCGCCCTACCGAATATCTTCAGTACTGGGTGCGTTTTTGGTTCGATGATGAGTTACGCCTAGAAGCAGCCAAAGCATTTCAACGCCTACGTCTGGAGCGAGTCAGGCAGCATTGGCTGACCAACCGTCCGCTCAAAGAGGCGGGCTTCCAAATTGATGCTGCAACCTTGGATGCTGCGCTGCAGCAGTCCCTTATGTACCTAAATGCGGCGCCGGATCACACTTTTTTGCTTACCGAGGAAGCGCGGCTGACTAAGCTGCTGTTCAAACTAGCGGCGCGCGCCATGAAATATGGCGATTTTGTTCGCGCCAAACGTGGCAGCGGTAACGATCCTGCTAATCGCTTTCTTGATCATGGTAATTACCTGGCCTATGGTTTGGCCGCCACCGCAACTTGGGTGCTTGGCTTGCCTCACGGCTTGGCGGTTTTACATGGCAAGACGCGCCGTGGCGGATTGGTGTTCGATGCAGCGGACTTGATCAAGGATGCGATGATTTTGCCTCAAGCTTTTATTTCCGCCATGCGCGGGGATGATGAGCAGGAGTTTCGCCAAGCCTGCATTGAAAGCCTGACCCGTAACGAGGCTCTAGACTTCATGATTGACAGCCTTAAAGCCGTGGCGCAGCAGTTGGGGAATTCGCAGAAGTGAATGTTTTGCTGATCTGCCAATGCGATAAACGAGCTTTAAATGAGAGTCGTCGTATTCTCGACCAGTTTGCCGAACGCCGTGGCGAACGTACTTGGCAAACACCGATTACTCAGCAAGGTCTCGACACTCTGCGGCGGTTACTAAGGAAGACAGCCCGGCGAAATACCTCTGTCGCCTGTCATTGGATTCGCGGCCGTGACCATAGCGAAATGCTGTGGATAGTTGGAGATGCTAGCCGTTTTAATGCCCAAGGTGCGGTACCGACCAACAGTACCGAGCGCGACGTGTTGCGGAGCCAAAATGAAAATGACTGGCATACCGGTGAAGACATCCGTCTGTTGGCTGGGCTGGCATCTTTGTTCCATGATTTTGGCAAGGCCAGTCAAGCTTTTCAGAACAAACTCAGCAGTAAAAAACCACTTGCCGATGCTTATCGGCATGAGTGGGTGTCTCTGCGTTTGTTTCAAGCCTTTGTGGGAAATGATAGCGATGAGGCCTGGTTGCAACGTCTTGCCTCTTTGACGAACGGCACAGAAGATAAAGGCTGGCAGGAGCGCTTACTAACACTGCGCGATGGCCTCAGCACACCCTCACCGCGTAGCCCCTTCAATATTTTGCCGCGTCTGGCTCGGGCCATCGGTTGGTTGATCCTCAGTCATCATCGTTTACCGGTGCAGCCTTATGACGAAGTGTTGCATTCACAAACACTGAAAAACCTGCCTCACGGAATAACGTCAGAATGGAACGCCGCTCGTCTTCAGGCTGATTTAAAGGAAAAAACTGCCTGCTGGACCTTTAAAAACTCGCTCCCGCTCGCTAGTAAACATTGGTGTGAGCACGCCGCCAAGCTAGCTGAACGCATGCTGGCGCGCACCGGCTTCAGTACGACGGATTGGTTGGTAAACCCCTACGTTACCCATGTTTCTCGATTAATTTTGATGCTGGCTGATCATCACTACTCCAGTGAACCCTCGCACCCACGTTATGGCGATGCCGATTATCCGTTGTTCGCCAATACTGACCGCGAGACGGGGCAGTTGAAACAGCGATTGGATGAGCATCTGATCGGTGTTGCGGTACACAGTGGGCGTATTGCACACAGCTTGCCGCAGTTAGAGCGCCGGTTGCCGAGTATTGCCCGGCACAAAGGCTTTAAACGACGCAGTGCCGATGAGCGTTTTCGCTGGCAAGACAAAGCCTACGACCTCGCTACCGCGCTACAAGTACGTTCTGCCCAGCAGGGCTTTTTCGGCGTCAACATGGCCTCTACCGGGTGCGGCAAAACGTTGGCTAATGGCCGGATTCTTTACGGCTTGTCTGATCCGCAGCGTGGGGCACGTTTCTCTATCGCACTGGGCCTGCGTAGCCTGACTCTGCAAACCGGTCAGGCCTACCGTGATCGATTGAAATTGGGCGACGACGATCTGGCTGTTGTGGTCGGCGGTATAGCGATCAAAGAACTTTTCGACCGCGCCAGAGGGTCGCTGGATCGTAGCGGCTCAGAATCGGCCGAGCAGCTTCAGGACGACGACAGTTATGTGCATTACCAAGGCAGCCTTGAGGAGGGCGCGCTGAAAAACTGGTTAGGCAAAAACTCCGCCGCACAGCGTATGCTCGATGCTCCCGTTTTAGTCTGCACGGTCGATCATTTGATTCCTGCCACCGAAGGTACGCGGGGTGGACGTCAGATCGCACCGATGTTGCGGCTGATGACCGCTGATTTGGTGCTGGACGAACCCGATGATTTTGACCTTAACGACTTGCCCGCGTTGAGTCGTCTGGTTTACTGGGCTGGCTTGCTTGGCAGCCGGGTACTATTGTCTTCGGCAACGCTGCCGCCGGCTTTGATTCAGGGACTGTTCGCCGCATATCTGGAAGGGCGCCGCTCTTTTCAAACCAACAGAGGAGTGCCCGGCCAGCGGTTAAACGTCTGTTGCGCATGGTTTGATGAGTTCGCCGCAGAGGCGAGTGAGCACATGGTTTCCGAGTCTTTTACTGATGCTCACAGCACTTTTGTGGGCAAACGCATTGCCAAGCTAAGGCAGGCTGAAGTACGTCGATTGGCGCAGATTCAGCCAGTGCCGATAACCGTGAGCGGCGCCCCAGAAATACGCAACGAGCTAGCAACTCACCTGCACCGCATGCTCCATCAGTTGCACCGGGAGCATCACAGTGTCGATCCGGTCAGCCAAAAGCGCGTCAGTTTTGGCTTGCTGCGCATGGCTAATGTCGACCCGATGATTGATGTCGCTCAGGCCTTGTTCAAATTAGGTGCCGAGGCAGGTTGCCGAATTCATCTGTGCTGTTATCACGCACGCCACCTGTTATTGATGCGTTCTGCTATCGAAAGGCGTCTTGATCGGTTGTTAAATCGTCACGATCCAGACGCTGTATTTGCCGACGTTGAGTTACGAGCCTGGCTGGATGCGAGCCCCGAGCCAGAGCAGATTTTTGTAGTGCTGGCGTCACCGGTCGCAGAGGTCGGGCGCGATCACGATTACGACTGGGGTATCGTTGAACCGTCCTCTATGCGCTCGATTATTCAGCTGGCTGGACGCATTCGGCGGCACCGTCCGGGGCCGTGTCAGTCAGCCAATGTGTATCTGCTGGAGCGCAACGTAAAAGCGTTAGAGGGGAGAGCGCCAGCTTTCTGCAGGCCTGGATTTGAGAGCCCTGAATTTATGCTTGCCAGCCACAACCTAAGTGACGTGTTGAGCGTGGAGCAACTGAACATGATTGACGCGCGGCCACGGATTGCCGAGCGAGCGGAGTTGCAACCGCGCAGTAACCTGGTTGACCTGGAGCATGTGCGACTTAGGGCATTGATGCTCGGTGAAAGCACGAAGTCAGGCTTCCCGGTGCCGCTTTGGTGGCAAACGCGGGCGGCGCTGTCTGGCGAGTTGCAGCGTAAACAGCGCTTTCGCGATGACCCGCTGGGGCATCAGCGCTATGTTCTACAGCCAGACGAAGATGAAGTGTTGAATTTCAAATTTCAGCAGGAAGATGGGCAATTAATTTCTGCGAATAACTTGCTAGAGAATTTCCCGCTGCAGTTCGGGCCACGCATTGGCTTCTGGGGAGAGCCGGATTACCTGACAGAGCTAAGCCAATTAGCCGACGAAAGAGATCTAGAACTTGCTGCCTGTGCACTACGGTATGGCGTGATTGATTTGGCCAAAAGTAACGCTGACAGGGGCTGGCGCTATCATCCCGCACTTGGATTTAGGGGGTTCTAACGCGAGAAACAAAAATGAGCGGCCAAAACCTCTAATGGAATAAGTAAGGAAACGCATCGGATTATGGAAAACTCAGCGGATATAAGTGAGATCAACGCCCTTAAAGCGCTGATCCATGGATTTATTCAAGAACGCTTACAAGCTAAGTTGGAGAAGCTAGGCGAAGGCGAGCAAGACAAATATCAGCAATTACTTGAAGCCCATCGGCCAGAGGTTTGGTTGCACGATGCTGCCCGTCGAGTTGGGCAGATTCAGTTGGTCAATTTTGGCCTCAAATTCACCCACCCCGATGCGCGCGGTAGTAGCGTGTATTTGCGCGATAGCGTGCAAGCCTCAACATTGCTGGGTACCCACAGTCTGGGCAGTGATCGTGATGATGACGTGGTTGGTAACGCCGCAGCATTGGATGTGTATAAGTTTCTCAAGCTGGAGCATGCAGGCAAAAGCCTGTTGCAGCGGGTTCACGAAGGCGACATCGCGTTAATCGCCGCATTGTCCAATCAGCCTGAGCAAGCTGCCGAATGGTTGCAGGCCTTCGCCGGTATCGTAGAAAGCAAAGGGCATCCGACCTCACACCGACTGGCTAAACAACTCTACTTCCCGCTGCCCGACGGCGGTTATCACTTGCTGGCCCCTTTGTTCCCCACCTCGTTGGTGCACCGTGTTTACGGCGATATCCAGCGTGACCGCTTTTCCGATGAGGCCAAGGCTGCACGCATGGCATACAAAGATAAGCGCCCTTGGGCGCACGGTTATCGGGAGTATCCGAATCTGGTCATTCAGAATTTCGGTGGCACCAAGCCGCAAAATATCAGCCAGCTCAATAGTGAGCGGCGTGGCGAGGCTTACTTGCTGCCGTCGTTGCCGCCTACTTGGCGCCGATCAGGGCTCAAGCCGCCTACTCAAGTATCGTCAATATTTGTCGGCTGGTTTTCTCGGCGTCCGCATGTGCGTGAACAGAGCAAGGCTTTGCGTGAATTCCTCGCCCGGACTGAACGCAATAATCTGGCCATTCGCGAGGTTCGCCGACAACGGGTCGCAGCGTTGTGCGATGAAGTATTGCAGTGCGCCGCCGAATTGCATGAATTGCCCGGCGGTTGGAGTGCTGCCAGTGACTGTCAACTGGACAGTGTCGAAGCGCTCTGGCTCGACCCCCATCGAGGGCGAACGGATGAGCATTTTGCCAGCCTGCGGCGTCGTGGTGACTGGGCTGAGGAAGTGTGCTCGCGTTTCGCCAAATGGCTGAATGCGACATTGCACAGCGAGAACAAGACGATGGGTGATGGCGAGTATCAGCAATGGGTTAGCGACCTTGATGCCGAATTAAAAATGATCCGCCTAGAGGTTGCCGACGATGAATAATGCGCCCCAAGGCCTGCTGTTATTACCCCGCTTGTACGTGCAAAACGCCAATGCCATTTCCAGCCCCTTAACTTGGGGTTTTCCTGGACCCAGTGCGTTTACCGGATTTGTCCACGCGCTCGGGCGTCGGATCGCCAGCGAGTTTGATCTGCAGTTAGATGGGGTCGGAATCATTTGCCACAGGTATGAACCGCAGGTGTTTCAACCTGCGGGGCGGCGTACGCGGGTTTTCAGCTTGAGTCGCAACCCGATTGATAAAGACGGCAAAACCGCTGCCATTGTTGAAGAAGGTCGCGCCCATTTCGAGGTCAGCCTGCTGATCGGTGTGAATGGCGGTGAGTTGTTCGAGGGCAAGGATGTTTTAGTCGAGGTCGCCGAGCGGATCTTCCGCATCGCTGCTGGCTTGCGCTTGGCGGGAGGCAGCATTCTGCCCAATCCGAATGGGCGGCATTATTCGCCGCGTTTACAGTTGTGGCCTGAAGATCCCGCTGATGCCCGCACCCAGTCACGCAAGCTGCGTCGTCAAATGTTGCCAGGCTTCGCGTTGGTTGAGCGCCAAGACTTAATGGCGGCGCAAGGGACAAATCCGTTGGAGGCGCTACTGGATGTATCGAGGTTGAACTTCGAGCCGGAAGCGCCGGACCCACAAACGCCACAAACTGCTAATTGGAACCTGCGCCGCAAGCCCGGCTGGTTGGTGCCAGTGCCGCTTGGCTACGCGGCAGTATCACCCTTGTATGCCGCGGGCGTGGTTGCCAATGCGCGAGATAACCAAACCCCTTTTTGCTTCACTGAAAGCCTGCTTGGCCTGGGCGAGTGGTTAAGCCCACACCGCATCGACAATTTGCTTGATTTGCTTTGGTATCACCGCGCCGATGCAACTAACGGGTTATACCGCTGCAGCAACGACTTTTCTCCTCCGCAAATCCATGCATAAGGAAACTGCACAGTGGCTAAAATTGAATTAAAAACTGCATCCGTTCTGGCTTTTGAACGCAAGCTGGACCCGTCTGATGCGCTATTCAGTGCTGGACGTTGGGATGATCGCTCGGCGGCCACTCAGTGGCCAGCCATCGCAGTTCGTGAAAAATCAGTGCGCGGCACCATCTCCAACCGTCAAAAAAGCAAAGACCAAGATCCTGCCAAGCTGGATGCCTCGATTCAGTCGCCTAATCTGCAAACCGTCGATGTCGCCACACTGCCTAATGATGCTGACACCTTGCGCGTACGTTTCACCCTGCGCGTACTCGGTGGTGCCGGGACACCTTCAGCGTGCAACAACGTTGAATATCAGCAGCAATTAACAGCCACAGTACAAAGCTACGTAAGTAATCACGGGTTTAAAGAGCTCGCTCGGCGTTATGCCCTTAACTTGGCTAACGCGCGTTTTCTTTGGCGCAACCGTATGGGCGCCGAAGTCATCGAGGTACAAGTGCGGCACAAGCGTGAGGGTGGCGATGCGGCACTTTGGACCTTTGATGCCTTGAGTTTGCCATGGCGTGATTTTGAAACGACAGGCCAAGCGACCGAAAGCCTGGCAGAGCTGGCCGCCGTGATCGAAAACGGTTTGGCCGGTAACGATTATGTCTTGCTCGACATTACCGCCTTTGCGCGTATCGGCGATGGCCAAGAAGTGTTTCCCTCTCAAGAGTTGATTCTTGATCGTGGGGACAAGAAGGGGCAAAAGAGCAAAACGCTTTACCAGGTCAGTGATGTCGCCGCCATGCACTCACAGAAAATCGGCAATGCTCTACGCACCATCGACACCTGGTATCCAGACGAGAACGGTCTTGGCCCTATCGCCGTGGAACCCTACGGCTCAGTCACGTCTCAAGGCAAAGCGTATCGCCAGCCAAAGCAGAAGCTGGATTTTTATACCTTGCTGGACAACTGGGTGCTTAAAGAACAGGTGCCGGAGGAGGGGCAGCAGCATTTTGTCCTTGCCACCCTGATTCGGGGTGGTGTTTTCGGTGACAGTGACAAGGGCTAAGCCATGGACCACTACCTTGATATTGGTTTGCGACCTGATCCGGAGTTTTCGCCGACGCACCTGATGAACGCTCTATATGCCAAGCTGCATCGTGCACTGGTGGGGTTTCAAAACCCGGCTATTGGCATCAGTTTTCCAGATGTACAACCGGCGCGTCCGGCGCTGGGTGAGCGTCTGCGTTTACATGGTTCAGCCGCATGCTTGCAGCAGTTGCTGGCGCAGCCCTGGCTGACTGGCATGAGCGATCATGTGCAGCTAGGTGACGTGACGGACGTGCCCGACGAGGTGCAATACCGAAATGTCTGCCGAATTCAGGTCAAGAGCAGCGCGGAACGCTTGCGTCGGCGGCTGATGCGGCGCCATGGACTGACGGCAGAAGATGCCCGGCAACGTATCCCGGATAACGTAGAGCGTAGCCTCACCTTGCCCTTTATCAGCTTGCGCAGCCAAAGTACTGATCAGGCCTTTCGACTGTTTATCCAGCACGGACCGTTACAAAAAAATCCAATAAACGGCACGTTCAATGCTTATGGTCTCGGTAACGGAGCAACCATTCCTTGGTTTTAGATAATTACCCTTTTTTATTTCGCTGGACCGATGCGATATAAATCAGCGGTCTATGGCGGCCACTAAAAAAAGGGTAAATCGCGGTTAACGGACGTTAATCCCTCAAGAACAAAGTGTTATGCATTTTAAGGGCTAGTTCACTGCCGTATAGGCAGCTCAGAAAAAATGAACGGCTTCGAAGATTCAGCACAGGAAGTTCACTGCCGTATAGGCAGCTCAGAAAAGTCGTAGTCGATGTTGTGGCCGATGATGTACGTTCACTGCCGTATAGGCAGCTCAGAAAGAGGACGAGCGATTAGCAAGGCTACTGGCTCGGTTCACTGCCGTATAGGCAGCTCAGAAAATTCCCCTTTCGCCGACTTAGCAAGCTCGTAAGTTCACTGCCGTATAGGCAGCTCAGAAAGTTTACTATGCGCAGCTCTGCGTCACAGCACGGTTCACTGCCGTATAGGCAGCTCAGAAAAGCTACAAAGAGGCTTTAGTGCTTGCGCAGGCGTTCACTGCCGTATAGGCAGCTCAGAAATCCTAGCAACTGCAACTCGTTTTCACGAGGCCGTTCACTGCCGTATAGGCAGCTCAGAAAGATCACCGACTGCAATCCATTCGCTCATAACTGTTCACTGCCGTATAGGCAGCTCAGAAATTTGCGTAGATTGATGTCATGCCAGCACCCCAGTTCACTGCCGTATAGGCAGCTCAGAAAAGCCACGCTAGCGCTTAACCATGACAACCCGCGTTCACTGCCGTATAGGCAGCTCAGAAAAGCTTGAAGCCGCGTCGGAGCCCGACCACAGGGTTCACTGCCGTATAGGCAGCTCAGAAAATACGGACTGCCTGAATGGCAATTCCAATTTTGTTCACTGCCGTATAGGCAGCTCAGAAAAGATGGACCAAGAGCGCGGCGTTGAACAGATTGTTCACTGCCGTATAGGCAGCTCAGAAAGCAACGCACTGGTCAAAATTAGTAGTGCCAGTGTTCACTGCCGTATAGGCAGCTCAGAAAAACCATAAACCCAATTATTTAGGCTGCGGAATGTTCACTGCCGTATAGGCAGCTCAGAAAAGATGCGCATCGGGCAGCTCCGAGGCTTGCAAGTTCACTGCCGTATAGGCAGCTCAGAAAGAACTGGAACTGCTTCGCCGCCGAGCTAGATAGTTCACTGCCGTATAGGCAGCTCAGAAAGTTCGAGCAAGTCGATGCATTCGTGTAGGTACGTTCACTGCCGTATAGGCAGCTCAGAAAAGCTAGATGTGGCCTTGTCTCGCTATTGCAGCGTTCACTGCCGTATAGGCAGCTCAGAAAAAAGCCGCTTCGCGGCGCAGCTGACACATCTCGTTCACTGCCGTATAGGCAGCTCAGAAAACGCAAACCGTCTTGAACTTTACGAATGTATTGTTCACTGCCGTATAGGCAGCTCAGAAAGCGACTGACTCGAACATGGTCAACTGCATCTGGTTCACTGCCGTATAGGCAGCTCAGAAAGGAGACATGGTTCGCATGAAAAAGGGAGCAGAGTTCACTGCCGTATAGGCAGCTCAGAAAAGATGCATATTGGGCAGCTCCGAGGCTTGCACGTTCACTGCCGTATAGGCAGCTCAGAAAATGCAGCCGCGAGCTCCGGCTCAGTTTTTGGGGTTCACTGCCGTATAGGCAGCTCAGAAAAACAGAACATGTCAGTGACAACATTCCAAAGGGTTCACTGCCGTATAGGCAGCTCAGAAAATATCAGCGATTTACCTCGAATGAGAGCGTCAGTTCACTGCCGTATAGGCAGCTCAGAAATCTACCAGTTGCCAGATTTCGGCGCCTGAGTAGTTCACAGCCGTATAGGCAGATTAAAAAATCTGACTCGTCATACGCAAATGAGGTCGCGGGGCCATTCCCGCCTATTTCAGCCTTCGGTAGCATATTCCGACAGAATCCGTGTTCGCCGCGCGCCAGCGCGGCATCTTCTAAACGGACGCGGCTAGACAAACTGTTTCATTGCGGCCTAAAACGCCAAAAGCCCGCTTTTTAGGGCGGGCTTTTGGCTTGGGTTTGGTGGAGCCGGGGTAATTTGAATTCGTTTTATAAGTTATTGGTTTATAAGAATTTATATGGGTTTAAATTTTATTTTGGAATACCAATTGGAATGCGGAGTTCCGCTTGACCACCTGTTTGCATTCGATCTGACCAGCATAGGCCGGGGATGTCTACCGGAGCAGGGGTAGTCCAATCTGCCAATACATCGAGTACTAGCAAACCGCATGATGCATGGGCGGTAGAGGTATTCGCAGCCTGGCAGTATTAGAGATATCTCACGCCGACACAGCTTGCACTAACCCACCTCATCGCCCCTTGCCACCACGCCAGGGGCCCCCTGCTCAGTGATCTCCAGTACACTTACCCCCATCTCTAGCCTGCCCCAAGGCAGGCTACCCGAACGGCTGCACAAGATTTTTAAAAATGACCCTGATTAAGCTAAAAGACCTTGAAGCTCACCTATGGCACGCCGCTCATATCATCACCGGCCCCATCGACGCATCTGACTACAAGACCTACATCTTCCCGATCCTGTTCTTTAAACGGATCTGCGATGTCTACTACGAAGAGTTTCAGGATGTACTGGCCAAAGTCGGTAGTGCTGAGCTGGCGCGGGAGAAGATCTTCCACCGGATTCAAGTGCCTTTGGGCTGTCATTGGGATGACGTTTTCGCCAAATCCCACGACATCGGCAAGGCGCTTAAAGATGCCTTCCTAGGCATTGAGCAGGCTAACGCTCCGTTACACGGCATCTTCGGTGACGCCAGCTGGACAAATAAAGATCGGCTGCCCGATGAATTGCTCGCCACACTGCTCAACCACTTCAACCAGGTCAATCTTGGGGTGGCCAGCGTTCGTAACGACGACATGGGCCGCGCTTACGAATACCTGATCAAACGCTTCGCCGACAAAGCCAACAAGAAAGCCGGTGAGTTCTATACCCCGCGCACCATCGTGCGGCTAATGGTCAATATCCTCGATCCCAAGGCCGGTGAAAGCGTTTATGACCCAGCCTGCGGCACCGGTGGCATGTTGTTGGAGACCATCCACCACGTTCGTGAAAACGCTGGTGATCCCCGCTTACTGAAACTCAAGGGTCAGGAAAAAAACCTGACCACCGAAGCCATTGCCCGCATGAACCTGTTTCTCCATGGCCAGGAAGACTTCGAGATCGTGCGCGGCGATACCCTGCGCGAACCCAAGTTCCTGATCTACGACCGGCTCGAAACCTTTGACTGCGTGATCGCCAACCCACCATTCAGCCTCAGCGAGTGGGGTCATGAGCAGTGGGCAGCAGACGCTTACAGCCGCAACAAATATGGCCTGGCACCGAAGACCAACGGTGACTTCGCTTGGGTGCAACACATGTTTGCCTCCCTTAACGGCAACGGGCGTATGGCAGTTGTGTTGCCCCATGGCGTGCTGTTCCGTGGCGCGGCAGAGGGCAGAATCCGCACCAGCCTGCTCAAGGAAAACCGCATTGAAGCCATCATCGGCGTAGCCCCCAATCTGTTTTACGGCACCGCTATTCCGGCGTGCATCCTGCTACTGCGCAAGCAGCGTCCTGATGAGCATCGTGACCATATTCTGGTCATCAATGCCGAGGAAATATTCACTAAAGGCCGTGCGCAGAACACCCTGAGCAACGCCCAGGCGGATCAGATCTACCAGACCTATCTGGAGCAGTATCAGCAAGGCCCTAGTGCCAAAGCACTGGACGGCGTGGCACGCTGGGTGCCATTGAGCGAAATCGCGGAAAACGACTTCAACCTGAACATCGCCCGCTATGTGCAAAAGCCGCTGGAAGAAGAGACCATCACCGTCGAAGAGGCGCTGAAGGACTTCCAGCAGAAGCTGGCTGCATTGGAGCAGGCTGAACAGGAACTTGAAGAATTATTGATCAAGGAAGGGTTTGAGCTATGAGCACGGATGATGCCGACAGCAACACCTCGCAGTTCATCATCTACCAGAGCGAAGACGGCAAAACCCGGCTGGATGTACGCTTTGTCGATGAGACGGTTTGGCTCACCCAGGCCCTGATGGCAGACCTATTCAGCACCACGCCAGAAAACGTGCTGATGCACCTGAAGAACATCTTCAGCGAAGGCGAGCTTGATCAAAATGCAACCACTAAGGATTTCTTAGTAGTTCGCCAAGAAGGCACGCGCCAGGTAAAGCGCAGCCTCAAGCACTACAACCTGGACGCCATCATCTCTGTGGGATACCGCGTGCAGAGCCACACGGCCACTCGCTTTCGCCAGTGGGCTACTCGGCAACTGCGTGAATACATCGTCAAAGGCTTTGTGCTCGATGACGAGCGCTTGAAAAACCCCGATCAGCCCTTCGACTACTTCGAAGAGCTGACGCGGCGCATCCAGGATATTCGCACCAGCGAAAAACGCTTCTACCAGAAGATCACCGATATCTACGCCACCAGCGTCGATTACGACCCCACCCAGGACGCCAGCATCAGCTTCTTCAAAACCGTGCAAAACAAGGTGCACTGGGCGATTACCGGGCAAACCGCAGCCGAGCTGATTCACCACCGCGCCGACAGCAGCAAACCGCATATGGGCCTCACCAACTGGCGCGGTGCAAAAGTGCGCAAGCAGGATATCGCCAACGCCAAGAACTACCTCACGGCAGACGAACTCAGCGCCCTCAATAACCTGGTCGAGCAGTACTTAGTATTTGCCGAGGGCCAGGCCATGCGCCGCATTCCCATGTCCATGGCCGACTGGGTGAAAAAGCTCGATGGTTTTCTGACCCTGAACGACCGCGACATTCTCGACAACGCCGGCAAGATCTCCCACGACATGGCCAAACAGCATGCCGAGACGCAGTACGAGCTGTTTCATCAGCAGCGCCAGCAGCTCGATACCGCTAACGCGGATAAACGCCTTGCCGACCTGAGCCAACTCGCTCACCAGCTATCAGACAAGACCCGCAAAAATGATTGAGCAACAAAAACACCAGGCTTCCCGCCTAGGCAAAAAGAAACTCGAAGACCTGCTCTGGGGAGCCGCCGAGTTTCTCCGCGGGCAGATCGATGCTTCCGACTACAAGCAGTACGTGTTTCCGCTGCTGTTCTACAAACGCCTGTCCGACGTTTACCTCGAAGAGTATGTCGAGGCCCTGGAGGTCAGCGAAGGCGACGTGGACTACGCGGTTATGCCCATGTTTCACCGCTTCCATATTCCCCAGGAAGCGCGCTGGGAGAAGGTGCGCCACACCAGCAAGAACATCGGCGAAGCGATCCAGAATGCCCTGCGCCTGATCGAGACCCACAACGAACGCCTGCACGGCGTATTCGGCGATGCCCAGTGGACGAACAAAGAGCGCCTGCCCGACCACCTGCTGGCTGACCTGATTCAGCACTTCAGCAAGATCCCTCTGGGCATCAAGTCCGTGGCTCAGGACGACCTCGGCGAAGCCTACGAATACCTGATCAAGAAGTTTGCCGACGACTCCGGTCACACTGCAGCCGAGTTCTACACCAACCGCACCGTGGTGCACCTGATGACTCGCATCATGGGTTTGAAGCCAAGTGAAACCGCCTACGACCCCACCTGCGGCACTGGCGGTATGCTGCTTAACGCGGTGATGGACCTGCGGGACGAAGGTAAGGAATGGCGCAGCGTCAAACTCTATGGTCAGGAAGTGAACCTGCTCACCTCCGCCATCGCCCGAATGAATATGTTCCTGCACGAGATCGAAGAGTTCGACGTGCTACGCGGCGATACCTTGGCCGAGCCTAAATTTATCGAGGGTGATCAACTCAAGCAGTTCGACGTGATCTTCGCCAACCCGCCGTACTCCATCAAAAAATGGAACCGCGACAAGTTCGCCGCCGATCCCTATGGTCGCAACCTCTATGGCGTACCGCCCCAGGGCTGCGCGGACTACGGCTTTTACACCCATATCATCAAAAGCCTGAAACCCGACACCGGCCGCGCGGCCATGCTCTGGCCCCATGGTGTGCTGTTCCGCGATTCGGAGCGGGCCATCCGTAAGCAGGTAATCGAGTCGGATATTATCGAAGCAGTGATCGGCCTTGGCCCCAATCTGTTCTATAACTCACCGATGGAATCCTGTGTGGTGGTGCTCAACTGCAACAAACCCACTGAGCGCAAAGGCAAGATCTTGTTTGTCAATGGTATTGAGCATGTCACCCGCGAGCGCGCCCATAGCCGGCTTTCGGATGATGATCTGGCTGTTCTGATTGAAGCCTACTCCGCACCGGACAAGCTGCCGGCCATTACCGCGCTAGTGGATATCGAGGCGGTTCGCGAGAACCAGCACAACCTATCGATTCCGCTTTATGTGCAGGCCGTCAGTGACGAGGAAGTGCATGATGTCGAACATGCCATTGAAGCCTGGAAAGTCAGCCGAATCCAGTTAAATAAACAGACCAATAAATTATTTACGATCCTCGCAAATCTAGGTTGTGGGGTGGAGAAAAAATGAGTGGAATTCCTGCAATCAAGTTTGGTGATATTTGTCGAGAGGTAAAAACCAGCACTAAAAATCCAGTCGCAGATGGATATGAACGCTATGTTGGATTGGAACACCTAAATACCGGTTCCCTAAATATCGAACGCTGGGGTTCAATTGTAGATGATAAGCCAACATTTACTCGGGTATTTAAAAAGGGCCAGTTGTTGATTGGTCGTAGGAGAGCTTATTTAAAGAAGGCGGGCGTGGCTGGCTTTGACGGAATTTGTTCGGGAGACATAATTGTTGTCGAGGCTAATCTTGGTAATAAGTTTGGGCGCCTGCTTCCATATATTGTTCGGTCAGATCTGTTTTGGGCTTGGGCTGTTAAAACCTCTGCGGGCGGTCTTTCGCCAAGAACAAAATTTAAAGACTTGGCTGAATTTTATTTTTGCGATTTAGATGAAGGGCTAGTTAGTGTTCTAGAAAAAGCGCTAGATAGTTTGGAACTTGCTCTGAGTGCGTCGCAATCAACAGAAAATAGTCTTTCGAAGCTATGTGATTCAATAGTAAATAGCGCTACTCGGTTTGGTTTGAGGCACGAACCGCTTAAGAAAAGTGCTCTGGGCATGACTCCGGAGTCATGGAGTGTATTGCCTTTTAAAGAGGTTTTTGCAATTGACTCAAGAAACGGCTTGTATAAACCTCAAAGTGATTATGGCAGCGGCTATAAAATGGTGCATATGGGGGAGATGTTTAGAGGTAGAATTGTCGATGACCACGGTATAGAGAACTCGGTAGATGTGAGTGAGAGTGAGTTCAGTTCTTTCGCTTTAGATAGCGGAGATTTACTGTTTGCTCGCCGATCCTTGGTCAAAGAAGGGGCTGGAGTGTGCTGTATTTACAAGGGTAGAGAGCTTTGTTCGACTTTTGAGTCCTCTATAATTAGAGTTAGGGTTGATTTGGAAAGAATCAATCCTGATTACTATAGTTACTTTTTTCGCAGCCGCTTCGGGCGTTGGATTATGGAAAGAATAATTCAAACTGTAGCAGCGTCAGGCATTACAGGCACTGACTTAAAGAATATGCTTGTTCCTGTTCCGTCGAAAAGTGAGCAGGATGAAATTGTTAATTTGTTAAATGAAATAACGTTGCTGAATTCGGTTGCCGCTAATGCCAGATCAAGAAGAAATAATTTGTTGAGGGGCTTGGTCTCTCAGCTAGTAAATACAGTAGAGGTTTAGATGTTTAACGAGCAAACCGTCACCGAAAATGGAATTATCGACCGTTTAAAAAATTTAAATGGTGTAAAGTGGACTTATTGCAACGGCGAGAGCCTGCCCAAGAAAGCGCAGGATATCTTTGTCGATGAGTGGCTAAAAGACGCGTTATGTTCGTTAAACCCTGCTATCAACAAACAACCGGATTACGCCGATGAAGTGATCCACAAGCTGCGTGGTGTGCTGTTGGAGGCTCCGCACAGTGGCTTGGTCAGGGCCAACGAAAATTTCCAAGCGTGGCTGCTGGCCGAAAAAACCTTGGCCTTTGGCGAGAATGGTGAACACGTCACCATCAATCTGATCGACTTCGACAACCTCGACAACAACCACTTTGTGGTGGCCCAGCAGGTGCACTATGTAGCCGCTGGCGAGGTGTTCTTCGATATCGTGCTGTATGTAAACGGCATCCCGCTGGTGGTAGGTGAAGTGAAAAGCGCCACTCGCCCCAGTGTCAGTTGGCAAGACGGTGCAGCTGACTTTATGGGCGGCAAGAAGCACTATTGGCAGAATGTGCAGGCTTTCTTCGTGCCCAACCTGCTGTGTTTCGCCAGTGAGGGCAAAACCTTTGCCTACGGCGCGATCAATGCCCGTGTCAAGGACTGGGGCCCCTGGCACCACACTGATCAGCGCGAAGATATTCCTGCCACCTTGGCCTCCGTGCTGGCGAGCGCCGAAGGGCTGCTGAACCCGCAAACCCTGCTGCAACTGCTGGCTTCGTTCGCGCTGTTCTCTACCCATAAAACCGGTAAAGACACGCCGCCCAAACGCATCAAATTGCTGCCGCGTTACCCGCAGTTCGAGACGGCCAAGCAGATTGTCGAGCGGGTCAAGCTGGGTTACCCGAAAAAAGGCTTGATCTGGCACTTCCAAGGTTCGGGCAAGTCGCTGCTGATGCTCTACGCGGCCAAGATGCTGCGTGCCGACAACGAGCTGAAAAACCCTACCGTGCTGATCGTTGTCGACCGCCGCGACCTAGACAGCCAGATCAGCGAGACCTTCGGCGGTGCCGATGTGAAAAACCTGATAAAGGTGCAGAGCTGCAAAAAGCTCGGTGAACATATCGAGCAAGACAGCCGCGGGATTCTGATTACGACCATTTTCAAGTTCAAGGATGTCGAGGTTGATGAACTCAACCCGGATGGCCTGAACAATCGCGACAACATCATCGTACTGGTGGATGAAGCCCACCGCACCCAGGAAGGCGGTCTGGGCGAAAAGATGCGCTGGGCGCTACCCAATGCTCACTTCTACGGCCTGACCGGTACGCCGATCTCCGGCATCGAGCGCAACACCTTCAAGCTGTTCGGCGCCGATGAAGACCCAGGCCGCTATATGAACCGCTACAGCTACAAGCAGTCGATCCGCGACGGTGCCACCAATCCGGTTAAGTTCGAGCCCCGTTTAGCCGAATTGCGGGTCGACCGTGAGGCGATCAATGAAGAGTTCGAGCAACTGGTCAAAGACAACAACCTGGACGAGGACGAAAAATCCGTCCTGTCCAAACGCGCCGGTAAGCTGGCCGTGATGCTCAAGGCACCGAAACGCATGGAGGCCATCAGCGCCGACATTGCCGAACACTTCACCAGCCATGTGCAGCCGAAAAAGATGAAGGCCATGGTGGTGGTCTATGACCGCGATGCCTGCGTGCAGATGTATTACCTACTTGGTAACAAGCTGGGTTTCGACGCACTAGAGGTAGTTATGAATCTCGACCAGGCGCCGGTGAAGGATGAGAACGGCAAGCTCAACAAGGACTGGAACAAGTGGAAGGAAGAGCTCGATCTACCGATCCAGCAAGCCGACTTTGAGCGCTGGCAGAAATTCGATGGTGAAGAGCAGGCGCAGAAAAATCTGCTGGAAACCTACAAAGACCCGAAACAGTCCCTGCAATTGCTGATTGTGACCGCCAAGCTGCTGACCGGTTTCGATGCGCCGATCTGCTATTGCATGTACCTGGATAAACCGCTGCGCGACCACACCTTGTTGCAGGCCATGTGCCGCACCAACCGCCTGTACGAGGCGGACGGGGTGGTCAAGCGTATGGGCCTGATCATCGATTATCTGGGTGTATTCGAAAACCTGCGCACGGCGCTGGCCTATAACCCGGAAGAGATCGACGGGATTGTCGAAGGAATCGAGAAATTCAAGGAATTGCTGCCAGAGCAGTTGAAGCTGTGTCTGGCCTTCTTCCCGAACGTGGACCGCACCCTGGCAGGTTTCGACGGTATCCTGGCCGCACAGGAATGCTTGCCGGACAATAAAAACCGCGATGAGTTTGCAGCAGCCTTTGGCGTGCTGGCCAAACTCTGGACGGCCATCAACCCCGACCCTTTCCTGACACCCTACCGCCAGGATTACAAATGGTTGGCGCAAATCTATGAATCAGTACGCCCGGTTGGTCAAACGGGGGCGCTGGTCTGGGCCGCGTTAGGGCCCGAGACCATCAAGATGATTCACGAGCACACCGATATCAGTCGCATACGCGATGACATCGATGAGCTAATCATGGATGAACACGCAATCTTCACCCTGACCGAGAAAGAGCAGGAAAAACGTGCCCGCCGACTGGAAATAGACTTAATGGGGCGTCTGCGCGGCCATGGCGAGGCTGTGTTCGTCGAGCTGGGCGAGCGCCTGGAGAAACTGCGCCGAGAATATGAAGCGGGTGTAATCAAGGCCATCGACTGGCTCAAGGGCCTATTGGATGCCGCCAAAGATACGGTGCAGGCCGAGCGTGAAACCGGTGACCCTGTGGTAACGGAGGCAGACAACAAGCAGGCGCTGACCAAACTCTTCCTGGAAACCCGCCCGGAAACAACGCCGAAGCTGATTGGTGATGTGGTTGAGCAGATCGATAAAATTGTGAACGCTACCCGCTTTGAGGGCTGGCAGAACTCCAACAGTGGCCCACGCGAAATCCAGAAAGCACTCATGCTGACCTTGGCGCAGTTTGGCCTAAGCAAAGACAAGGACCTGTTTGAGAGGGCATACGCCTATATTGAAGAACATTACTAAGTCGATGATGACGTACGGCCGTGCGATGAAGTTAGCTAAGCGCCCCCACCTTGAAGACGGTGGGATTTAGGAAGCGCTTACATTGCATCGACGAAATGCATGCTTACATCTGCTTTGAGGCGCAGCTTTGGGTCACAACTGGCAGTTTCGACCCAAAGCTGCGCTTCACGAAGAAAGACGCGTAAGCCTCCCCGACCACCACGCCCGCTTTGAACGAGTAAAAGGGCGTTTTCTGATTGAGAGAGGGCTTTTTGCCATTGGAAACAGGCACTTCAAGCATCGACCCATTGCTCCTGACTCGGAGCTGAAGGCCGTCACCATCGCTGAGGACGTAATCCTTGTCTTTTGCCTTGACTGCCTTGAGCTGGCGGTCGGAAAGGCGAAGGTCTGGAGCAGGCATGAGAGCTACCTCTGACACCGTTTTGGTATTCCAAAAAATAGCACCGGATGGCTTGGAATACCATTTGGAATACCCAAACGGCTGGAACTCAAAAAACCTCTCCAGCGCCCAGTAGCGCTTAAACCCTTGATTTTGCTGGATTTCAGGCACAAAAAAAGACGTCCGTGGACGTCTTTAGTTGATCAAATGGTGGAGCCGGGGGGATTTGAACCCCCGTCCGCCAGTACTCCGCTGTCGGTACTACATGCGTAGCCATATCTATTAATTTAACCCTCAGCGGCCCGATTGGCAGGGTGCATTGGGTGAGTTGTGTAAGTTTTAGCCGCTTCGTCCACAACGTACTGCACGGCGATCCTGTTCTGCATGACAATCACTTCGAGTTTACAGGCATCCTCTAGTGATTGCTGGTACCGAAGTAACCAGAAGCTCAGGCTCTAGTCGTCGCAATTAAGCGGCGAGTGCGAATTCCTGGCCGTAGTTTTCGTCATTGGCAACTATAAAAGTTGCAACAGTGGATTTACGAGTTCTGTTACCAACTCGGCATGCACCTAAAGTTTCGCGACCAGCGTCGAATCCTAATCGGCCCCGATAGCAACCGCGTGAGCAGTCAAGCGGAGGAGTCTACCCGAATGAACGGAGTCCGTCGACCTCCTGTCTAGTGCGGCGCTGAAAAACAGGCCAGCCAAAGGCTGGCCGTGTGCGTGTGCTCAAATTACTTCGAGCCGCCGCCTTCGCCATTACCGGTATCGGTTTTGTCGTTTTGTTCGATTGCTTTGGTAGTGAGTTCTATACATTTCTTCTCATCACCCGCCTTGTGGGCGGCCATGGCCGACTTCTGAGTTTCCTCAAGATTCATCTTCTCGTCATTACCCAGGTTAGTGCTCGACGACAAGCTGTCCTTGATGGTCTGCAGGTTCGCTCCGCACAGGTCTTCAGCGGCAAATACCGGCGAAGCCAACAGTGCGGCAGTGAGGAACAACCCCGTGAGTACGGTACGCTTCATGTGTATCTCCTAAGCCTGTGGACTCGGAATCACCGGTCGATGAGGCCCGTCCGAGGTCTGTGATAAGCCCGTTCGTAACGGGCCTACAGAAATGGACTGTTGCGGTTCACAGGGGTTCTATTATTTCTGCTATCTCATGTGAAAAAGCCATCTATAGATGTTTTGGCGCCCTAAGGGGGGGCTTTTCAGTATTCCATGGCGATTAAAGCGACTTAGGTCGAGTCACTCGATCTACCAGATAAACCAGCCCGTGGTAATCGATGCCGCTGTGTTGCGATAGGCCGATTTCACAGGTGCGGCTGGTTGAGATGCCTTCGTTGCAGAATTGCACGGCGTCTTTGAGCGTGCGCAACGAGTGTGCATTCAGCTCTGGCGTGGTGAAGCCTTTGTCGCCAGCAAACCCGCAACAGTGAATGCCCTCGGGAATAACCACGTTGACGCTGCACAACCGCGTCAATTCGATGAGCGCCTGGCTTTCGCCCAAATGCTGGGTGCTACAGGTCACGTGTACGGCAATCGGTTCTTGCTGCGGGGTGAAATGCAGCTTGTCCAGCAGGTGGGTGCGGATAAACCTAACCGGGTCATACAGGTCCAGGCGCGTATCTTTAAGGTCTTGGACCAGTCGCAAGGTACACGGGCTGGTGTCGCAGTAGATAGGATCAAGCCCGCCACGGCTGGCCGTTAGCAATGCCGCAAGCAGTTCCTGGCGTTTGTGTTCGGCCTGCTCGTTATAGCCCTTGGACGCAAACGGCTGGCCGCAACACAGGCTGTCTTGATTGTCCGGGAACACCACCTGATAACCGGCTTTTTCCAGCAAGCCTTGGGTTTTTTCCGACAGCGACATCTGTTCGCGATCACTGGCCGCCGGGCCCATGACCCGCGAGACACAGGCTGCCAAATACACAACCCGAGGACGCAGATCGGTCACCGGCGGACTGAAGCGAATCGCCCGTTCCGGTTGCGGCATGGCGGCGGTCCACAAGGGCACACGGCCGTCTGATGCTTTGGTCAGCGCAGCAGAGAGTTTCGCCAGGCGGGGGGCGCCCAGGAACATCCTCGCGCCATTGGCCACATGCAGGGTAAAGCGCGCACCTTGCAACGTGGTTTTGAAATGCTCGGCCAGCCAATTGGCGGTTTTGCCATGGGTGGCGTCACGGCTGCGCAGTTTCTTCACCAGCTCGCCGGTATTGATCCCCACCGGGCAACGTTGCGCGCACAGGCCGGTGGCCGCGCAGGTGTCGATGCCTTGGTAGTGGTAATCGCGTTCCAGCTCCGTGGTGTCGATGCCCGCGCGTTTCTTCGCTTGAATATCACGCCAGATAACGATGCGTTGCCGTGGGCTGAGGGTCAGTCCTTTTGATGGACACACCGGCTCACAAAAACCGCACTCGATGCATTTGTCGATGATTTCGTCTGCAGCCGGTAACGGCTTCAAATGCTTCAAGTGAATCTGCGGGTCATTACTCAACACGACGTCCGGGTTAAGGATGCCGTTAGGGTCGAGCAGGCGTTTGAGTTGCCACATCAGTTGATAGGCATCGCTGCCCCATTCCAGCTCAACAAACGGCGCCATGTTGCGCCCGGTGCCGTGCTCGGCTTTCAATGAGCCGCCGAACTCAACGGCCACCAACTGCGTGACGTCTTCCATGAAGGCCTGATAGCGCGCGACTTCCACCGGGCTTTCAAAGCTTTGGGTGAAGACGAAGTGCAAATTGCCTTCCAGTGCATGGCCAAACAGGATCGCTTCGTCGTAATGGTGCTTCTCGAACAGCGCGATCAAGCGTCGCACGCCCATCGCCAATTGCTCGACCGGGAAGGTCACGTCTTCGATGATCACCGTGGTGCCGGTTTTTCGCACCGCGCCTACGGCCGGGAAGGTGTCTTTGCGGATAGCCCACAGCCGCGCGTTTTCCAGCGGGTCTTCGGTGAAATCGACCTGCTTCTCCACCGCAAACGCGGCCAGCGAGCCCATGATCTGGGCGAGTTGTTCGTGCAGCAGTGGTTGCGAAGCGGCACGGGACTCTATCAGCAGGGCGCAGGCGTTTTCCGAAAGCTCGCGAACGAACGCAGGCATGCCCGGTTTGTTCTGCACCGAGCGCATGCTCCGGCGATCCAGCAGTTCGACGGCGGCAACCGGTTGGGTTTTCAGAACAGTGACCGCGTTACAGCAGGTCTCGACGTCTGGAAACACAATCAGGGCGGATGCTTTAAACGGATGATCGATGACCGTGTCGTAGGTGACCGCGCTGATAAATCCCAATGTGCCTTCGGAACCGACCAGCAAGTGGCTGAGAATATCCAGCGGTTCGTCAAAATCCACCAGCGCATTAAGCGACAAGCCGGTGGTGTTTTTCAGACGGTATTTATGGCGGATTTTTGCAGCCAATTCAGGGTTGGCCCGAGTTTCGCGGCCCAATCGCGCGAGGTTTTCCAGCAGGTCTGCATGGCTGTCGCGAAACGCGGCGACACTGCCAGCGTCCTCAGTGTCCACTCGGCTGCCATCCGCCAATACCAAACGGATGCCCGCCAGGGTGTAGTAGCTGTTTTGCGCGGTGCCACAGCACATGCCGCTGGAGTTGTTAGCCACGATGCCGCCGATTTTGCAGGCGTTTATCGAAGCCGGGTCCGGGCCGATTTTGCGTCCGAATGGCGCGAGCCACGCATTAGCCTGGGAACCGATAACGCCCGGCTGCAGGCGAATCTGCGTGCCTTCACCGCGTATTTCTCGACCGTTCCAGTTGTCTCCCAGCACTAGCAGTACCGAGTCGCTGATGGCCTGCCCCGATAAACTGGTGCCCGCCGCACGGAAGGTCACCGCGACGCGTTCGATCTGGGCCAGTTTGAGCAGCGACACCACTTCGTCTTCGGATTCGACGCGGATCACCAGTTTTGGGATCAGCCGATAGAAGCTGGCGTCGGTGCCAAAGGCTAAGGTCGACAGGGGATCGTCAAAGCGCCTGTTCTGCGGGATCAGCCGTTGGGCTTCGCGCACAAATGCAGCGGGCAGACTCATGCGTCCTCCAGGATCAGTACAACCAAGTCTTTCGGACCATGCGCGCCGTAAGCCAGGATTTGTTCGATATCAGCGGTTTTCGACGGGCCGGACACCAACAGTGCGTTAGTCGGCATACCGGTTGCCCATTGCTGCTGTTGCTGGACCTGATAAAAGTTTTCGTAAATCTCGCTGGCCTTGAGCAGGGCGAAATGCACCGGTGGTACCAAGCTCATCAAGCGTGGTTCTTCGCGGGTAGGCCAGATAATCAGGCTGCCCGTGGCGGCAATCGCGCCCAAAGTAGTCGTGAAACTGGCCGGGGTGTCATCGAACAACTCGGTTTTCCACTCTTCTATCGGCCGGTCATAAGCCTTGAGCGGCGGCAGTTCAGGGTGGATCGACCAATGCTCGCTGACCCGTCGCCCGTGGGGCGTGCCAGGGGCGATCAGCAGGCTAGGCAATTGCCGGTCGCTGACCAATTTTCCAAGCAACTCCGGCCATGCGCTTTCGGTACTGAGGTGGATTTCGGTGTGTACCGCTTCCATCAACTTGCGAAGTTGCGCGAGCCGCAATTCAGGGGCGTAGCTCCACGGGGTGGTAACCAGATCTACGTCGAAATTATCGGCAATCGGCGTCGCACCGGTCAGGCTGTGACGCAGTTTGTTAAGGATGTTCTGTCTGGCGCTCATTATTTGTTCTCACCCTGTTGGGCCAAATGCTCGCGGGCCAGTTCATGCAATGAGCGCGCAGCCGGTTTCGGTGCACTGTGATTTTGCGTCCACGGGCCGATGTTGTTGGGCGTCAGGTTGCGCAAGCGGGTGGCGAAAAAGCCGAACACGCGGTAAATAGCTGGCGAGCTGTTGAGCCAGGACCAGGCGTTCCAGATGAAGCGTTCTTTGCGCGAGTATTTGCTGCCTTGGCCACGCATGACTTTGTGCGGGTCGTCCGGGGATTTGACGTTTTCTTCCCGCAGGCGACGCAACAATGCCGGGATCGGGATTTTCACCGGACAGACTTCGCCGCACGCGCCACACAGCGACGAAGCGCTTGGGTGATCCGGGACTTTCTTCAGGCCGACCATGTGCGGCGTGATGATTTTGCCGATGGGGCCGGGGTAAACCTCGCTGTAGGCGTGGCCGCCGATGCGGGTGTAAACCGGGCAATGGTTCATGCACGCGCCGCAGCGGATGCAGTTCAGCGTCTGGCGCAATTCGCTGTCGGCGAAGGCCTGGCTGCGACCGTTATCCAGCAGCACCAAATGCACTTCTTGCGGGCCGTCTAGCTCATGGGCTTTGCGCGGACCGGAAATCATATTGACGTAAGTGGTGATTGGAATACCCAGCGCCGAGCGGGTTAGCAGCGACAGCAGTGGCACCGTATCGCGCAAGTTTTCCACAACCTTTTCAATTCCGGTGACTGCGATATGCACCGGTGGCACCGTGGTACACATCCGCCCGTTGCCTTCATTTTCCACCAGTAACAGCGTGCCGGTTTCAGCGACGGCGAAGTTGACGCCGGAGACGCCTATGTCGGCTTCGAAGAATTTCTGGCGCAGGACTCTACGACCAATCTGGATCAGTTGATCGACATCGTTGGTGTAGTCCACGCCGAGTTTTTCGTGGAACAGATTGCCTACTTGAACTGCGTTTTTGTGGATCGCCGGCATGATGATGTGCGACGGTTTTTCGTGGTCGAGCTGGACGATGTATTCGCCCATGTCGGCTTCCAGGCACTCGACGCCGCGCGCTTCAAGGAAATCGTTCATCTCCATTTCTTCGCTGACCATCGACTTGCCCTTGATTACCTGTTTGGCTTCATGGGCCTGGACGATCGAGAGAACAATGGCGTTCGCTTCGTCTACTGTTTCTGCCCAGTGCACGGTCACGCCGTTGCGGGTCAGGTTGGTCTCAAGCAGTTCCAGCAAGTCGGGCAGTTTGGACAGCGCCCGGGCTTTGACCGCATTACCCAGCTCACGCAGGCGCTCACGTTCGTCGGCATCGCTGAAGGCCACGGCACGCTTGGTCATCAGCGAGTCCATGGCGGTACGGAAGTTTTTACGCAGCTGTGGGTCGCCCAAGGCTTTGTGGGCCCGGGCGCGGAAGTCTTCTTCGACTTCGACGACAGGAATTCGCGTATGGGTGTTCATTGCCCACCTCCAGTGCGTTGCCACAGAAAACTGGCCAAGTGCTGTCCGCGCAGTGATTCCTGCTGTTTTTCCAGCGAACCGTTGATGTTCATCAAGCAGCCGCAGTCGGCCGTCACCACTTGGGCTGCGCCGGATTCTTTCAGCGAGCGGGTTTTATCAGCGACCATCGCCCCTGAAATGTCCGGCATGCGCACGCTGAACGTACCGCCGAAACCACAACATTCGCTTTCATGGCCGTGATCAACCCGCTCCACGTTGCTCATCTGTGAGAGCAGCGTTCGGACGTGCAGGTGGGTGTTCATTTCCCGGCGTGCGGAACAGGAGGTGTGCAGGGCGACTTTGATCGGGGCGCCGTTGTCGTGCAGTTGAACCTTGCACACGAACAGCAGAAATTCGGCCAACTCATAGGTGCGAGCAGCCAGGGCATGGACTTGCTTTAGTGTTTCAGGCTCATCCTTAAACAAGTCGGGATAGTGTTCGCGCAGCATGCCGGCACAGGAGCCCGACGGCACGATGACAGGATAGTCGCCAGTAAATAACGCTAATTGTGATCGCGCTACATCACGGGCCTGGTCGGTGTAGCCGGAGGTGTACGCCGGTTGTCCGCAGCAGCTTTGCCCTTGGGGGAATTCAACCCGAATGCCTTCGCGTTCGAGCAGACGTATCGCGTCCATGCCAGCCTCTGGATAAAACAGGTCGACCACGCAGGTACCGAACAGGTAAACCCGCTCAGGTTTCACGTCAGGGTATTGGCGTGGTGCGGCGCGTGGCGGTGCGACACGGGTCGCATTCGGCACGGCGTTGTAATAAAGCTCGCTCATCAGGCGGTTTCTCCGGGTGGGCCCGGTTATCCGTCCAGCGCAGCGACTGAAAGATGAATCGCTGAAACTTTCTGCCGCGTTGCAGACCGGGTTATGAATGGTTGGCGCCGGGTGGTTAGTCCGGCGCCAGGTCGTTGCAGGGTGCAGTTACGGGTGGTGCGTCTTGCTATTAATCAGGTACTCAGATCACCAACATGCCGGTGAGCCAGTAAGCCTGGATCAACGTAATGCAACCGACGATGGCAGCAAAGAACAGGCTGTGTTTGAGGGTAAACCTAAACAGGTCGGATTCTTGGCCAACCAGACCGGTAGCCGCGCAAGCGACTGCAATCGATTGTGGCGAGATCATTTTGCCGGTCACGCCGCCCGAGGAGTTCGCTGCCACCATGAGCACGTCACTGACGCCTAATTGGTGAGCCGTTGTGGCTTGCAGTGAGCCGAACAGGGCATTGGAAGACGTATCGGAACCCGTCAGGAAAACGCCCAGCCAGCCGAGGAACGGCGAGAAGAACGGGAACGCAGCGCCGGTAGATGCCAGTACTAACGCAAGGGTGGTGGACATGCCCGAGTAGTTCATCACGAAGGCAAACGATAGCACCATGCCAATGGAGATGATCGCCCAACGCAACTCCATCAATGTTTCTTTGAACGTGCTCAGACCCGTTTGCGGCTTGATCCGTAGCACAATCATCGACAGCAGCGCCGAGATCAAAATAGCAGTGCCGGAGGCGGCAATCATGTCGAACTTGAACACCGCAGGCATCACGGTTGGGTTGACGACGACCGGTGCGACTTTGTAGACCAGTTGATCAAGGTGCGGGACTGGAATAGCGATGGTCCAGGCTTGCAGCGCACCACCTGCGGCGAACAATGCCTTGAACGGTTTGAGCGTCCAGATAGTGACGACGACGGTCAGAATCAGGAACGGGGACCATGCCTTAAAGATCTGGCCGCCGTTGTATTCCGACGCGATTGAGGTGCGTGGCAGACCAAAGCCGCCTGGGCTGCCGACTACTACTGCCGACGATGTTGCGCCGGCCATGGTGGCGCCGGCAGTGCGTTTTGGCTGCCACACTTTCAGGAACAAGGTCAGGGAAATCAGGCTGGCCAGTGCAGACACGATGTCCGGCAGTTCTGGACCGATGAAGTTCGACGTGAAGAACTGGCATACCGCGAAGCTACCACCGGCAACCAACGCTGCTGGCCAGGTTTCTTTGACGCCGCGCTTGCCATCCATGATGAACATCAGCCAGAACGGTACAAACAGCGACAGCAGAGGCAATTGACGGCCGGCCATTGCGCCGATTTTAAAGGCGTCGATCCCGGAAACCTGCCCGGCAACGATGATTGGGATACCCAGTGCACCGAACGCAACAGGCGCGGTGTTGGCAATCAGGCACAAGCCTGCAGCGTACAGTGGGTTGAAGCCAAGACCGACCAACAGTGCTGCGGTAATCGCTACCGGAGCGCCGAACCCTGCCGCACCTTCAAGGAAAGCACCAAAGCAGAACGCGATGAGCAACACTTGTAGGCGTTGGTCATCGGTGATGGTCAGTACAGAACTGCGGATGATTTCGAACTGGCCGCTCTTGACGGTCAGTTTGTAGAGGAATACGGCTGCAACAATGATCCAGGCAATGGGCCACAGGCCATAACCAAAGCCATAAATGGCAGAAGCAATTGCCATGTCGGTTGGCATGTGGAAAGCGAATATCGCAATCAGCACTGACAACAGCATGGTGATCGTGCCCGCAACGTGCCCTTTAAGCCGAAATACGGCCAGTGCCGCGAAGAAAAACACGATGGGAATGACTGCTGCGATGGCCGAAAGGCCAAGGCTGCCGAGTGGGGTGTATAGCTGTTGCCAGGTTTGCATAGGTGGAGGCCCCTAATTATTGTTGGTCAGGCCCGGTGCCCTGTGTCGCTTGTACGTCGCGTAATGGTCCGGGACAGCCGTGAGCATAGCTGCCGTCGAACCGAGGCTGACAAACAAGTCGCGCAGTTCACCAGTCAAGCCTTTCGTTATGGCGAAAGGTCTTGCGACGCCGTGGAGAGTTTCCTTCGAACGTCGGCATTGGATAATTGGTAATACCAATTTACAATGTCTGGCCGCTAGGTTAGAAGCGTTACTACGGGTGTGTCAATTTGCCCTTCTAATACTTTCGTCGATTTACCGAAAATAAAGCCCTGATGGGCTGTTTTCAGTGGCTTCTGAGGGGTGTCAGCGCTGTGGCTATCGGCGAGAATAGGCGACCCGGTAAATGTCCGGGCGTTTGGAGAGCGTTATGGGGTTTGATCAGGTGCGTCAGCGGCGTTTGTCTGACGATATTGTCGAACAACTTGAAGGGATGATTCTGGAAGGCACCTTGAAGTCCGGGGAGCGCTTGCCTGCTGAGCGTACCTTGGCTGAGCAGTTTGGCGTATCTCGGCCATCCTTGCGTGAGGCAATCCAGAAGCTCACTGCTAAGGGGCTACTGATCAGTCGTCAAGGCGGCGGTAATTACGTAGTTGAGAATCTCGGGTCTACGTTTAGCGATCCGCTCTTGCACTTACTGGAGAGCAACCCAGAGGCTCAGCGCGATTTGCTTGAATTTCGTCAAACGCTCGAAGCGTCCTGTGCGTACTACGCTGCTCAGCGCGCTACTGATCTTGATCGTGATCGCCTGAGTGCGGCATTTGAGTTACTGCAAAGTTGTTATTCGCGGGTCGGCGAGGTGAGCCGTGCCGAAGAAGGCGAAGCGGATGCTAATTTTCACCTGGCTATCGCCGAGGCCAGCCACAACGCGGTGCTGCTGCATACGATTCGTGGCTTGTTTGATTTGCTCAAGCGCAATGTCGTGACCAACATCGGTGGCATGTACAAACAACGCACGGAGACGCGTGACATGCTGATCAACCAGCATCATGAGTTGTATCTAGCGATCATCGAGGGTCGCGCCGACGATGCGCGCGATGTTTCCAGCCGTCATCTGTTGTACGTTCAAGAAGTGTTGGAAGAGGTGCGGCAACAAGTGCAGCGAGCGGCGAGGGCGGAGCGGCGAAAGGGGGTTTGAGTGGGTTTTGAAGCTTCGCCAACACATTGGCTCCTACAGATACAGGTGTCTGTAGGAGCCAATGTGTTGGCGAGAATTCTATGCAGCTAGTCTTCCTTACCTTTGCTCCGAACCGCACGTTGCAGCTCGCGATCAGAGTCGCGCTCACGCTCGGTATGGCGCTTGTCGTATTCCTTCTTGCCTTTGCCCAGCGCAATTTCGCACTTGATCAAATGCGCTTTCCAGTAAATGGAAAGGGCAACGCAGGAATAGCCTTTTTGCTGGACCGCCGCGTTGAGCTTTTCGAGCTCGCGTTGGTTAAGCAATAGTTTTCGGGTACGTGTCGGGTCAGCGATGACGTGTGTGCTAGCAGTCGTCAACGGCGAGATATGGCTACCCATCAGCCACGCCTCGCCATCCTTGAGCAGCACATAACTGTCGACCAACTGCACCTTGCTGGCACGCAGACTTTTTACTTCCCAGCCAGCCAGGACCAGACCGGCTTCGAACTTGTGTTCGATGAAGTAATCGTGACGCGCCTTTTTATTTTGCGCGATGGTCCCTGTGGGGTGTTTCTTGAGCTTAGCCATAGGGGACGCATTATAGGGAGTCAGTGCGCTGTCGGCTATGGTGAACCTGCGTGCTTGAGCACGTTGATTGAATCCCGGACAATGCGCCTTCGATATTCATCAATTGCTTCATTGGTTTGAGCATCGCACATTGGCATAAGGCCAGATTTTCGTGAATGATGCAGACGCAATTTATTTGGAAGTGACGCTGACATGACTACCCATATTCAACGTTCAGCCCTGCTGCCTTATCCGGCTCAGGCGCTTTATGACTTGGTAAACGATGTCGCTCACTACTCAGAATTTCTGCCGTGGTGTTCTTCGGGCGTGGTACTGGACGTCAGCGATGCACACATGCGCGCTCGTGTAGAAATCGCCAAAGGCGGGCTTAGCCAACATTTTGTGACGCGCAACACGCTGGTGTCGGGGCAGTCGATCGAGATGAACCTGGAAGAAGGACCTTTCAGTCAATTACACGGCGTCTGGACCTTCAAGCAGTTGGGCGAAAAAGCCTGCAAAATCAGCCTGGACCTGTCTTTTGATTACGCGGGGCCGATCATCCGGGCAACCCTGGGGCCTTTGTTCAATCAGGCGGCCAATACGCTGGTTGATGCCTTTTGTCAGCGGGCAAAACAACTACATGGCTGAAGCGATAATCAAAGTCGAAGTGGTCTACGCTGCTATCGATCGGCAAATGCTGCTCAGCGTTGACCTGCCCACCGGGACTACGGTGCGTTCTGGATTATTTGCCTCAGGCATTGGTAACTTCTTTCCCGAGCTGGACTTGATGCATTGCCCGGTAGGAATATTTGGCAAAGCATTGAATAATGCCGACACACACGTACTTCTAGCCGGTGATCGAATCGAGATTTATCGAGCGCTGCTGGCTGATCCGAAAGAAATCCGTCGGTTGCGTGCTGCCAAGGCAGCGTTGGCCAAGGCCCAAGCCGATAAGCCTTAGATCGTTTGGGCGC
Source organism: Pseudomonas sp. AB6 (assembly GCF_034314105.1). Lineage (NCBI taxonomy): Bacteria > Pseudomonadati > Pseudomonadota > Gammaproteobacteria > Pseudomonadales > Pseudomonadaceae > Pseudomonas > Pseudomonas sp. AB6. The sequence continues at coordinate 4,911,505 of NZ_JAVIWJ010000001.1, forward strand.
ACCGACTATCGGCAGACGTGAAAAAGCCCGACATGTCGGGCTTTTTCATGGGTGCTAAGCGCTGTGTGGCAACGTCACTGGGGTGACGTTTGCAACGGTACCTGGGTAGGAACCGGTACGGACTCAACTTTATCCACATCATTTTGGATCTGTTCAAGCAGCGATCCGGGTTTTGGCGGCTCGTCGGCTTTAGGCTTTTCGCCTTTGCCTGGCTCTACAGTCGTATCGCTGTGCTGGCCGAGAATGGCTTCGTCACGGCTCACGCCTGGCTTGAAATCACCGGAAAGACTGGCCAGTTGGTCATTGGCATTAAAAATAAGCGTCATGCGTTCCTGTTGGCGCTCACCGCCCCCAGGCTGCAGGCTATACAGATAATCCCAACGGTCAGTATGGAAAGTATCAGTCAGCAGAGGATTGCCCATAATAAACCGTACTTGCCGGCGGGTCATTCCCGGGCGTAACTGGTCTATCATGTCCTGCGTGACGACATTGCCTTGCTGGATGTCGATTTTGTAAACCCCGGGGATTGAACAACCGGCGAGTGCGATCAGTCCCACGAAGGTGAAACTGGCTAGCAGGAGCTTGGTGTTTTGCATCGGTGGGCGACTTCCACTATCTTGGCTGGGGAAACAAAACCCCGATCATACCCGCATTAAGAGAAGCTGCGAAGCAGCATCCGCGAGAAAGCTGACCATGGTTGAAAATAGCGAACTACGCAAAGCCGGACTTAAAGTGACCCTGCCACGGGTCAAAATTCTACAGATGCTCGATTCCGCCGAGCAACGTCACATGAGCGCCGAGGACGTTTACAAGGCACTTATGGAGGCCAACGAGGATGTTGGTCTTGCAACGGTTTACCGTGTGCTGACTCAGTTCGAATCAGCCGGATTGGTGGTTCGCCACAATTTCGACGGCGGTCATGCTGTATTCGAACTGGCTGATGGCGGCCACCATGACCACATGGTCAACGTGGAATCTGGTGAAGTGATCGAATTCTTCGAAGAAGAAATCGAAAAGCTCCAGAAAGGGATTGTCGAGAAGCATGGGTACGAGTTGGTGGATCACAACTTGGTGCTTTACGTGCGCAAGAAGAAGGTTTAACCCTTCCGGCAGTTACGATAAAGGCGACCTCAGGGTCGCCTTTGTGCTGTTTGGTGTTCAGCTTTTTGGCGTTCAAACCTTAGCGGTGAGAACCATCTTTTTCGCGTGGGCGAGGGATTCCTTGGTCAGGTCGATGCCGCCGAGCATACGTGCCACTTCTTCGATACGTTCGGTCTTGCTCAGCTTCGACACGGCGGTGCGCGTGACTTCGCTGTCTCGCACTTTATGCACGAATAGATGTTGGTGACCTTGGGCAGCGACCTGTGGCAAGTGGGTTACGGTCATCACTTGCCCGCGCTCGCCAAGACGACGCAAGAGTTGCCCAACAATTTCTGCCGTGGGTCCACCTATCCCGACATCGACTTCGTCGAACACCAGCGTCGGCACCCGTGAGGTTTGCGCGGTAATCACCTGAATCGCGAGACTGATACGGGACAGTTCGCCGCCCGAGGCTACTTTGGCCAGTGCTTTAAGAGGTTGGCCTGGGTTGGCGCTGACCAATAACTCGACCTGTTCCAAGCCGTTAGGCAGCAACTCGTTACTGATGTTGGGGCGAAGTTCGATGCTGAACCGTCCACCGGGCATCCCGAGTCGTTGAATTTCCTGCTCGACGGCCGACGCAAGGTTTGGTGCCGATAGTTGACGCAGGTCACTCAGTTCCCGCGCCTTGTCCTGATAATGACGGGCATAGGACGCCAATTCATTTTCGAGACGTTCAATGGATTCATCGCTGGCGTTGAGCGAATCAATCTCGTCCAGTAGCCGTTGCTGGAGCGCGGCAACATCCGTGGGTTGAATGCGGTGTTTGCGTGCCAGGGTGTAGATGATATCCAGGCGCTCTTCCAATTGCTGAAGGCGCGCTGGATCAGCATCGAAATGGTCCAGAAAGCGGTTTAGTTCGCCCACGGCTTCTTCAACCTGAATCTGCGCACTGGATAGCATGCTCGCAGCTTCACTCATGGCGGTCGGCGAGCTGGTGACAGCACTTAAGCGGTTCAGGCTGGCAGTCAGCGCAGTCAGGACATTGCCTGAGTCGTTTTCACTGCATTGCTCAACGACCTGTCGGCAAATGCTCAGCAGGCTTTCGGCGTTGGTGAGGGTTTTGTGTTCTTGCTCTAACTGCTCCAGTTCGTTTTCACCAAGACCCAGGCTTTCCAGCTCTTCAAGCTGGTAGCTGAGCAGTTGATGACGCGAGCGTTGTTCGTCGCCAGAGTTGGACAAACGTTCAAGCTCCTGTCGCGCCTGACGCCAGCGCTGGGCGGCTAAGTGAACCTGGCGGGCAAGGTCATTGGCGCCAGCGTACTCGTCGAGTAAGCGGCGGTGGGTGTCAGCTTTTAGCAGCGACTGATGTTCATGCTGACTGTGGATGTCGATCAAAAATTCGCCGAGTGACTTCAAGTCACCCTGAGGGCAGGGCGTGCCATTGATGTAGGCGCGGGAGCGGCCTTCAGCGGTAATGACCCGGCGCAGAATGCATGGGCCATCGCTGTCCAGTTCACGCTCCTGAAGCCAGGCCTGTGCTTCGGGGATGTCGGTCAGGTCGAAGGTGGCGAGAATATCGGCTTTGTCAGCGCCGGGGCGGACCACGCCACTGTCGGCACGATCGCCAAGCGTCAGGCCTAGCGCATCGAGCATGATCGATTTACCGGCACCGGTTTCGCCAGTAATTACACTCATGCCTCGGTCCAGCTCGAGATCGAGATGTTCAACGATGGCATAGTTATGTACAGACAGGTGCACCAGCATAAAGGCGGCTCCCAAGCTATTTGTCTGGTTATTTATACAGTGTTTTGTTTCTGGCTGACAATGCTCATCGTTAGCTCAATTTGGATGATGCACTGAAGTTTTAAGTCCTTTGAGTGATTTTCAGTAACTACGCGCTGACGAAACTCGACGCGCTTGCTCGCCACAGAGCTCTTGAAGCTGCAGATTAAGACCCCATATAGCGGAACAGAAGCGTGAGTTGAGCTCACTGAAGTAATTGAATGGAGAAATCTATGGCTGATGAACAGAATCTGGATACGCAGACTCAAGATCAGACCGCTGAAGCGGTTTTGGGTGATGACATGTTGGCGCTTGTTCAAGGGCTTGAAGAGCAACTGGCTGCCGCGCAGGACCAATCCCTGCGAGTTGCTGCGGATCTACAGAATGTCCGCCGCCGTGCCGAGCAGGATGTAGAGAAGGCTCACAAGTTCGCTTTGGAAAAATTCGCGGGCGATCTGCTTCCGATCATCGACAGCCTGGAGCGTGGTCTGGACTTGTCCAGCCCGGATGATGAAAGCATTCGTCCTATGCGCGAAGGCATCGAGCTGACACTGAAAATGTTTCAGGACACATTGAAGCGTTATCAGTTGGAGGCTATTGATCCACACGGCGAACCCTTTAACGCTGAACACCATCAGGCGATGGCCATGCAGGAAAGCGCAGAGGTCGAACCCAATAGCGTGTTGAAGGTTTTCCAGAAGGGTTATCAGCTCAACGGTCGCTTGCTGCGTCCGGCAATGGTCGTAGTGAGCAAGCCCGTTGCTCCGGCAAGGCCATCGATTGATGAGCAGGCTTGAAATCAGCCATCAGGCCCCCATTTAGAAGTCATGCGTTTAAGTGCTACCGCAATTTGTAAACGCAGTTGCGGCAACCAAATCCAAGTTTCAGGAGAAAGTAAACATGGGCAGAATCATCGGTATCGACCTGGGGACCACCAACTCGTGTGTTTCCATTCTCGAAAACGGCAACGTTAAAGTTATTGAAAACGCCGAAGGCGCGCGCACCACGCCTTCTATCGTGGCTTATGCAAAAGATGGCGAAATTCTGGTTGGCCAGTCTGCCAAGCGTCAGGCAGTGACCAATCCGCACAACACGTTGTATGCGGTAAAGCGTTTGATCGGTCGCCGCTTCGACGAAGAAGTTGTGCAAAAAGACATTCAAATGGTCCCGTACAAGATCGTCAAAGCTGATAACGGCGACGCTTGGGTCGAAGTGAACGGTCAGAAAATGTCGCCTCCTCAGATTTCGGCTGAAATCCTGAAGAAGATGAAGAAAACCGCCGAAGACTACCTTGGCGAAGCAGTAACTGAAGCGGTCATTACCGTTCCCGCTTACTTCAACGACAGCCAGCGTCAGGCGACTAAAGATGCCGGTCGTATTGCGGGTCTGGACGTTAAGCGCATCATCAACGAACCAACCGCAGCCGCTCTGGCTTACGGCATGGACAAAGCGAAGGGCGATCACACCGTCATCGTCTATGACTTGGGCGGCGGTACATTCGACGTTTCAGTTATCGAAATTGCTGAAGTTGATGGCGAGCACCAGTTCGAAGTATTGGCCACCAATGGCGATACGTTCCTGGGTGGTGAAGACTTCGACATTCGTCTGATCGACTACCTCGTTGACGAATTCAAGAAAGAAAGCGGCATGAACCTTAAGGGTGATCCGCTGGCTATGCAGCGCCTGAAAGAAGCTGCTGAAAAAGCCAAAATCGAGCTGTCTTCCAGCCTGCAGACCGACGTTAACCTGCCGTACATCACTGCAGACGCAACGGGTCCTAAGCACTTGAACGTGAAAATCTCTCGCGCCAAGTTGGAAGCACTGGTTGAAGATCTGGTTAAGCGCACTATCGAGCCTTGCCGTATCGCGCTGAAAGATTCGGGCATCGAAGTCGGTAAGATCGATGACGTGATCCTGGTCGGTGGCCAGACACGTATGCCGCTGGTGCAGAAGCTGGTAACTGAGTTCTTCAGCAAAGAAGCGCGCAAAGACGTTAATCCGGACGAAGCCGTTGCAATGGGTGCTGCTATCCAAGGCGCGGTATTGTCTGGCGACGTTAAAGACGTATTGCTGCTGGACGTTAGTCCGTTGACCCTCGGTATCGAAACCATGGGTGGCGTGTTGACTGCGCTGATCGAGAAAAACACCACGATTCCTACCAAGAAATCCCAAGTATTCTCGACTGCCGATGACAACCAAGGCGCGGTGACCATTCACGTTCTGCAGGGCGAGCGTAAGCAAGCGGCGCAGAACAAGTCACTGGGCAAGTTCGACTTGGCCGACATTCCGCCAGCTCCACGCGGCGTGCCTCAGATCGAAGTGACCTTCGACATCGATGCTAACGGCATCTTGCACGTAGGCGCCAAAGACAAGGCGACGGGTAAAACCCAGTCGATCATCATCAAGGCCAACTCCGGGCTGTCTGAGGAAGAAATTCAACAGATGGTGCGTGATGCTGAAGCCCATGCTGACGAAGATAACAAGTTCGTTGAGCTGGTCGCTGCCCGCAACCAGGGTGATGCACTGGTCCACTCGACTCGCAAAATGATCGTTGATGCTGGCGAGAAAGTAACTGCGGAAGAAAAAACCGCCATCGAAGCTGCGCTGACTGCTCTGGAAGCTGCCGTTAAAGGCGACGACAAAGCGACCATCGAAGCCAAGGCTGAAGAGTTGTCCAAGTTGACGGCTCCGGTTGCTCAGAAAATGTACGCTGAAGAAGCCGCGAAGCCGCAAGGCGCGGGCGACGCTCACGCTGAAGAGCCTGCAAAAGCCGACGACGTTGTCGATGCAGAGTTCGAAGAAGTGAAAGACCACAAGTAAGCGCAAGCCTACTTGAAAGCCAGTTGACCGCAGTCAGGCGGTCACTGGTAGGATGTCGCCGCGCGGGAGCTTGCTCCCGCGTTGGCGTGTCTGGAATAGACGAATTTTTCAGGCTGGCGGGTTTGACCCGAAAGCTATGCGGCAAAGCATCAAGAGTGCGAAGACTTATGGCAAAGCGTGACTATTACGAGATATTGGGGGTGGAGCGCGGCTCCAGTGAAGCGGACCTGAAAAAGGCTTATCGCCGTCTCGCGATGAAACACCATCCGGACCGCAACCCCGACGACAAAGTGTCCGAAGACATGTTCAAAGAGGCCAATGAGGCCTATGAAGTGCTTTCCGATACCGGCAAACGTGCGGCTTATGATCAGTATGGTCATGCCGGTGTTGAGTCGGGCGGCGGTGCCGGTTTTGGTGCGGGCGGTGCAAACTTCTCCGATATCTTCGGCGACGTATTCAGTGACTTCTTCGGCGGTGGCCGTGGCGGCGCGCGTGGCGGTGCCCAGCGCGGCAGCGACTTGCGCTACACCCTCGAGCTGAACCTCGAAGAGGCAGTGCGCGGTACTACCGTCAGCATTCGCGTACCTACCTTGGTCAACTGCAAGCCGTGCGACGGTTCAGGAGCCAAGAAAGGTTCGGCCCCGATTACGTGCCCGACCTGCGGCGGTATCGGTCAGGTGCGCATGCAGCAGGGTTTCTTCTCTGTGCAGCAAACCTGCCCGCGTTGTCACGGGCACGGCAAGATCATTTCTGACCCGTGCGAATCGTGCAAGGGCGAAGGCCGCGTAGAAGAATACAAAACGCTGTCGGTGAAAGTACCGCCTGGCGTTGATACGGGTGACCGCATTCGTCTATCTGGTGAAGGCGAAGCCGGTACCCAGGGCGGGCCGACTGGCGATCTTTATGTTGTGATCAACGTTCGCGAGCACGCGATCTTCCAGCGTGACGGTAAGCATCTGTTCTGTGAAGTGCCCATCAGCTTCGCTGACGCAGCATTGGGCGGCGAGCTAGAAGTACCGACGTTGGACGGTCGGGTGAAACTGAAAATTCCGGAAGGCACACAAACGGGTAAGCAGTTCCGCTTGAAAGGCAAAGGTGTAGCTCCGGTACGTGGCGGCGGTGCCGGCGACTTGATGTGTCGTGTTGCAGTGGAAACTCCGGTCAACTTAGGCCGGCGTCAGCGTGAGTTGCTCGAAGAGTTCCGCGCGACCCTTGAAGGCGATAGTTCGCATTCACCCAAGGCCAGTGGCTGGTTTGAAGGTGTTAAGCGTTTCTTCGGCGATTTATAAGGGCTACCAAGAGGGCTGGGCATGCGACGTATTGCAGTTATGGGCGCCGCTGGGCGCATGGGTAAAACCCTGATTGAAGCCGTTCAGCAGACCTCGGGCGCAGGGTTGACGGCGGCGGTCGATCGTCCAGACAGCTCGTTGGTGGGCGCTGATGCCGGCGAGCTTGCTGCGTTGGGTCGGATCGGTATTCAGTTATCGGGTGACTTGGCCAAAGTGGCTGACGAATTCGATGTGCTAATCGATTTCACACACCCTTCGGTGACCCTGAAAAACCTGGCGTTTTGCCGCAAGGCAGGCAAGGCGATGGTCATCGGCACCACCGGATTCACGCTGGAAGAGAAGCAGCGTCTGGCTGAGGCGGGCAACGACATTCCAATCGTGTTCGCCGCCAACTTCAGCGTTGGCGTCAATTTGTGCCTGAAACTGCTGGATACGGCTGCTCGTGTACTTGGCGATGAGGTCGATATCGAAATCATCGAAGCGCATCACCGGCACAAAGTTGATGCGCCGTCAGGTACTGCGTTGCGCATGGGCGAAGTGATCGCCAGTGCATTAGGCCGAGACTTGGAGAAGGTAGCGGTTTACGGTCGCGAAGGTCAGACCGGTGCTCGTGACCGTCAAAGCATTGGATTTGCAACCATCCGTGCGGGCGACATCGTCGGTGATCACACCGTATTATTCGCTGCGGACGGAGAGCGCGTTGAAATTACGCACAAGGCTTCCAGTCGCATGACCTTTGCCAAGGGCGCTGTCCGAGCCGCCTTGTGGCTCAACGATCAGCCGCCTGGTCTTTACGACATGCAGGATGTGCTGGATTTGCGTTAATCATTCCTGAGGCAGTGAGAATCGGGTGGGAGCGAACTTGTTTGCGAAAGGAGTGGCGCGGCGTTGCAGTTGAGCCGAGTCGTTAGCTTCGCGAACAAGTTCGCTCTCACCTTAAGATTCCGGCCGGTTCACGTAAGGTCCAGCCCTATTTTTCAGGGGTTTTAGCACCGTTTTACGGCGCCTTGCGATGTTCCGTCGCATTGCCCTCCCTTTTAGGCTCATTGGCGGTAGACCAAAACACCCCTTTTCTGTAACCTACAGCTTTAGTGTGTCCACTAAAAGCGCGCAGATAATTCGAGAAGAAGCGGGGTGACGTGTCTACGTCATTCCGCTTTTTTACAACCTGCGAACGCCCTTTCAGGCTTTATTTACCGGGAGGTCTTCTTGACTAAGCCAGCCATACTCGCCCTTGCTGATGGCAGCATTTTTCGCGGCGAAGCCATTGGAACCGACGGTCAAACCGTTGGTGAGGTGGTGTTTAACACCGCAATGACCGGTTATCAGGAAATCCTTACCGATCCTTCCTATGCCCAGCAGATTGTTACCCTGACTTACCCGCATATCGGCAATACCGGTACTACGCCGGAAGATGCCGAGTCTGATCGTGTATGGTCAGCCGGGTTGGTTATTCGCGATTTGCCGCTGGTAGCGAGTAACTGGCGCAACACGATGTCCCTTGATGACTATCTGAAATCCAACAATGTGGTGGCGATTGCTGGTATCGACACCCGTCGCCTGACCCGCATCCTGCGTGAGAAAGGCGCCCAAAACGGCTGCATCATGGCCGGCGACAATATTTCCGAAGAGGCCGCGATCGAAGCGGCACGCAGCTTCCCAGGCCTGAAAGGGATGGATTTAGCTAAAGTGGTCAGCGTCAAAGAAAACTACGAGTGGCGTTCAGGCGTATGGAGTCTGGCGACCGACAGCCATCCGGAGATTGCGGCCGCTGATCTGCCATACCACGTTGTGGCTTTTGACTACGGCATCAAGCTGAATATTCTGCGCATGTTGGTAGACCGCGGTTGCCGCGTCACTGTGGTCCCGGCGCAAACCCCGGCCAGCGAAGTGTTGGCGCTAAATCCTGACGGGATCTTCCTGTCCAACGGTCCTGGCGATCCCGAGCCGTGCGATTACGCGATCAAGGCCATCCAGGAGTTACTGGAAACCGAGACGCCGATCTTCGGCATCTGCCTCGGTCACCAGCTGCTGGCACTTGCTTCCGGCGCCAAGACCCTGAAGATGGATCACGGCCACCACGGGGCGAACCACCCGGTTCAGGACTTGGATACCGGTGTAGTAATGATCACCAGCCAGAACCACGGTTTCACCGTCGACGAAAGCACCTTGCCGAGCAACCTTCGCGCAACGCACAAGTCGCTGTTCGACGGCACTTTGCAAGGCATAGAGCGTACTGACAAGTCCGCGTTCAGCTTCCAGGGTCACCCTGAAGCGAGCCCAGGCCCTACCGACGTTTCGCCACTGTTTGATCGCTTCATCGGTGCAATGTCCAAGCGGCGCTAACCGGTTGCCTTGAGATTTAGCACGCAGAGGGTTGGGCTGAACCCAGACGAAAGTGTCTGGCTGATCCGCCCAGCGCCCTGAGACAAATGTTCAAGACGGCTTGCCGACTGACCCAAGGATTTGAGTGACAACCCCATGCCAAAACGTACAGATATAAAAACCATCCTGATTCTCGGTGCCGGCCCCATAGTGATCGGCCAAGCCTGTGAATTCGACTACTCCGGCGCCCAGGCTTGCAAAGCCCTGCGCGAAGAGGGTTATCGCGTGGTTCTGGTGAACTCCAACCCAGCCACCATCATGACTGACCCATCGATGGCCGACGCGACCTACATCGAGCCGATCAAATGGCAGACGGTTGCCAAGATCATCGAGAAAGAGCGTCCAGACGCTCTGCTGCCAACCATGGGCGGCCAGACGGCATTGAACTGCGCACTGGACCTGGAGCGCGAAGGCGTTCTGGAGAAGTTCGGTGTTGAGATGATCGGCGCCAACGCCGACACCATCGACAAGGCTGAAGATCGTTCGCGTTTCGACAAGGCAATGAAGTCCATCGGCCTCGACTGCCCGCGTTCCGGCATCGCTCACACCTTGGAAGAAGCCTACGTCGTACTTGAGAAGTTAGGCTTCCCATGCATCATCCGGCCGTCTTTCACCATGGGCGGCACCGGTGGCGGCATTGCGTACAACCGCGAAGAGTTCGAAGAGATCTGTACGCGCGGCCTCGACCTCTCACCGACCAAAGAGCTATTGATCGATGAGTCGCTGATTGGCTGGAAAGAGTATGAGATGGAAGTCGTCCGCGACAAAAAGGACAACTGCATCATCGTCTGCTCCATCGAAAACTTTGACCCGATGGGTGTCCACACTGGCGACTCGATTACCGTTGCGCCAGCGCAAACGCTGACCGACAAGGAATACCAGATCATGCGTAACGCCTCGTTGGCGGTATTGCGTGAGATCGGCGTTGAAACCGGGGGCTCTAACGTCCAGTTCGGCATCTGCCCGGACACCGGTCGTATGGTAGTGATCGAAATGAACCCGCGGGTTTCTCGCTCCTCGGCGTTGGCTTCAAAAGCCACCGGCTTCCCGATTGCTCGGGTCGCTGCCAAGCTGGCCATCGGCTACACCCTCGATGAATTGCAGAACGAAATCACCGGCGGCAAAACCCCGGCATCGTTCGAGCCTTCTATCGATTACGTCGTTACCAAGCTACCGCGCTTCGCCTTCGAGAAATTCCCCAAAGCCGACGCGCGCCTGACCACGCAAATGAAGTCAGTCGGCGAAGTCATGGCCATCGGCCGGACCTTCCAGGAATCCCTGCAGAAAGCCTTGCGCGGTCTGGAAGTCGGCGTCTGCGGTCTTGATCCTAAGCTAGACCTGAGCAATCCAGAAAGTATGGCTGTGCTCAAGCGCGAACTGACTGTGCCCGGCGCTGAGCGCATCTGGTACGTGGCAGACGCGTTCCGTGCTGGCATGACGGTTGATCAGATCTACAGCATGAACATGATTGATCGCTGGTTCCTGGTGCAGATCGAAGATCTGATCAAAGAAGAAGCGAAGATCAAGACCTTGGGTCTGGCGACCATTGATCGCGACCTTATGTTCCGCCTCAAGCGCAAAGGCTTCTCTGACGGGCGCCTGGCCACGCTGCTGGGTGTTACCGAGAAAAACCTGCGCCGTCATCGTCACAAGCTTGAGATCTTCCCGGTCTACAAGCGCGTTGATACGTGCGCGGCCGAGTTTGCAACAGATACTGCTTATCTTTACTCGACTTACGAGGAAGAGTGCGAAGCCAATCCATCGACCCGCGACAAGATTATGATTTTGGGCGGCGGTCCTAACCGTATCGGCCAAGGTATCGAGTTCGACTACTGCTGCGTACACGCGGCACTGGCGCTGCGCGAAGACGGGTACGAGACCATTATGGTCAACTGCAACCCGGAAACCGTGTCCACTGACTTCGACACTTCCGATCGTTTGTACTTCGAGCCAGTTACCCTCGAAGACGTGCTGGAAATCGTCCGCGTCGAGAAGCCTAAAGGCGTCATCGTCCAGTACGGCGGCCAAACCCCATTGAAGCTGGCCCGTGCGTTGGAAGAAGCGGGCGTACCGATTATCGGTACCAGTCCTGACGCCATCGACCGCGCAGAAGACCGTGAGCGCTTCCAGCAAATGGTCGAGCGCCTGAACCTTCGTCAGCCGCCGAACGCGACGGTGCGCAGCGAAGAAGAAGCGATTCGTGCCGCCGGCAAGATTGGTTACCCGCTCGTCGTGCGTCCGTCCTACGTATTGGGCGGCCGAGCAATGGAAATCGTCTACGAAGAAGACGAATTGAAACGTTACCTTCGCGATGCAGTAAGCGTGTCCAACGACAGCCCTGTGCTGTTGGACCACTTCCTCAACTGCGCCATCGAAATGGATGTCGATGCAGTCTGCGACGGTACTGACGTTGTCATTGGCGCAATCATGCAGCACATCGAACAGGCTGGTGTTCACTCCGGTGACTCTGCTTGCTCGCTGCCGCCTTACTCGCTGCCTGCGCATATCCAGGACGAGATGCGTGAGCAGGTCAAGAAAATGGCCCTTGAGTTAGGGGTGGTCGGCTTGATGAACGTGCAGTTGGCGCTGCAAGGCGAAGACATCTACGTGATCGAAGTCAACCCGCGCGCTTCGCGTACCGTGCCGTTCGTATCGAAATGCATTGGTGTTTCGCTAGCGATGATTGCTGCACGGGTTATGGCCGGCAAAACGCTGAAAGAAATTGGTTTCACCAAAGAAATCATTCCAAACTTTTATAGCGTAAAAGAAGCAGTCTTCCCTTTTGCCAAGTTCCCCGGCGTTGACCCGATTCTCGGCCCAGAGATGAAGTCCACCGGAGAAGTGATGGGGGTAGGTGACACCTTCGGCGAAGCTTTTGCCAAAGCTCAAATGGGCGCTAGTGAAGTATTGCCGGTGGGCGGCACTGCTTTTATCAGCGTCCGCGACGACGACAAGCCTTTAGTTGCCGGCGTCGCCCGTGATCTCATCAGCCTGGGCTTCAAAATTGTCGCGACCGCAGGCACGGCTAAAGTCATCGAAGCTGCAGGCTTGGAGGTGCGCCGTGTGAACAAGGTGACTGAAGGTCGCCCACACGTGGTCGATATGATCAAAAATGACGAAGTCACGCTGATCATCAACACTACCGAGGGTCGTCAATCAATCGCTGATTCTTACTCCATTCGTCGAAATGCCTTGCAGCACAAGATTTACTGTACGACGACCATCGCTGCGGGCGAAGCTATCTGTGAAGCGCTCAAATTCGGTCCAGAGAAGACCGTGCGTCGCTTGCAGGATCTACATGCAGGATTGAACGTATGACTAAGTACCCAATGACTGTCGAGGGCGCCCGCGCCCTCGAAGAAGAGTTGCATCACCTGACCAAGGTAGTTCGCCCCAAGCTTAGCCAAGACATCGGCACTGCACGTGAGCTGGGTGATCTCAAGGAAAATGCTGAGTACCACGCCGCTCGGGAGCAACAAGGCATGGTTGAAGCGCGTGTTCGTGATATCGAAGGACGCCTGCAGAACGCAGTCGTCATTGATGTGAAAACCATTGCCCATACCGGCAAGGTGATCTTCGGCACCACAGTAGAGATTGCAAACGTAGAAACCGATGAGCGTGTGCGCTATCAAATCGTCGGTGAAGACGAAGCGGATATCAAACAGGGCAAGCTGTCGGTTGGCTCACCTATCGCTCGCGCCTTGATTGCCAAGGAAGAGGGTGATGTAGTCATCGTCAAGACGCCAGGTGGCGTAATCGAGTACGAGATTGTCGAAGTTAGCCACCTTTAACCAAGGTCGCCCACTTTGTGCGGGGGCGATCATCTGGCAAGTCACTCAAACACTTTGGGTGGGCGGGCTGGTACTACTGCATCTAGCGATGTTGACAGTGCTTGACCAGACAGGCCTTGCACCGTTGCTGATTGATGAGGTTGCGAATCTTTCGGGCACGTTGCTGGTAGGATTTGCGGCTTTCTGTGTGGCATTGCAGATGGTTGTGCTGGTGCAGGCCGAGCGCTTCTCGAGTCTCTGGCTTGATGCGCGTGGGCAATTGCTGATGATTGCGACGTTGGCTTCAGCGAGCCATTACGTGCTGTATAGATGGTTGCCAGACGCTGTGCGTTGGCAATTGGTGAGTTATCTGGTGTTAGCATTATCCGGTTTGCTGCTGGTCATTCAGCCAGTGCCGGGTGGAAACGGCAGGGCGTGCGATGCACGCCCTTGACCGCTGTTATACAGCGCGATGTACGTTGGACAGTAACTTGTTTACTTTGGCGTTTTTGCGGTAAATCAGCGCCATTTTGCCAATGACTTGCACTAAATCCGCTTTGCCGACTTTGCATAACTCTGCAATGAGCGCCAAGCGACTTTCGCGGTCGAGGATGTTGAGCTTGATTTTAATCAGCTCGTGATCGCCCAGTGCGCGTTCAAGTTCGGCTGCAACACCTTCAGTCAAACCATTGTCAGCCACAGTCAATACCGGTTTCAGATGGTGACCAATAGATTTGTACTGTTTCTTCTGCTCTTGAGTGAGCGGCATAATCTGACCCCTGCGTCTGATCTTGTAAAAAGCGGCGGCCAGTTTACCCGAGCGAGTCCGGGACCGCCCAGTTAATCACGACTCGTTTATTTTTGAGGTGGCCCGTGGCCCGTTCCAAAACAAGCCATAACTGGCTGAAAGAACATTTCGATGACCATTACGTCAAAATGGCGCAAAAAGATGGGTACCGTTCGCGGGCAAGCTATAAGCTGCTGGAGATCCAGGAGAAGGATCGACTGATCCGGCCCGGCATGACCGTCATTGACCTTGGTGCAGCGCCTGGCGGATGGTCGCAAGTCACCAGTCGTCTGATCGGCGGCCAGGGTCGTTTGATCGCGTCGGACATTCTTGAGATGGACAGCATCCCGGATGTGACCTTTATTCTAGGTGACTTCACCGAAGACGCAGTGCTAGCCCAAATTCTCGAAGCGGTCGGTAATACACAAGTAGACCTTGTGATTTCAGATATGGCCCCCAATATGAGTGGACTGGCTGCTGTTGACATGCCGCGCGCTATGTTCCTTTGTGAATTGGCGCTCGATTTGGCCGGGCGGGTACTGCGTCCTGGTGGCGATTTTCTGGTCAAGGTTTTCCAGGGCGACGGTTTCGACGTGTTCCATAAGTCGGTTCGTCAGGTGTTTGACAAGGTCCAGATGCGCAAGCCTGCGGCTTCCCGCGATCGGTCCCGCGAGCAGTATTTGTTGGGTCGTGGATTTCGCGGCATAAAAGGAGCTGAAAGTGTTGAGCGGCTTTGACGTAGAGGCGATAGCTTTTATTTAATAGCCTGCAAGCTAAGCATAAACGAATATTGTGTAGTCAAAGTTTCACAAAGGGTTACAGACGGCGCCTGCAACACCCGCAGGTAATGTAGTAAGTTAGGCCGGTGAAATCATGCGAGGCACGCTCCTGCGTGGGGCTTGCTTCAGAGGGTAGCTAATTGAACGATATGGCAAAGAATCTGATCCTGTGGTTGATCATCGCTGCTGTCCTCGTGACGGTCATGAACAACTTCTCTAGTCCAAACGAGCCGCAAACCCTCAATTATTCTGAGTTCATCCAGCAAGTTAAGGATGGCAAGGTCGAGAAGGTTGCTGTAGACGGTTATGTCATCACGGGTAAACATACCGATGGCGATACTTTCAAGACCATTCGTCCTGCTATTGCGGACAATGGCCTTATCGGTGACTTGGTTGATAACCATGTAGTTGTCGAAGGCAAACAGCCAGAACAGCAGAGCATTTGGACCCAGCTGTTGGTAGCGAGCTTCCCGATCCTGGTGATCATCGCCGTTTTCATGTTTTTTATGCGGCAGATGCAGGGCGGTGCTGGTGGTAAAGGCGGCCCTATGAGCTTCGGTAAAAGCAAGGCACGTCTGCTTTCTGAAGATCAAGTCAAAACCACCTTGGGCGATGTCGCAGGTTGCGATGAAGCCAAAGAAGAAGTGGGCGAATTGGTAGAGTTCCTTCGTGATCCGGGCAAATTTCAGCGTCTGGGCGGTCGAATTCCACGTGGCGTATTGATGGTTGGACCTCCAGGCACTGGTAAAACTTTGCTGGCTAAGGCCATTGCTGGTGAAGCCAAAGTGCCGTTCTTCACTATCTCCGGTTCTGACTTTGTTGAAATGTTCGTGGGTGTTGGCGCAAGTCGCGTCCGTGACATGTTTGAACAGGCCAAGAAACATGCACCTTGCATCATCTTTATCGATGAAATCGACGCAGTCGGTCGGCATCGTGGTGCGGGTATGGGCGGCGGTCACGATGAGCGCGAACAAACGCTTAACCAGTTGCTGGTTGAAATGGATGGCTTTGAAGTGAATGACGGCATCATCGTCATTGCCGCTACTAACCGTCCAGACGTGCTCGACCCGGCTTTGCTGCGTCCGGGCCGCTTCGACCGTCAGGTTGTGGTAGGACTACCGGATATTCGTGGTCGCGAACAAATTCTTAAAGTCCATATGCGTAAAGTGCCGATGGGCGAGGACGTTAACCCAGGCGTTATCGCCCGTGGTACGCCAGGCTTCTCCGGTGCGGACTTGGCCAACTTGGTCAATGAAGCGTCTCTGTTTGCTGCTCGCACCGGCAAGCGCATCGTTGAGATGAAAGAGTTCGAACTTGCCAAAGATAAAATCATGATGGGCGCTGAGCGCAAGTCTATGGTTATGTCCGAGAAAGAAAAGCGTAATACGGCCTATCATGAGGCCGGTCACGCTATTGTCGGTCGAGTGGTGCCTGAGCATGACCCGGTCTATAAAGTCTCGATCATCCCTCGCGGCCGGGCTTTAGGCGTTACGATGTTTTTGCCAGAGGAAGATCGCTACAGCCTGTCAAAGCGCGCGCTGATCAGCCAGATTTGTTCGCTGTATGGTGGGCGTATTGCCGAAGAGATGACGTTGGGCTTTGACGGCGTTACCACTGGTGCGTCCAACGACATTATGCGAGCCAGTCAAATCGCTCGGAATATGGTCACCAAATGGGGCCTATCCGAGAAGCTAGGTCCGCTCATGTATGCCGAAGATGAAAACGAAATGTACCTGGGTCGCGGCGGTGGCGGTCAGGGCTCAAGCGTTTCAGCAGAAACGGCGAGACTTATCGATTCTGAAGTGCGCAGTATCATTGATCAGTGCTACGGTTCGGCCAAGCAAATTCTGACCGAGCACCGTGACAAGCTGGACGCGATGGCTGATGCTTTAATGAAGTATGAAACCATCGATGCAGAGCAAATCGATGACATCATGGCAGGTCGTGCCCCCCGTGAGCCTCGAGATTGGGGTCAAGGAGGCTCGGGTACTCCGGTAGTTCCGTTGGACACACGTCCAGAAGCGCCTATCGGCGGTCCTGCTGCTGAAATCTAGGGTCTGACATGACTTCTGCGCTGTACCCAACCCGGTTGCCTTGCGGCAACCGGGTTCTTGATTTAGCCCGTACGCATGTTATGGGTATCTTGAACGTCACTCCTGATTCCTTCTCCGACGGTGGTCGTTTCAGCGGTCGCGACGCTGCCTTACGCCACGCTCAGGCAATGGTAGCAGCGGGTGCAACGCTGATCGATGTGGGGGGCGAGTCTACCCGGCCGGGAGCGCGAATGGTCTCCCCACTGGAAGAGCTTGAACGCATTGGGCCCGTAGTTGAGGTTATAAGCCGTGAGCTAGATGTGATCATCTCGGTGGATACGTCGACCCCTGCGGTAATCAGAGAGGCGGCGCGCCTTGGTGCCGGGCTTATCAATGATGTGCGCTCATTGCGCCGTGACGGTGCCTTGGATGCTGCCGCAGCTACTGGTTTGCCAGTGTGTCTGATGCATATGCGCGGCGAGCCCGAGAATATGCAGAATGACCCGCAGTATCAGAACTTGATGGCTGAGGTGCGCGCATTTCTTGTTGAGCGCATGGACCAATGCGCAAAGGTTGGAATTCCTAATGAGAGAATCATTCTCGATCCCGGATTCGGATTCGCTAAAAACCTCCAGCACAACCTTAGCCTGTTCAAGCATATGGAAGATTTACATGAACTTGGCAGGCCGCTGTTGGTGGGCGTATCGCGCAAGAGCATGATTGGACAAGTCCTGGGGCGTCCTGTGGCAGAACGGCTCTCTGGTGGCTTGGCTCTGGCAGTCATGGCCATGATCAAGGGTGCACGTATTTTGCGTGTACACGATGTTGCCGAAACTATCGACGTAGTGCGCATGATTGCTGCTGTCGAGTTGGCTGAATAAGAATGACGGAGCATATATGACTAGAAAATACTTTGGCACCGACGGTATTCGTGGTCGGGTGGGTCAGTTTCCTATCACCCCCGAGTTCATGCTTAAGCTCGGCTGGGCTGTTGGGATCGCATTTCGCCGATTGGGTGCTTGCAAGGTTCTCGTGGGCAAAGATACGCGGATCTCGGGCTATATGTTCGAATCAGCGCTGGAAGCCGGTCTTTCTGCAGCGGGCGCGGATGTGATGTTGTTGGGGCCGATGCCAACGCCAGCAATTGCCTACCTGACTCGAACTTTCCACGCTGAAGCTGGCATCGTGATCAGTGCATCGCATAATCCTCATCATGACAACGGAATCAAATTCTTCTCTGGCTTGGGCACCAAGCTTGCGGATGAAGTGGAAATGATGATCGAAGAGTTGCTCGACACACCAATGACGGTCGTGGAGTCCGACAAGCTTGGTAAGGTGTCACGCATCAACGACGCCGCTGGTCGTTATATCGAATTTTGCAAAAGCAGTGTCCCGACCAGTACCGATTTTGCAGGCCTGAAGTTGGTAATCGATTGCGCGCATGGCGCTACCTACAAAGTTGCCCCCAACGTTTTTCGTGAGTTAGGCGCTCAAGTCACTGTACTGTCTGCGCAGCCTAATGGGCTGAACATAAATGATAATTGTGGTTCGACCCATATGGGTAACTTGCAGGCTGCGGTGCTAGCTGAGCAGGCCGACCTCGGTATTGGCTTCGATGGCGACGGCGATCGAGTTTTGATGGTTGATCACACTGGTGCGCTTGTCGAAGGCGACGACCTGTTGTTCATTATTGCTCGTGATTTGCAAGAGCGGGGCAAGCTGCAAGGTGGTGTGGTCGGCACATTGATGACCAATCTGGGTGTTGAACTTGCTTTTGCTGAGCTTAATATCCCGTTTGTGCGCGCCCGCGTCGGTGACCGCTATGTCACTGCTGAAATTCTTGAGCGTAACTGGCAGCTTGGTGGTGAGAATTCAGGTCATATTGTTTGCTTTCAGCACACGACAACGGGCGATGCGATCATTGCTGCGCTGCAAGTGATATTAGCTTTACGTCGTCGAGGTGAAACTCTGGCGTTGGCGCGTCAATCGTTGCGCAAGTGTCCCCAAGTGCTAGTTAACGTACGCTATGCGGGGGATATCAACCCTGTCGAGCACCCTGCCGTCAAGGAAGCCTGTGAGCGTGTCACCGTTGCCATGGGCGGTCGCGGCCGTGTGCTATTGCGCAAGTCTGGCACCGAGCCGCTAGTGCGCGTAATGGTCGAAGGCGACGACGAGGTTATGGTTCGTGCTTACGCGGATGACCTGGCAAAACTGGTTACTGAGGTTTGCGCCTGATTTCGGCTTGCCAGTGTTGATGCGGTTGGGTAACATCTGCGCCCACTTTGACCGACGAGGTATAGCATGCGTCGCATTATGGTAGCTGGTAACTGGAAAATGCACGGTACCCGCGCCAGCGTCGCTGAGCTGACCAAAGGCCTTCGTAATCTGGTCTTGCCGAGCGGTGTTGATGTAGCAGTCTTTCCGCCTTTTTTGTACGTTAATCAAGTGATTGACGGACTCGGCGGTAAGGCAATCGCGGTAGGTGCGCAGAATTCTGCGGCAGAGTCTTCGCAAGGTGCGCTGACCGGCGAAATTGCTCCGAGTCAGCTGGCTGATGCGGGTTGTACGCTTGTATTGATAGGGCACTCCGAGCGCCGCCAGATAATGGGCGAGCATGAAGAGTTGCTAAATCGGAAGTTCGCAGCTGCTCAGGCGTGTGGTTTGACGCCAGTGCTGTGTGTAGGGGAAACCCTGGAGCAGCGCGAGGCGGGCAGGACGCTTGAGGTAGTGGGGCGTCAGCTTGGTAGCATCATCGAAGAGCTGGGTGTCGGTGCTTTTATAAATGCAGTCATCGCTTATGAGCCAGTCTGGGCTATTGGCACTGGACTGACTGCATCGCCCCAACAGGCGCAGGAAGTGCACGCAGCCATTCGTGCGCAGTTGGCGGCAGAGAATGCTGAGGTCGCGCAAGGTGTGCGGCTTCTTTATGGCGGCAGCGTGAAGGCGGCCAATGCGGCTGAACTGTTCGGCATGCCGGATATCGATGGGGGGCTCATTGGTGGAGCGTCCTTGAATGCAGATGAGTTCGGTGCGATCTGTCGCGCCGCGGGAAACTGAAAAAATGCTGGAAACAGTCGTAGTCGTTTTTCATCTGTTGGGCGCCCTGGGTGTTGTCGCTCTGGTATTGCTTCAGCAGGGTAAGGGTGCAGACGCCGGTGCGTCTTTCGGTGCAGGTGCTTCAAACACTGTGTTCGGAAGCCAAGGTTCCTCTACCTTTCTCAGTAAATTTACTGCTATACTCGCCGCTGGTTTTTTCATAACCAGCTTGGGGTTAGGTTACTTTGCTAAAGAGAAAGCTCACCAGCTGACTCAAGTAGGTTTACCAGATCCAGCGGTATTGGAAGTACCACAGCAAAAGCCGGCGGCAAGTGATGTGCCGGTGCTGGAAGCGCAAAAGCCGGCAGTTGTTCCTGCTGACGTTCCTCAAGCGCCAAAGCAGAAGTAAGCAGTCAGGCGGCTGATGCAGGGCCGCCAAAGAGTTGTATTGCCGAGGTGGTGGAATTGGTAGACACGCAACCTTGAGGTGGTTGTGCCCAATGGGTGTAGGGGTTCGAGTCCCCTTCTCGGTACCAATTATCAGCAAAGCCCGCAATTGCGGGCTTTCCTGTAGGTGGGAGCCTCGATTGACCCCGCAAGGGAACGGTCGTATACTCCCGCCCCAGCTTTGTCGCGGGGTGGAGCAGTCTGGTAGCTCGTCGGGCTCATAACCCGAAGGTCGTCGGTTCAAATCCGGCCCCCGCAACCAGTTTTAGCGGAGCCCCTTTTTAGGGGCTTTTTGTTAGCTGGACAGTTTATAACGCCGCTATTCGACGGCGTTTCAGGGATGGGCGTTTAGCCCATTTTTTATTTGCATCGCATGCACAAAGGGGGTTCAGGTGTCGAGCAAGCTAGAACAGTTGCAGGCCTTGGTGGCCCCGGTGGTCGTGGCCCTGGGCTATGAATGCTGGGGGATTGAGTTTTCAGCTCAGGGTCGCCATTCACTATTACGTATTTATATCGATAAAGAAGGCGGCGTTTTGGTGGATGACTGTGCAATAGTCAGCCGCCAGATCAGCGGTGTTTTGGATGTAGAAGATCCTATAGCCGTTGAGTACACCCTTGAAGTTTCGTCTCCTGGTATGGAACGCCCGCTGTTCACTCTTGAGCAGTTTGCCTTGCACGCTGGCGACCAAGTGAAAATAAAGCTGCGTTCACCCTTTGAGGGTCGTCGCAATTTTCAGGGCCTTCTCCGCGGGGTGGAGGAGCAAGATATTGTGGTGCAGGTAGAAGACCATGAATTCTTGTTGCCGATCGACTTGATCGACAAGGCCAACATTATTCCCAGTTTTGACTGAGACGCGGATCCCGCGGATCCAATGGCTTGCGAAAGGCGAGGCGTACGATGAGCAAAGAAGTACTGCTGGTTGTTGAGTCGGTGTCCAATGAAAAGGGCGTTCCGGCAGGTGTTATTTTTGAAGCGCTGGAGCTGGCTCTTGCCACCGCTACCAAAAAGCGTTTTGAGGATGAAGTCGAACTGCGTGTGGAGATTAATCGCCAGACGGGTAATTACGAGACGTTCCGACGCTGGACAGTTGTTGAAGATGAAGATCTCGACGACCCGGCGCATGAATTGGCTGTAGATCAAGCTCAGGAAAAACAGCCGGGTGCAGTTGCCGGTGATGTAGTTGAAATTAAAATCGACTCCATTGAGTTCGGTCGAATCGCTGCGCAGACTGCTAAACAGGTCATCGTGCAGAAGGTTCGTGAAGCTGAACGCGCTCAAGTGGTAGATGCCTACCGCGAGCGTCTGGGTGAAATCATTTCGGGTACTGTTAAAAAGGTTACGCGTGACAATGTCATCGTCGACCTTGGCAACAATGCCGAAGCGTTGCTAGCGCGTGAAGACATTATTTCGCGGGAAACTTTCCGCGTAGGTGTTCGCGTTCGTGCACTGCTTAAAGAAATTCGCACTGAAAACCGTGGGCCTCAGTTGATTCTGTCGCGTACTGCGCCAGAGATGCTGATTGAGTTGTTCCGGATCGAAGTACCGGAAATCTCCGAAGGGCTCATTGAGGTGATGGCTGCCTCACGTGACCCGGGTTCGCGTGCAAAAATCGCTGTTCGCTCCAAAGACAAGCGAATTGATCCGCAGGGTGCTTGTATAGGCATGCGTGGTTCGCGCGTTCAGGCTGTTTCTGGCGAACTGGGCGGAGAGCGTGTGGACATCGTGCTTTGGGACGATAACCCTGCACAGTTCGTAATTAACGCCATGTCGCCTGCTGAAGTGGCGGCGATTATCGTCGACGAAGATGCCCACGCAATGGACATCGCCGTTGGCGCAGACAATCTGGCTCAGGCCATTGGTCGCGGCGGTCAGAACGTTCGTTTGGCTAGCCAGTTGACTGGTTGGACCCTGAACGTCATGACCGAATCAGACATCCAGGCCAAGCAGCAGGCAGAGACCGGCGATATCTTGCGTAACTTTATCGAAGAGCTGGAAGTCGATGAAGACCTTGCCCAAGTGCTGGTTGATGAAGGCTTTACTAGCCTGGAAGAGATTGCCTACGTACCGTTGGAAGAAATGCTCAACATCGACGGCTTTGACGAAGAAACCGTCAACGAGCTTCGCGCTCGGGCCAAGGATCGGTTGTTGACTAAAGCCATCGCTACTGAGGAAAAGCTGGCAGACGCCCATCCGGCCGAAGACCTGCTCTCGCTTGAGGGTATGGACAAGGATTTGGCGATGGAACTGGCGGTGCGCGGCGTAGTTACCCGCGAAGACCTGGCCGAGCAGTCTATTGACGACCTGCTCGACATCGACGGCATTGACGATATTCGTGCCGGCAAGTTGATCATGGCCGCCCGAGCCCATTGGTTCGAGTAAGTAGGCGCGGCCTGAGGAGAGAAGTGCATGACGCAAGTCACGGTGAAAGAACTGGCCACAGTGGTCGACACACCGGTAGAGCGCCTGTTACAGCAGATGCGTGAGGCAGGTCTGCCGCACACCGCCGCCGAGCAAGTTGTGACCGACATAGAGAAACAAGCCCTGTTGACGCATTTGAAAAGCGGTCACAAGGCTAAAGTGGAAGAGCCACGCAAGATCACTTTGCAGCGCAAAACCACTAGCACCCTGCGCGTTGCTGGAAGTAAGAGCATTAGCGTTGAAGTACGCAAGAAGAAAGTTTTTGTACAGCGCAGCCCGGAAGAAATCGAAGCCGAGCGCAAGCGCGAGCTTGATGATCGTCGTGCTGTAGAAAACGCTGCGCGTCAGAAGACTGAAGAAGAAGCTAAGCGTCGTAACGAAGAAGATTCGCGCAATCAGCCTGCTGCTGCGCAATCGACTCCAGCCGTTGCCGCCGCTCCGGCACCTGCTCCAGTTGCTGAACCTGTGCGTGAAGCGCCGGTTGCAGCTACTCCAGTTGCTGATGCGCGCAAAAGAAACGACGAGCAGCGTCGTCCAGATAAGCCACGTGCCGATGACAACAATCGTCGTAGCACCGGTGGTGATGGCGACCGTAAAAACGCGCCGCATCGCGCCTCTGTTAAAGAGAAAGCGCCTGCACCACGCGTTGCGCCTCGTACCACCGACGAAGAAAGCGACAGCTTTCGTCGTGGCGGTCGCGGCAAGGCCAAGTTGAAGAAGCGTAATGCTCACGGTTTCCAGAGCCCAACCGGCCCTGTTGTTCGTGACGTTGCTATCGGCGAGACCATTACTGTCGGCGAGTTGTCAGCGCAGATGTCGGTCAAGGCTGCTGAAGTCATCAAGTTCATGTTCAAGATGGGTACTCCGGTGACCATCAACCAGGTACTGGATCAGGAAACTGCCCAGTTGATTGCTGAAGAGTTGGGCCACAAGGTCAGACTGGTCAGTGACAATGCCCTGGAAGATTCGTTGGCCGAATCGCTGAAGTTTGAAGGAGAGACGTTCTCCCGTGCGCCAGTAGTGACCGTAATGGGTCACGTTGACCATGGTAAAACCTCGCTGCTCGACTACATCCGTCGTGCCAAGGTTGCAGCTGGCGAAGCCGGTGGCATCACCCAGCACATTGGTGCATACCACGTTGAAACTGACCGTGGCATGGTGACTTTCCTTGACACCCCTGGTCACGCTGCGTTTACCGCAATGCGTGCCCGTGGTGCCAAGGCCACCGACATCGTGATTCTGGTAGTTGCTGCGGACGACGGCGTTATGCCGCAGACCATCGAAGCTGTTCAACATGCCAAGGCCGCCGGTGTTCCGTTGGTTGTAGCAGTGAACAAAATCGACAAGCCGGGTGCTGATCTTGATCGTATCCGTAGCGAACTGTCTGTTTACGGCGTTACGTCAGAAGAATGGGGTGGCGACACGCCTTTCGTCTCAGTCTCCGCGAAAGTGGGTACTGGTGTAGACGAACTGCTCGAAGCCGTCCTGTTGCAAGCCGAAGTACTGGAACTAAAAGCGACTCCATCGGCTCCTGGCCGTGGTGTAGTAGTTGAATCGCGTCTCGACAAAGGTCGTGGCCCGGTTGCAACTGTTCTGGTTCAAGACGGTACGTTGCGCCAAGGCGACATGGTGCTGGTGGGTTCGAACTATGGCCGCATTCGCGCCATGCTCGACGAGAACGGCAAATCGATCAAGGAAGCTGGTCCTTCCATCCCTGTCGAGATCCTCGGCCTGGACGGTACCCCGGAAGCTGGTGACGAACTCAGCGTGCTGTCGGACGAGAAGAAAGCCCGTGAAGTGGCTTTGTTCCGTCAAGGCAAATACCGTGAAGTCAAACTAGCGCGCGCTCATGCTGGCAAGCTGGAAAACATCTTCGAGAACATGGGCCAGGAAGAGAAGAAGACGCTTAATATCGTCCTCAAATCTGATGTCCGTGGTTCGTTGGAAGCGTTGAACGGTGCCTTGAATGGCCTGGGCAACGACGAAGTGCAAGTGCGAGTGGTCGGTGGCGGTGTCGGTGGTATCACCGAGAGCGACGCTAACCTGGCATTGGCTTCCAACGCTGTACTGTTTGGCTTCAACGTGCGTGCCGATTCTGGCGCTCGCAAGATAGTCGAGCAGGAAGGTCTGGATATGCGTTATTACAACGTAATCTACGACATTATCGAAGACGTCAAGAAAGCCCTCACCGGTATGCTTGGCAGCGACGTTCGGGAAAATATCCTGGGTATCGCGGAAGTACGTGACGTGTTCCGTTCGCCGAAGTTTGGCGCGATCGCTGGTTGCATGGTTCTTGAAGGTGTTGTTCACCGTAACCGTCCAATCCGTGTACTGCGTGAAGACATCGTTATCTTCGAAGGCGAGCTGGAATCCCTGCGCCGCTTTAAAGATGACGCTTCCGAAGTACGTGCCGGCATGGAATGCGGTATAGGCGTGAAGAGCTACAACGACGTCAAGGCCGGTGACAAGATCGAAGTCTTTGAGAAGGTCCAAGTGGCTCGCAGCCTCTAAGCCGCGAGCTTCAAGAGCCATGGTCGACCCCAGCATGCAAATGCCAAGCGGTCGTTCATGGGCTCTAAACGCAACGCCCGGTCTGACTTTTGTCAGGCCGGGCGTTTGCCGCTTTCAGACCGCGAGGGTTTCGCCCTAGGTCGGTGACAGGTAGTAGACATGGCAAAAGAATATAGCCGTACCCAACGTATTGGCGATCAGATGCAGCGTGAGCTGGCTCAGTTGATCCGCCGCGAAATCAAAGACCCGCGTGTCGGTCTGGTGACCATTACCGCCGTCGACGTCAGTCGTGACGTCGGTCATGCCAAGATTTTCATGACGGTGATGGGGCAAGACAGCGCCGAAGAAATTGCGCAGACCATCAAAGTGCTTAACTCGGCAGCAGGTTTCTTGCGCATGCAGTTGGCTCGCGAAATGAAACTGCGCAGCGTTCCGCAGTTGCACTTCCACTACGACGAAAGTGTCGTGCGTGGTGCTCATCTGTCAGCGCTCATCGAGCGTGCCGTTGCCGAAGATGGTCAGCACCCGGTAGGCGCTCCGCAAAGCATTACGCCAGACAGTGACAAGCCAGAAACCAGCAAGGAGTAACGCACATGGCCCAGGTCAAGCGTATACGCCGCAATGTCAGTGGGATCATCCTGCTTGACAAGCCTCTGGGATTTACCTCCAACGCTGCGTTGCAGAAAGTTCGTTGGTTGCTTAACGCGCAGAAGGCTGGGCACACTGGCAGTCTTGATCCCCTTGCAACCGGTGTATTACCGTTATGCTTTGGCGAAGCTACCAAGTTTTCCCAATATTTGCTCGATTCGGACAAAGCATACGAAACCAGAATGCAGTTGGGCAAAACCACCACCACCGCCGATGCGGAAGGCGATGTGCTACAAGTTCGTCCGGTAACCGTTGGTCGCGCCGATATCGAATTGGTTTTACCGGGTTTTCGCGGTGAAATCAGTCAGATACCGCCGATGTACTCTGCGCTAAAGCGGGATGGGCAACCTTTATACAAGTTAGCCAGAGCCGGGGAAGTGGTGGAGCGCGAACCGCGTTCTGTTACTATTGCGCGCTTGGAATTACTTGAGTGCGAAGCAGATACAGCGTGTCTCGCAGTTGACTGCACCAAAGGCACCTATATCCGCACATTGGTTGAGGATATTGGCGAAAAGCTAGGGTGTGGCGCTTACGTTGCTGAGTTGCGCCGTACCCAGGCCGGTCCTTTCAGCTTGGCACAAACAGTGACGCTGGAAGAGTTGGAGCAAGTACACGCCGACGGCGGCAACGAAGCGGTTGATCGCTTCTTGATGCCATCGGACAGTGGTTTGCTGCATTGGCCGCTGCTTCAATTTTCGGAACACAGTTCGTTCTACTGGTTGCATGGTCAGCCAGTCAGAGCACCGGATGCACCGCAATTCGGCATGGTTCGCGTGCAAGATCATGAAGGTCGCTTCATCGGTATTGGTGAAGTGAGTGAAGACGGGCGCATCGCGCCGCGTCGATTGATTCGGTCAGAATGACCGAACGAGGGTGGCTGTCAGTAGGCGCGGTCACAACTCATTTTAAAATACGGGGGTTTGCCCTCGGCCTATTGAAATCGTCTCTCTCGAGCGGTTTCCGTGATTAAGGATTGCCCACATGGCACTCAGCGTTGAAGAAAAAGCTCAAATCGTTGCCGACTACCAGCAAGCTGTTGGTGATACTGGCTCACCAGAAGTGCAAGTTGCACTGCTGACCGCCAACATCAACAAATTGCAGGGTCACTTCAAGATCAACGGTAAAGATCACCACTCACGTCGTGGTCTGATCCGCATGGTAAACCAGCGTCGCAAGCTGTTGGATTACCTGAAAGGCAAAGAAGTTAGCCGTTACAGCGCCCTGATCGGTCGTCTGGGTCTGCGTCGCTAATAGCGATGTCGATAGAGGTTGGTTGTCTGCCAAGATTTCTCGAGTTCACTCGATGGGTCTGGCAGGCTTCCAGCCTCAAGTTTTATCTGGACGGTCGATAGGTCCGAACCCTTTCACTGCCCAAGAATTCGCAAGAAACCAGTTCCCCCAAGAGCCACCAAAGAAGGTAGGAAACCGTGAACCCGGTAATCAAGAAGTTCCAGTTCGGTCAATCGACCGTCACCCTCGAGACTGGCCGTATCGCCCGTCAAGCTTCCGGCGCAGTATTGGTCACCGTTGACGACGACGTCAGCGTATTAGTGACTGTGGTCGGTGCCAAGCAAGCTGACGCAGGTAAAGGCTTCTTCCCTCTTTCCGTTCATTACCAGGAAAAGACCTACGCAGCCGGCAAGATCCCCGGCGGTTTTTTCAAACGTGAAGGCCGCCCCTCCGAAAAAGAAACCCTGACTTCGCGTCTGATCGACCGTCCGATCCGTCCGCTGTTTCCAGAAGGTTTCATGAACGAAGTGCAGGTTGTCTGCACCGTTCTGTCCACCAGCAAAAAGACTGATCCAGACGTTGCCGCCATGATTGGTACATCGGCTGCATTGGCAATCTCCGGTATCCCGTTCGACGGCCCTATCGGTTGCGCGCGCGTTGCTTTCCACGAAAGCACCGGCTATCTGTTGAACCCGACTTACGAGCAACTCAAGGCTTCGAGCCTGGACATGGTTGTTGCCGGTACGTCGGAAGCGGTATTGATGGTTGAATCGGAAGCCAAAGAGCTGACCGAAGACCAGATGTTGGGCGCCGTTCTGTTCGCCCATGACGAATTCCAGGTGGTGATCAATGCCATCAAAGAACTGGCCGCTGAAACAGCCAAACCTACTTGGGACTGGCAACCGAAGCCTGAAGCCACCGCTTTGCTGGCCGCGATTCGTGGTGAGTTTGGTGACGCGATTTCCGAGGCTTACACCATCACCGTCAAGCACGAGCGTTATTCTCGTCTGGGCGAGTTGCGCGATCAGATCGTTGCCAAGCTATCCGGCGAAGAAGGCCAGCCTTCTTCCAGCGAAGTCAAAGCAGCCTTCGGCGAAATCGAATACCGCACCGTGCGCGAGAATATCGTCAACGGCAAGCCACGTATCGACGGCCGTGACACTCGCACTGTGCGTCCACTGAACATCGAAGTCGGCGTGTTGCCGAAGACTCACGGTTCGGCACTGTTCACCCGTGGCGAAACTCAGGCGCTGGTTGTAGCGACCCTGGGCACCGCACGGGACGCACAGCTGCTCGACACCCTGGAAGGCGAACGCAAAGACCCGTTCATGCTGCACTACAACTTCCCTCCGTTCTCGGTAGGTGAATGTGGTCGCATGGGTGGCGCTGGCCGTCGCGAAATCGGTCACGGTCGTTTGGCTCGTCGCAGCGTACAGGCCATGTTGCCTGCTGCCGACGTGTTCCCTTACACCATCCGCATTGTGTCGGAAATCACCGAATCCAACGGCTCCAGCTCCATGGCGTCGGTGTGCGGTGCTTCCCTGGCATTGATGGACGCTGGCGTACCGATGAAAGCACCGGTGGCCGGTATTGCCATGGGTCTGGTTAAAGAAGGTGACAAGTTCGCCATCCTGACCGACATCCTTGGTGACGAAGATCACTTGGGCGACATGGACTTCAAAGTAGCCGGTACCGCCAAGGGTGTTACCGCGCTGCAGATGGACATCAAGATCAAGGGCATCACCGAAGAAATCATGGAAATCGCTCTGGGCCAAGCCCTGGAAGCGCGCCTGAACATCCTTGGCCAGATGAACAAGATCCTTGCCGGTTCGCGTACCGAGTTGTCGGAAAACGCACCGACCATGATCGCGATGAAAATCGACACCGACAAAATCCGTGATGTTATCGGTAAAGGCGGTGCGACTATCCGTGCGATCTGTGAAGAAACCAAAGCTTCTATCGACATTGAAGACGATGGCACCATCAAAATCTTCGGCGAAACCAAAGAAGCGGCTGAGGCAGCACGTCAGCGCGTTCTGGGCATCACTGCTGAGGCTGAAATCGGCAAAATCTACATCGGTAAGGTTGAGCGCATCGTCGACTTCGGCGCATTTGTTAACATTCTGCCAGGCAAAGACGGTCTGGTTCACATCTCCATGCTGAGCGATGCTCGCGTTGAGAAGGTGACCGACGTACTGCAAGAAGGTCAGGAGGTTGAGGTGCTGGTATTGGATGTCGATAATCGCGGCCGTATCAAGCTGTCGATCAAAGACGTAGCAGCAGCAAAAGCTTCCGGGGTTTAACTAACCCGACGCTAAACATGGACTGAAGGCCTGTTGCTAATACGGGCTCTTGGTTTTGCTGAAGAAACCGTTTTCTCTCATGGAGGAAGCGGTTTTTTTTTGATTTTGCGCTGCTATGGGTGGCCTAAGTTTCGCCAGCCACAATGGCGGCATGACTTACTCGCATCGTCAGGAGCTAACCCCCAATGACCGCCCAAACAACATCTACAGTATCAAGCTGGCTAAATAAGGTTCCCGAAGTAACCCTATCGTTTTGGATCATCAAGATCATGTCGACCACTGTCGGTGAAACCGGCGCCGATTATCTGGCTGTCGACGCCGGATGGGGGCAGGGGTTGACGAGTTGGGTGATGGCCGGGCTATTAACTGTCGCCTTGATTCTGCAACTGCGCACACGACGCCATACGCCTTGGACTTACTGGCTGACGGTGGTGTTGGTCAGTGTGGTGGGTACACAGATTACCGATCTGCTGACCGATGGCTTGGGCGTGAGTTTGTACACCAGTACCGGAGTATTTGCCGTGACATTGGCGGCGATTTTCGCGATTTGGTATCAGGTCGAACGAACCCTTTCTATCCACGAGATATCCACACTGCGTAGAGAGCTATTTTACTGGGCAACTATTCTTTGCACGTTCGCGTTGGGCACAGCCGCAGGTGACCTGGCAACTGAGGCGCTAGCGCTCGGGTTCACGCTGGGTGCCATGATATTCGGTGCTTTGATTGCGCTTAGCTACATCGCTTGGCGCCTTGGTGGCAACGCCGTCTTGACGTTCTGGATTGGCTATATTCTGACTCGCCCATTTGGCGCATCTCTCGGCGACCTGCTGACTCAAGCGAAAACCTATGGCGGTTTAGGTATGGGCGCCATGTGGACCAGCGCACTGTTTTTGACCGTAATTGTGATACTGGTGGCAGTAGCGCAAATCACCGTTGGCAGCCGCACCTCTGCAAAAATCACGAAATAACCCACTTAAATTAATTCAGGTAAAAATTATGTACAGTTTTAATTCGCTAGTCCGTTCAGCCTCGATTGCCTCAGCTATTGCTCTTTTAGCCCTTGCTGCCGGATGCTCGAAACCGGACGACAAGGCAAAACTAGGCGCTGTTCCTGCGGCGACGTCGGTTCAGACCTCTTCAACCAGCCAGGCCAAGCTGCCTTCCAAACTGGGCGATTTGTCAGCGTTTCGTAACATCGCCGCCGATGTGGCAGTTATTGTCGACAAGGGTGACCTACCCGCTGCTAAAACGCGCATTAAGGATTTGGAGCTCTCTTGGGACTCCGCCGAAGCAGGTTTGAAACCTCGCGCAGCAGATGATTGGCATCTTATTGATAAGGCTATCGATCGCTCCCTGGAAGCGCTGAGGGCCAATACCCCAAGTCAAACCGACTGCAAAGCAGCGATGACTGATTTGGTTAAGGTGTTTGATTCAGTTCAAGGTAAGTAGGCGCCGCAGCTAGTACTCGCTACTATCGAGTCTGTTGAAAAGACAGGGGCGTAGGTATGCGGGTACTGCTGGTTGAAGATGACGTGATGATCGGAGAAACCATTCAGGCGGCGCTAAAGGATTCGTCCTATGCGGCAGACTGGGTGAAAAATGGTCAGACAGCGCTTACGACACTTGCAAGCCAGCACTACGACTTGGTGCTACTGGACCTAGGGCTGCCTGGTAAGGATGGGTTGGAGGTATTGCGCAGCATCCGCGGCAGTAACAATCCAGTGCCGTTGCTAATTATCACTGCACGAGATGGCCTTGATGATCGGTTAAGTGGTTTGGACGGAGGCGCTGATGATTACGTGCTTAAGCCGTTCGAGATGGCCGAGTTACTTGCACGCATGCGTGCGGTGCTTCGGCGTAAAGGCGGCAGCGCGATTCCTATACTCAGCAACGGCACGCTGTCACTTGACCCGGCTACGCGCGAGTCTGTAGTGAGTAACGGTGCCCCGGTGCAACTTTCCAATCGTGAGTTCGCCCTGCTGCATGCGCTACTGGTGCGGCCGGGTGCGATTCTTTCTCGTAGCGATCTTGAGGACCGCATCTACGGTTGGGGGGAAGAAGTTGAAAGCAACGCGGTTGAATTTCTAATCCACGCCCTGCGTCGCAAACTTGGGAGCGAAGTGATCAAAAACGTCAGGGGGGTTGGATGGATGGTTTCAAAAAGCGCTTAAGTGACTCGGTTCAGCTCAGGCTGTCTTTTTCTTTGGCAGTGGCGATTCTAGTGGTGGCCTTTGCAGCTGGCGTTTTTTCATTTGTGTCCGCGTTTGACGAGGCCCACGAACTGCAAGATGACGTGTTACGTCAGGTGGCGTCGATCTATGACCGGCAGCATCTCCCCATAGCAGGTTTCAGTAAAGACAGCCAGGCCAAGGATGAAGTCGCTGAGTTTCGCGTTATCGTCCAATATCTCGCGGATGGCGACGCCAAGGTTCAGGGAAGTGATGCCTACGCGCCATTACCGTTGCCCACCACTTTGTCGGATGGTTTGCATACCTTAGATGTTGCGGGCGAACCTTTCCGAGTGCTGGTTAAAACCTTGGCCACTAAACAGCGAATTGCACTGGCGCAAGAAACAAGTGTTCGCGATGAAATAGCACGCGACAGCGCGTTGCGCTCTGTTATTCCACTTCTAATTTTGGTGCCGATCTTACTGCTGGTAGTCGCCGACCTTGTACGCAAGATTTTTCGCCCGATTGCGGTCTTGTCCCTTGAAATAGATCAGCGCGCCGAGCAAGAGTTACATCCGGTTAAAGAAAGCCACCTACCGCTAGAGATCCGCCCCTTTGTTATCGCAATCAACCGTTTGCTAAGCCGTGTCGCGCAATCAATGGATTCTCAGCGGCGCTTTGTCGCGGATGCAGCGCACGAACTTCGGTCGCCGTTGACAGCACTTTCGCTGCAGGCTGAACGCTTGGCTGAGGCTGAAATGTCTGCGGAGGCAAAAACGCGGTTGGTGCTGTTACGTCGAGGCATTGAGCGAAGCCGGAACCTTCTCGATCAGCTGCTAACCTTCGCTAAAGCTCAAGCAGCTCTAGACCTGCCAACGTCTGCGGTCTCTGTTTTAAGCCTTTATCGGCACGTCTTGGAGGATCTGCTTCCTTTGGCCGAAGCCAAGCATATTGATATTGGGGTGGAGGGAGATCAGGACGTATGGGTGATGGTTCATGAATTGGATCTGGTCACTGTGATCAAAAATCTGGTTGATAACGCCATTCGTTACACGCCCGTTGATGGACGAGTCGACTTGTCAGTCTCTTTTGATGGTCATCGTGCGAGGTTGCAAATCAAGGATTCAGGCCCAGGGATTTCGGCTAAGGAAAGGCTTCGAGTATTCGACCCGTTTTACCGAACGCTCGGGAGCGATCAGGTGGGATCAGGTTTGGGTCTTTCCATAGTTAATGCAATCGCGCAGCGGATCGGTGCAGAAGTCCAACTGGAATTCTCTGATCAGAAATCGAAAACGGGATTATGTGTTTCGGTACTTCTGAACGAGGCTGGTCCCTTGCTTGCCTCGGAAATATCAGACTAATTTACTAATACTTTTAGAGAGTTAGGGTTTCAGCCAATAATTCAGCTATGAAAACATGCATCCTGCACGCAAGTTAGGGGTGGAACGTGCAAATTGCATGATTAAAGCCTTTGAATTATTACGTAACTGTATGTTTTTAAGATGCTTTTTTTATATTAAAAAATGGCACAGCGCTTGCGATACAACCTGTAACCCTGCTGTCAGCGAGACTGGCGCAGACTTTGAGAAAAACAGGAGTGACTCGTATGAATATGAATAAGTTCGCTATTGCTGCCGCTGCTGCCACAGCTATTACATTGTCTATGGCTAACTCGGCTTTCGCCCAAACCACAACAACTCAAGCTCCAATGGTTGTTGCTGGCGAAATGACCAAGGCAGGGGAAGCGACATCGGACACTTGGATCACCACCAAGGTTAAATCCGATTTGGTGACTGAGAAAGGCATTCCTGGTACCGACATTAAGGTAGAAACCAACAAAGGCGTGGTCTCCCTTTCATCAACTGTAGCCATCACCCAAACCCAGAAAGATATGGCTGTTGCGATCACTAAGAAAATCAAAGGTGTCAAAGCCGTGTCCGCCGCAGGCCTTAAAGCTGAGTGATGTCCAGCCGCTCGCAATGACTATTGATAGTACCAGCGGATAACGAAGGACGGTGTCCGGTGAGGTATCGAAATTAACGCGAGGCTATACGGGTGTGTTTATTACAGGTCTCGACGTAGTTGTCGGGGCCTGTTCTATTTTAAGTTCAGTCATTGAGCAGCGTCGGAAATCAGTTGCCGCGCTTACTGTTAATTCCTACCAGACGGCCCCCTTCGAATCGCAGGTACTGATACATACCGTTGCTAGGTCCGTATATCCACTCATCAATTTTGACTTCTTCTCGCCGGTTGGGGCTACGTAGATAACCAATTAGGTTACGCGCAGCAGGTTCGCCGCATTTTTGCTGTACCTCAAACTCGTGATCCCCACTATTTATCAGCTGACTCCCACAACGCAGGGAGTCGGCCTGCGCTTGTCCCATCACACCGGCCACTATCAGAAGCAAAACGTTGCTCGTTCGCATGGTTTAATCGCTGTCCAAATGTAATTGGCTGATTACTCGACCATCCGCTTCTGCTTGGCCCAAGCTGGCATCCACAAAGAAAATTCGCTCATCTGCCAGTTTCGCTTTATCAACGAGATAATCCTTGATGCTGCTGGCGCGTGCTTGCCCCAACTGGCGAAGTAGCACCGCGTTGGAACTCCAGGATTTGATCACTGCGGCACGCATTTTTGCCGTACGGTCTTCTTTGCCCTGATTGGTCCACTCAACTGGCGGCTGCTGTTTCAAGCGGTCGCGGTAGATTGCTTCCAGCATTGGCGGTTTTTCACTTTCCGGTACTTGCAGCAGTGATGCCTGTGCTGGAACCTTGTCGCCGCGTCGCTGAAGAATCTTGTAAAAGGTACTTTGGTATTCCCGCTGAAGACGTTGTTCAGCAATTAACGGACCGTCACTGCTTTCCGCGCTGGTGCCCTCTATCTCCAGGCGTAGCGTTGGGCGCTCTTTCAAGGCGGCTGAAAGCTTGTTGAGGGCTGACTGAGCATCTGGGCTCAGGTCTGTGGCGCCAGGCGCAAACGCTACCGTACCGAGGTCTTGAGAGTCGCCGCCACTGATGAGTCCGCCAATGAACTTAAAGGGCGCCTGAGCGGCACGTAATACCAAATTACGCAGTGTTTGCCAGACAATGGGCATCACGCTGAATTGCGGGCTGTTCAAGTCACCGGATATCGGCAGTTCAATGGAGATCTTGCCATCGGTATCCTTGAGCAGGGCGATGGCCAAACGAATGGGTAAATCGACTGCATTTGGGCTGTCGACTTTTTCGCCCAGTTGCAGTCCGTCGACTACCACTTTGTTTTCGGCCTTGAGCTGGCCTTTGGCGATCATGTAATGCAGGTCGAGATTAAGGCGGCCCTTACGGATGCGAAAGCCCGCAAATTTCCCTGAGTACGGTGTCAACGTGGTCAATTCCACGCGCTTGAAGCT
Source organism: Pseudomonas sp. AB6 (assembly GCF_034314105.1). Taxonomy (NCBI): domain Bacteria; kingdom Pseudomonadati; phylum Pseudomonadota; class Gammaproteobacteria; order Pseudomonadales; family Pseudomonadaceae; genus Pseudomonas; species Pseudomonas sp. AB6. The sequence goes on from NZ_JAVIWJ010000001.1 coordinate 4,946,384, forward strand.
GGTGGCAATGTCCAGGCTTGCCAAGGGGTCGAAGGGATTCAGGCTGCCCTTGATGGTGACTGGCGCGTAACGGTCAACCTTGCCGTTGATATCGACGGTCGCAGGCTTTGACTGACGATTATCGAGGGTGCCAATTTTGCCATTGAGCTGCTGAATCGCGGTGGCGAAGTTCGGCGTGAGGCTTAAATCGGCGAAGTTGGCCGAACCGTCTTTGATATTTACCTCGCCGATGCGGATACCCATTGGCTTGACACCTTTCTCTGCAGCGGTTGCCGCAGCATTAGCGACCGTTTTAGCGCTGTCTGCAGGTTGTTTAATCAGCAGGTCATCAATGTTAGTGGTGCGGTCGTCGTTGATCATGAATCGTGCATACGGTTGCAGCAGGTTGACTTTGGCAATCGTCAGGTGATCGCCGAGCTCGAAGTCCAGACCTTCAAGGGCCAGTTGCTGCCATTTTAAAAAGTCGCGCTGTTTGATCGTGTCGAGGGTGTGCAGTTGGTCTATTTGAGCCTTGCCGGTAATACCGAGGGCCAAAGGCTCGGTACTTTTCAGGTTGACCGCTAAATCACTACCGAGCATACCGCTGCGCAATTCAAGGCGGATAAGCGGAGTGATATAGGATTGCGCCAAACGCAGGTCGATGTCTTTGGTATTGACCTGTAGTTTGGCGCTGACCGGGCTCAGATTGACGTCGCCAGTTGCGGTAATGTGCCCTTGCTTACCAAGCCCTGTGTCGAGCTTAAGCGTAAAAGGTGATTTGTTTAGACTGTCGAAATTTTGTATGTCCACATTCAGTGGGCCTACATCTAACATTACCGGCTCTTTTGGGGTGCGGTCTGCCAGATGAATTTGGTAATTGCGTAATTGCGCATCACGTAACAGCACTTGCCAGGGTTTGCTCGGTGCTACAGGTTGTGCTGCGATTTCAGGTGCATTACCTGCCGCGGCGGCGGGTGCCTTTATAGCCGCAGGTGTTGGTTTTTTTGGCTGGCTGGCGAACAGCTTCTGCCAATCGAGTTGGCCGTCGGCTTCGCGAGCGGCCCAGGTTTCGAGTTTATTACTGCGAATATTGCCAATCTTGACGAGCTGCTTAGCCAGATCAATGGACGTGTCGCTTATATCGAGCCGTTCAAGGCGCACCAACGGCCTGCCATCAGGAGTATCTATCGCCAGAGGGGCAATGCTCAGCGCGGTATTGCTTAATAGAAGTTCGGTTTCCTTCGCCAGACTCAGCGTGTAATCGGTGCTGAAATTGAGAACGCCATCCTTTAGCGCCAGCGGCAAGGCGTCGCGTACATACGGCCACCAGACTTTCATTCTGCCGTCAGTGACTTTGAGTTTGCCTTGCGAGGTAATCGGAACCAGGCTGATGTGTCCAACCCAATCAATCTGACCGCCTTCAGGGCCTGCTGCGACCAAGGTCATGTCGGCGTTGTCTTCGGGCAGAGTGCTGAGATTCTTCAATTCGAAGTTGAGCGCGTTATACAAAAATTCGATCGGTTTGCTGGGCCGCAGATCTTGGAAATGAACATAGCCATCGGCAAGTTTGATTTGATCGATGCGGATCGGGAACGGTTTGCTGGGCGTTTTATCCTTGGCAGGTTCACTTGGCGGAAGTTTGAACAGCTGCTCCACGTTCAGCGATCCGTCCTTGGCGAACAGCAACTGGGTCTTGGGTTTATCCAGTTCAATGTCGGACAAGTGCAGGGCGCCGGTCCAGATGCTGTCGATTTGCAGGTTGATGTACAGGCGCTCAAAGCCAATCTGTTCCTGACCCGGCGTACCGATGTTCAGGCCCCACAGGTTCACTTCCAGGCTGAAGGGGTTGAGTTCCAACCGATCCAGCTTTGCTGGAACCGTAGAGTAGTTGGCCAGTTGTTGGTTGACGATACGCAGTGCGATGCCGGGCAAAATCAAAAAGCCCAATACGCTGTAAAGTGCGATGACGGTCAGCAAGGCGCCAATGGCGCGTATCAATCCTTTGGACATGTGAGGCGTCGTCTCTCTATCGGAGGTGTTTGGAGTATGGCACGCGAAACTGGTTCAGAAGAAATAGCCTCGTCTGCTGTAGGAATCGTCCTGGGTTGTGCTTGGTTAAAACTGCAAAATCAACGTTTTGAGTGGCGGTTGCTGGTCCATAGACGGAAAGTCGCTGCCCGGTGTCAGTACTTGCCATTCGCGTACCGGGCGCCCGGCTTTAGTCGCGCAGCGTAGAACCTGTTCGCGCCAATCCTCCATGCTGACTTTCGCCAGATTATTGCAGCAAATCAGCACCCCATTAGCGGCAGTGGTGAGTACGGCAGGTTTGAGCAAGCTTTGGTAATCACGAAGCAAATCCACGGTGCCGAACGCACTTTTTGCCCACGCAGGCGGATCGAGAAAGACGAAGTCGTATTGTCGCTGTGTTAAACGCGGGTAGTCTGGCAGTTTGTTTGCACGACGGGGCGCGATGGGCAGCCCTGCCAGTTGACGGATGGCAGGAAAATAGTCGGATTGCACGAACTTCATCGGTTTTAGTGCGGGGTTCAACAACCCATTTTCGCGGCCGACGGCGAGATTGCCTTCTGCAAAATCTAGGTTGCACACCTCTCGCGCACCACCGGCAGCCGCACTCAGGCCAACACCGCAGGTGTAGGAAAACAGGTTGAGTACGGTTTTTCCGGCGCTATGGTGTTTGATCCAGCCCCGGGTGTTGCGCAAATCGAGAAACAACAGCGGATCTTGTCCTGCATGGCGTCCGCGTACGCGATAGTTTAATCCCCACTCATGGCCAATCAATTCACCTAGCGCCGCATCTTCTGCTGTAAAGACAGCGTCGTTGCGGTCGATGCGTGAATTGCCGTGTGAGCGGTCGTTGTAGACCAATAGCGTATCGAGCCTCAGACGGGTATTAACGGCGGCATGCAACGCTAGCAGTTCGTCGCGTTCGAGCGTGTGGTGAAAGCTCTGCACCAGTAATTGCGGGCCATAACGGTCGATAGTCAGGCCGCTGGCGCCTTCTTGGCTGCCGTGAAACAAGCGATAGCAATCCGTGCCCTGTTCATGCAGCTCGGCGAGCAATGACTGACGGTTATCGAGGGCGACGCTCAGCGCCTGGTTCAGGGAGGACATACACCGCGCCTTGGATTGGAAATGGGCGCGGCAGTTTAGCAGTTAAGCGACAGATCGCCCCGATGCATCCTGTGGTAGCGATTTCATTTGTGAATGAATTCACTCCCACAGGGGATCAGGATTTGCCTGATCTGAACTCCACAAGTTGGCTCTTTCAGTTGATTTTATTAGCGGGACAATGCCAATGCCACGCCCTGACCACCGCCGATGCACAGGGTTGCCAAGCCTTTTTTGGCATCGCGCTTGATCATCTCGTGCAGCAAGGTCACCAGTACGCGGCAGCCTGACGCGCCAATCGGGTGGCCCAATGCAATGGCGCCGCCGTTAACGTTGACTTTGTTCATGTCCCAGCCCAACTCTTTGGCCACCGACAACGATTGAGCGGCGAAGGCTTCGTTGGCTTCGATGAGGTCCAGTTGGTCAATCGACCAGCCGGCCTTTTCGAGGCAGCGGCGGGTGGCGCTGACTGGGCCAATGCCCATGATTGCCGGGTCGACGCCTGCGTTGGCGTATGCCGCGATGCGTGCAAGCACCGGCAGCCCGAGTTTCTCGGCCTTAGCTGCGCTCATCAAAATGACCGCAGCAGCGCCGTCATTCAGCGACGAAGCATTGCCCGCCGTCACGGTGCCGTCTTTTTTAAACGCAGGCTTGAGTTTGCCCAGCGATTCGGCAGTGGTGCCCGCGCGTGGTTGCTCGTCAGTAGCGAACGATACAGGGTCGCCTTTGCGCTGCGGAATTAGAATCGGGGTGATTTCATCAACGAAACGCCCGGTTTCGATGGCCGCTACGGCTTTCTGCTGCGACGCGGCAGCGAACGCGTCCTGTGCTTCACGGGAGATGCTGTATTTGTCGGCTAGATTTTCGGCGGTAATGCCCATGTGGTAATCATTGAATGCATCCCACAAACCGTCGCTGATCATGGTGTCGATCAAGGTGCTGTGGCCCATTCGCAGACCGGTTCGTGCGCCAGGTATTACGTAGTTGGCCAAGCTCATATTTTCCTGGCCGCCAGCGATTATTACGTCGGCATCGCCACAACGAATGGCCTGGGTTGCTAAATGCAACGCTTTCAATCCCGAGCCGCAGACCTTGTTCAGTGTCATGGCTGGAACGGCGAAGGGAAGCCCTGCCTTGATTGCGGATTGACGGGCAGGATTCTGTCCTGCGCCAGCTGTCAATACGTGCCCCATGATCACCTCGTCGACTTGCGCCGGATCGAGGCCGGTTTGTGCCAGCAGTTGGCGAATGACGGCAGCGCCTAGATCGACTGCGGAAATATTTGCCAAAGCCCCCTGAAATGCACCGACTGCGGTACGGGTAGCGGCAACAATTACGACGTCTTGCATGGCAGGTCCTCACAGTTGATAAATGTGCGTCAGCCCAGGTCTGTTCGGCCCGATTCGCTGCGGTAGCGGCGATGACAACGGTGGCATATGGTGTCACACATCCGCGGGTGGGTTCCAACGATGGCTTAAGTTCGCCTATTTGTAAGCCAGGCCCATTCGCCGATGGGCGCGGTGGACCGAGCTGTCACGCATTGCCCAGCGCAATATCGGCGAACTACGGTTAATGCTTGCGCGGATAAACGAGCGCTGCAATGGATGTTGGCTCAGACCAAGCAGACTGCAGGCCCAGAGCGGCAATAACTCGATACCAGCTTGCATCATCAACACGCCAAATGGCTTGGCCAAGCGGCTTGGTGCGGGCGCGGCCCTTAGTAGCCTTAGCACTTCAAGGCTGCGTTCATCGCATACGAGCTGGGGAAGCATTCGTTCAAGGTAATCGGCAACCGCTTGACGTGAGCGGGGTATGTCACGTGCACCAAGCCGTTCGGCGATGGAGGCGACTTCTGCGTAATACCGATCCTGATCGGCTATGGACAGATCGGGGTTGCGGTAGCGCAAATGGGCACCTAAAAAGCTGCTGACCTCAGCGACATGCACCCATGTCAGCAGGTCAGGGTCACTGGCCGCATACGGCCGTCCGTCGAGCGCGGTTCCGGTCACTTGCAGGTGAATGGTGCGGACCTTCTCAATCAGCCAGTTAGCGTCTTGAGTCGAGCCGAACGTGGTACCGGCGATAAATTGTCCCGTGCGGCGCAAGCGCCCCATCATGTCCTGGCGAAACGTCGAGTGGTCCCAGACCCCGGCCAAGGCTAGCGGGTGCAAAGCTTGCAGTAATAAAGCGCTAATGCCTCCGATCAACATGCTGCTGAAGTCGGCATGTACTTGCCAGCAAATAGCTTGAGGTCCGAACAGACCTGGATCGCCCTTTGGGTTCTCTAGGTCCAATTGGCCAAGAGACAATCCGGTCAGGCTCATGACTTGGGTTTCGATGCGGCTACGAATGAATTCCATGGGTTCTCGTCAAGTCAGCGGTTCAGACGTTTATTAATCAGGTCTTCGACCACGCTCGGCTCGGCTAGCGTCGAAGTATCACCCAAGCTGTCGAGTTCATTGCTGGCGATCTTGCGCAGGATGCGACGCATGATTTTGCCCGAGCGAGTTTTCGGCAATGCTGAGACCCACTGAATAAAATCGGGCTTGGCAAAATTGCCAATCTCCTTAGTGACGTGCGCCAGCAATTGTTTCTTCAGTGCATCGTCTGCCTCAACTCCCTTTACGGGCGTGACGAACGCGTAAATGCCTATTCCCTTAATATCGTGGGGATACCCGACCACCGCAGCTTCGGCAATGGTGTCATGCAGCAGCAGAGCGCTTTCAACTTCCGCCGTGCCGATGCGGTGTCCCGACACATTAATGACATCGTCCACACGACCGGTGATCCAGTAATCGCCGTCGTCATCGCGGCGTGCGCCGTCGCCAGTGAAATAGTAACCGGGATAGGGCTTGAAGTAGGTTTCAACCAGGCGCTGTCGGTCACCATAAATACTACGGATCTGCCCCGGCCAACTGGCTTTGATAGCTAAAAGACCGTTGCCAGCGCCACTGATTTCCTTACCTTGCTCATCCAGTAGCACCGGTTGTACGCCAAACATCGGGCGCGTAGCGCAGCCGGGTTTGAGGTATTGAGCGCTGATCAGTGGGCTGAGCATGATGCCGCCGGTTTCGGTCTGCCACCAAGTATCGATGATGGGGCAGCGTTCTTTGCCGACTTTATGGAAATACCATTCCCATGCTTGCGGGTTGATGGGTTCTCCGACGCTACCCAACAGGCGCAGGCTGTCACGGGAAGTGCTTTGCAATGCTGCCGGGCCCTCACGCATTAGTGCGCGCAACGCAGTAGGTGCAGTGTAGAAAATATTGACCTGATGCTTGTCGATGACTTGCCAGAATCGCGAGGCGTCGGGAAAGTTGGGAGTGCCTTCGAAAATCAGCGTGGTCGCGCCGTTGGCCAGTGGGCCGTAAACGAGGTAACTATGGCCGGTGACCCAGCCTACGTCGGCGGTGCACCAGAAGACTTCACCGTCACGGTAGTCGAACACGTATTGAAACGTCATCGCCGCCTGGAGCAGGTAGCCGCCAGTGGTATGCAAGACGCCTTTGGGTTTGCCGGTGCTGCCCGACGTGTAGAGAATAAACAGCGGGTCTTCGGCGTCCATCGGTTCGGGCGGGCAATGGCTACTGATGCCACTAACGGCTTCGTGGTACCAGATATCGCGACCGGTCACCCAGCCGATTTCACCTTGAGTGCGTTCCACCACCAAAACGGTATGAACGTCCGGACAACCCAGCAGCGCAGTGTCGACGTTTTCTTTAAGTCCACTATATTTACCGCCGCGCACGCCTTCATCCGCGGTGATCACCATACGGCAGTCAGCATCTAGTATTCGATCACGCAGGGCATCCGGTGAAAATCCACCAAACACCACTGAGTGCACTGCCCCGATACGCGCGCAGGCCAGCATCGCATAGGCGGCCTCGGGGATCATAGGCATGTAAATACACACCCGATCACCCTTTTGTACACCACGGCCTTTGAGTACGTTAGCCAAGCGCCCAACGTTGTGGTGCAGTTTTTTGTAGGTGATTTCAGCGGACTCGGATGGGTTATCGCCTTCCCAAATGAGCGCTATCTGCTCGGCTCGGTCTTCTAAATGGCGGTCGATGCAGTTATAGCTGACGTTCAGCTCACCGCCCTTGAACCAGATGGCGTCTCCGGTTTTGAAGTCCGCCTGCTGCACCTGTTGCCAGGGTTTTGACCAGTATAGAAAGCGCTTGGCCTGCTCGGCCCAGAATGTATTCGGGCTATCAATCGATTGTTGATACAGCGTCTGATAGTCGTCTTCGCTGAGCTGCGCGGCAATACGCACGGCATTGGCGATAGGGAATTGGCTGATATCGAACATGGGCACATCCTAATTCTTATTGGCCTTACATTTCATCAGGGTGCGCTTTGGTGGGAATGGGTTCAAGGGGCATGGCGCCGCCGTTACGATGCGTCAGACAGCAAAAAACCCGCCGCTTTATCCAGGGGCGGGTTTTTCATTATCGGAGAAAGATCAGCCGCGATGACGACCACGGAAGTAATTGATCAAGCCTTGGGTCGACGCATCGTCGGCGGGCTCTTCGATGGAACCGGTTAAGCGGTTGAAGACGCCTTTACCCAATTCCTTACCCAGTTCAACGCCCCATTGGTCAAATGCGTTGATCCCCCAAATGACGCTCTGTACGAACACCTTATGTTCATACATCGCCACCAAGGCGCCTAAACGACGAGGGCTGATGCGCTCAACGACCAATGTGTTGCTTGGGCGGTTACCCGGGATCACTTTGTGCGGAGCAAGTTTCTGCACGTCCGCCTCGGCCATGCCTTTGTCGCGTAGCTCAGCCTCAGCTTCGGCGTGGGTTTTGCCCATCATCAGTGCCTGGCTTTGTGACAAGCAGTTGGCGTACAGCCACTGATGGTGATCGGCAACCGGGTTGAAGCTGACAATCGGCACGATGAAGTCGGCCGGAATCATTTGGGTGCCTTGGTGCAGCAACTGGTGGTAAGCATGCTGGCCGTTGCAGCCGACGCCGCCCCAGATAACCGGGCCCGTGTCGGTTGATACCGGCGTGCCGTCCTGGCGCACGCTTTTACCGTTGGATTCCATGTCCAACTGTTGCAAATGCTTGGTGATGTTGCGCAGGTAGTGGTCATACGGCAGGATCGCGTGGCTTTTTGCACCCCAGAAGTTCCCGTACCAAACACCAAGCAGCCCCAACAGCACCGGCATGTTTTGTTCAAACGGCGCGCTTTGGAAATGTTGGTCCATGGATGAAGCGCCGGACAGCAATTCTTTGAAGTTGGACATGCCGATGGCCAACGCGATCGGCAAGCCGATGGCTGACCATAGCGAGTAGCGACCGCCAACCCAATCCCACATCGGGAAGATATTTTCTTCGCGGATACCGAAGGCGACGGCTGCGGCGTTGTTGCTGGAAACCGCGATGAAGTGCCGATAAAGCTCTGCCTCTGAGCCACCTTGGGCCAAGTACCAAGCACGAGCAGCTTGTGCGTTCTTCAGGGTTTCCAGGGTGTTGAATGACTTGGAGGACACGATGAAAAGTGTGGTCTCGGCGCGAAGCTTCATCGTCAGTTCATGAAACTCACTGCCGTCGATGTTGGCTAAATAATGGCAGCGCACGCCTTTTTGCGCGTAGGACAACAGCGCTTCGGACACCAACTCAGGGCCGAGGAACGATCCACCGATACCGATGTTTACCACGTCGGTAATCGGTTTTTCGGTATACCCGCGCCATAAACCATCGTGGATACGGCCCACCAGGTCGGTGATTTGATTAAGCACTTTGTGTACTTCGGGCATCACGTTGACGCCGTTCACCGACAGCTTGTCGCCTACTGGTCGGCGCAGCGCGGTGTGCAAGGCTGGACGACCTTCGGATGCGTTAACGATTTGGCCGTCAAACAGCGCTTTGATTGCGCCCTTGAGGTCGACTTCGTTGGCCAGATTTACCAGTAAATTGCGGGTTTCAGGAGTGATCAGGTTTTTAGAGTAATCGAGGAACAGCCCACAGCTACTAAGGGTGAACTCATTAAAACGCTGCGGGTCTGCACTGAACGCTTCACGCATGCTGAAATTCTGCATGGTTTTACGGTGTTCGGTCAGCGCGTGCCAAGCGGGTAGGGTGGTCACGTCGAGAGGAGTGCGGTAGTACGCCATCGCTGCGGATTTCCTTGTACTTAAACTGCCTTTTGGGCACTAAAAAAGCCCGGACGGGATTAATAATCGAAGCACGATTGCTAAGCGCATCCAGGTAGCCGAACACTAACCCCAGTCTGCTCGACTGTCTGCGCTTTGCCTGACCGTTACTCGGTACTATTTCGTACCTCTGTCGCCGGGTTTTCCAGTGGGTTGTGGTCTGTGATTGTTTTTAAACTATCAGGCTACCTGTACCGGTATGGCATTGCTCGTGTGGCTTAGTTCATTGCCGGGCGCCATGTACAGCATGCGCGGCTTGAAAGTGATCAATTCGACTTCACTGTAATGAGCATAAGCGGCGATGATGACACGATCACCTACTTTCGCTTTATGCGCTGCGGCGCCGTTGACTGAAATCATTCGCGAGCCCTCTTCACCTCGAATGGCATAGGTGGTGAAACGTTCGCCGTTGTCGATGTTGTAAATCTGGATTTGTTCGTACTCACGAATTCCCGCAAGGTCGAGCCATTCGCCGTCGATGGCGCAAGAGCCTTCGTAGTCGAGTACCGCGTGCGTAACCTCGGCTCGGTGCAACTTGGCCTTGAGCATGATTGCGTGCATGTTTATTCCTTGGTCAGGTGCAAGTTGTCGATCAATCGGGTGGAGCCTTGGTACGCAGCGGCCATAATCACTAAATCCTGATCTTCGGCGCAGGCGTGGCGCAAGGTGGATGCTTCGCAAATTTCCATATAGTCAAGGCGAAAATGGGCCGCTTCAATGAGCGTCAGCCCTTCAGCACGCAAGCGGTTAAAGTCTTTTTCGCCATTTTGGATGCCGTCGGCGATTAGCTTGATGGCGCGGTACAGGGCTGGTGCCGCAGCGCGTTGGACCTCGCTAAGGTACATATTGCGCGACGATAGCGCTAGGCCATCGGTGGCGCGCACCGTTGGTTCGCCAATGATCTGTATAGGCATGTTTAGGTCGCGAACCAGTGCTTTGATGACCGCCAGTTGCTGAAAATCTTTTTGGCCAAACACTGCTAAATCAGGCTGCACCATGTTGAAGAGTTTGCTGACGACGGTGGCCACGCCGTCAAAATGACCGGGACGACTGCCGCCGCATAAGCCTTCAGATAGATGCGGGACGCTAACTCGGGTCTGGTTGTTCATGCCATGGGGGTACATTTCATCCACCGAGGGCGTGAACAGCAAATGGCAACCTGCTTGCAACAGGGTTTCCTGATCGGCAGGCAAGGTTCGCGGGTAAGTCGCAAGGTCCTCGTTAGGGCCAAATTGCAGTGGATTGACAAAAATGCTCGCCACCACGAAGTCAGCGCGTTGAGCGGCTTTGAGTACCAATGCGGCGTGACCGTTGTGCAGGTTGCCCATGGTTGGTACAAGCCCGACGCGTTTGCCTTCACTGCGCGCCCGAGCTATTGCAGCGCGTAGCTCGCGCACGGTTTTTACTGTGTTCATGCGGAAAATCCGTGTTCTGTTGCCGGGAAACTCACTTCTTTTACCGCAGTGACATAGGCCTGTAACGCCGACTGGATATCCGGCTGTCCAGTCATGAAGTTCCGGACGAACTTGGGCACTCTGCCGGTGATGGAAAGGCCGAGCATGTCGTGCAGGACCAGCACCTGGCCGTCGGTCGCGTTGCCTGCACCAATGCCGATCACCGGCACTTTGACCGCGTGGGTGATTTCCTGTGCCAATTCACTCGGCACGCACTCGAGCAAAATCATCGCCACACCTGCTTGCTCCAGGGCGATGGCATCAGCGCGCATTTGCCGAGCTTGGGCTTCCTGACGGCCCTGCACTTTATAACCACCCAAGATGTTCACCGATTGCGGGGTCAGGCCCATGTGTGCACACACAGGAATACCGCGCTCGGCCAACAACTTGATCGACTCGGCTAACCAGGCTGCGCCCTCGACTTTGATCATGTGCGCACCAGCTTGCATCAACTGCGCACTGTTGGTGAAGGTCTGCTCGAGCGTGGCATAGGCCATAAAGGGCAGGTCGGCGAGAATTAGCGCGCCTTGGTTACCGCGTTTAACGCAGGCAACGTGATAGGCCATTTCGGCATTGGTCACTGGCAGGGTGCTGTTGTGGCCTTGCAAAACCATGCCTAGCGAGTCGCCGACCAGCAATATTTCGACACCGGCCTGGCTGACAGCGTGAGCAAAGGTCGCGTCATAGCAGGTCAGCATGGTGATTTTTTCACCTTTCTGCTTGAGGCTTTGCAAGGTCGTCAGGGTTATGTCTGGCATGAAAAAAATCCTCGTTCAGGCGCTGTGAAACTACTGCGAGCAACGCATGAGATCATCTGGAAAAACAGGCACACCGTCGTATGCGGTGTTTTGCAAAGGCCTGATTCGCGCCCTTTTGCCATGTGATCGGCAGCGGGACGCCTATCTTCGTGATGAGGGGGCGTGAAGTCAATTACAGGTGTTACCGTTTGAGCAGGTGTTACCGCTTATGGATTTCGGGCGGTACCGTAGTTGTCCCTTAGCGCAGAAGTTTGTAGAACCGCTAAAGATGTTCCAGACCAACGAAAGGGCAGTCTGCCAGCAGTTGATCAAGGGAGCGGCCGTCGGCCAATTGCAGGTGGGGCGCGAGTTCAGACAAGGGATACAGGACGAAGGCGCGAGCATGCAGGTGGTAGTGAGGGACTTTGAGTCTAGGTTCGTCTATTAGCCGGTCACCGAAGACGATAATGTCCAGATCCAGCGTTCTTGGACCCCAGCGCTCATGCCGCTCGCGGCCCTGATTACACTCGATAGCCTGTAACGCATCAAGCAATGCCAGCGGCTCAAGCGCCGTATTCAGGGCGGCGATGGCATTGGTAAAGCGCGGCTGGCCGGGTAGTAGCGAGTCGCTGGCATAAAACGACGAAACGCCGACCCATTCGCAAGATGGCAACTGCTCCAGTGCTTTGAGGGCAAGGCGCAATTGGTCGGCCGGGTCAGACAAATTGCTGCCCAGACCAATATAGACGCGTTCCACGATCAGTCGCCTGAGGTAAGCGGCGCGTCGGAGGCATTGCGTTTACGCTTGCTGCCACTGCTGCGACGGCGTTTGCGCGGGGCTGCACCTGTTGCGTCGGGCTTGTTGCCCAGGTCGCGAATCATGTTGCGGCGCTCGCCTTCGTTGCTTTGCTGATAATCGGTCCACCAGTCGCCAAGGCCTTCGGTTTCCTCGCCTGCGAGTTCGCGCAATAGCAGGAAATCGTAGCCGGCACGGAACCTGGGGTTATCGAGCAACAAATCTGCGCGTTTGCCGGTACGCCTTGGCAGACGCTCCTGCATGTCCCAGATCTCACGGATCGGCATGGTAAAGCGTTTGGGAATGGCAATCCGTTGGCATTGCTCAACGATGAGCTCGTGCGCCGCTTCTTGCATGGCCGGAATCGGCGGCATACCGCGTTCCTGCAAGCGAAGGACTTTAGCTGGCAGCGCTGGCCAGAGCATGGCGGCAAACAGGAAGGCCGGGGTGACCGGCTTGTTTTGCGAGATACGTAGATCGGTGTTAGCCAGGGCTTCACTGATCAGCGTATGGGTGTAGGTCGGGTTCATTTCTAGTGAGTTGGCGCTGGCCGGGAATAGCGGCTCGAACAGCTCAAGATCAACCAGCATCTCAAACGTGGGTTCGGCATAACCGGACAAAAACAGCTTCAGCACTTCCTCAAATAGACGTGCAGAAGGAATATCGCGCAGCATTGGCGCTAACTGTTGAATCGGCGTGGCGCTGTGTTTTTCTATACCGAAATCCAGCTTCGCAGCGAAACGCACCGCACGCAGCATCCGCACCGGGTCTTCTTTGTAGCGCTGCTCGGGATCACCGATCAGGCGGATCAGACGATTGCGAATGTCGTGTACGCCGTTGGCATAATCGAGAACGCGTTCAGTGACGGGGTCGTAATACAACGCGTTGATGGTGAAGTCGCGACGTTGGGCGTCCTCTTCAAGGGTGCCGTAGACATTGTCACGCAGGATGCGTCCGCTTTCGTTGCGTGAGGACTGATTGCTGTCCTCTTCTTCATCATCTTGAGGATGATTGGCGCGGAACGTCGCGACCTCAATTATTTCTCGGCCGAAATGAACATGGACCAGTTTGAAGCGCCGACCGATTACTCGGGCATTACGGAACTCGGCACGTACTTGTTCCGGCGTGGCACTAGTGGCAACGTCGAAATCTTTTGGTGTGATATGCAGCATCAAGTCCCGCACGCAGCCGCCGACCAGATATGCCTGGTAACCGGCGGTCTGCAAACGCTCAACGATATTTACCGCGTAACGACTGAACTGGCCGCGCTGCAGCGAATGTTGGCTGCTAGTGAGCACTTCAGGCGTAGTACGTATGTGTTGCGTTTGTTGCGGCCGACGCAATGGGGAGCGGAATGACTGGAACAGCTTTTTCAGCATGGGATGCACTGTTTAAAGGAATATTCGGCCAAAAACGAGAATGACCGCATGATGGGCGGGGATTCTAGCATTTAGTCAGGGGATGGTGTAGGAAGCTGCACAAGCGGCTGGCGTAGTCGGCGCCAGGTGGTAGGGGGAATAGCAGAAGCTACTGGGGGAGCCGAAGCTCCCCCAAAGTTGTTTGCGCTTTTATTTTTATTATTCACTCGGGCTTTTTGTTTTTATTAAGTGCCCCGTTCTCGGGCTTTCGCCTGCGAACCTCCCAAATCGGGAGTCAAGAGCAAACGGATTGCTTTGGTCGCTGCGTTGCAATGATCATTCGATCCAACCAGTTCAGGCGCTACCTTGGGGTAGTTTTTATAATTCTCAGCCTGGTCATGGGGCAAGCCCCAAATACAACTCCTCTCCAAAAGAATCAGTTAGCTGCGCCTCCGCCGTCTTGTTTTTATTATGCGTGAGCCGATTCGTCTTATTTTTATTGTGTTGTTTACACTGCTTTTTATTGTTCTTGTACTAGAGACATAGCAGGAGCTGTGCCAACTTTTAAAAATCCTTTAAAACCGGGGCGTGGGGCGAAATCGAGAGTTTTAACGGGCGTTAAAAAACCGGACTTTCGTTACCTTAAGACCCGGCATTTGTTACGTGATTGATCGGGGTAACAGTTGTTTGGAGCATTCGAGCAGCACGGGCCAGAGCCTCGCGCGCTCGTACTACTCAGCTTTCACTGGCGACACTGGTTTTGCGCCGTGGAATACCTAAGCGCTGACGGCGTTCCCAGAGACATTTACGGCTGACGCCAAGCTTGCGGGCCAGTTCTGTTTCGGTCATATGGTCCTGATGCTCGAGCACGAAGTGCTGGAAGTAGTCTTCCAGCGACAAATCTTCAGTGGGCTCATGACTGGTGGCGCTGGTCGAATTCTGCTGCGGACCCAAACCGACGAAATCCTCGTCATCCAAATCACTCAGCTCGATATCAATACCCAACAGTTCGGCGGAGATTTCCGGGCTCTCGCACAGGATCACGGAGCGTTCGACTGCGTTTTCCAGTTCTCGAACATTACCCGGCCACGTGTAGTGACGAATTGCCTGCTCGGCATCGGGCGCGAACTTCAGGTCCGTGCGGCCAACCTTGGCACTTTGTCGAGCCAAGAACGAATGAGCAATTTCCAGAACGTCGGCGCCACGTTCGCGCAGCGCAGGCAATTTCAGAGCAATTACGTGCAGGCGATAATACAAGTCTTCACGAAACTGGCCGACTTTGGCCAAACTCTTGAGGTCGCGGTGAGTTGCAGCGATTAGACGCACGTCGACTTTTTGCGATTGCACCGAACCGACACGGCGAATTTCACCTTCCTGAAGCACTCGTAGTAATCGCGCCTGGGCTTCGAGCGGGAGTTCACCGATCTCGTCGAGGAACAGCGTGCCACCGTCCGCGGCCTCAACCAAACCTGCGCGGCCAGCGCTGGCTCCGGTAAAAGCACCTTTCTCGTGTCCAAACAGTTCAGATTCTATGAGGGATTCCGGTATCGCGGCGCAGTTGACCGAGATCATCGGTGCCTTGGCCCGTTTGGACAGGTTGTGCAGCGCGCGTGCCACCAGCTCTTTGCCGGTGCCCGACTCGCCTTGGATCAGCACATTGGAATCGGTTGGCGCTACCTTACGGATCTTGACGTACAAATCCTGCATCGGGGGACATGAGCCGATAATACCGATTTCGCCGTTGCTGTTATCCACCACGCCTTTATCGGACACGCTAGCCGGCTTCGCGCCTGCGGCCGAAAGTTCGGCTTGCAGGCTTTGAATCGTTTGCCTGTCGCGCAAAATGCGCGCAACGGCCTGGAGCATTTCGTCGTGGTCAAAAGGTTTGGCGATGTAATCAACCGCGCCCATTTTCATTGAGTCTACGGCAGAGCGCAGGCTGGCATAGCTGGTCATGATCAGGACGGGTTTGCCCTGACCGAGCTTGATCAGTTCAGTGCCAGGCGCACCGGGCAGGCGTAGGTCGCTGACGATCAAGTCAAACGAGGAGATGCTGAAACGTTCCTGTGCTTCCTGCACTGAACCGGCTTCGCTGACCTGATACTGATTTCGTTCAAGGAGGCGTCGCAGGGCCGAGCGAATAATTGTTTCGTCTTCGACGATCAGAATGTGAGGCATGTGATTCGATACTCTCGACGGTCTCAGTTAGTAGCGGACGTCGCTTCGACATGACGCGGCAAAGTCACCCGGATACGGGTGCCGCGTTGATGCTCGGGGTCGGCCGGGCTGTCGATGGTGATTTGTCCATAATGCTCTTCAACGATGGAATAGACCAGTGCAAGGCCCAGTCCGGTGCCTTCCCCCGGGTCTTTGGTCGTGAAAAACGGTTCGAATAATCGGTCCATGATTGATTTTGGAATCCCACTGCCTTCGTCTTCTACGATCAGATCGACCGTGTGTTCGGAAATTTCTGTTTTTACCCGCACGGCGCTGCCCGATGGTGAAGCGTCACGGGCGTTGGTAAGCAGGTTTATCAACACCTGCGCGAGTCTTTGTGGGTCTCCGTCCACCCAGTGTTCCGGGTTGCACAGATTGAAGAATTGCACCTCGTAATTGCGTCGATTCAGCGCCAGTAAACCGATAGCATCTTGGGCTACTTCAGCCAGGCATACCGCTTCGTCGGAATGTTGGTGACCGCCGGCATGAGCAAAGCTCATGAGTGACTGAACGATGCGTGAAACACGTTTGGTCTGTTCAAGAATCTGGCTACTGATTTCCGTCAGTTCGCTGTCGTCTTCGCGTTCTTCGCGCAGATTTTGCGCCAGGCATGCGATGCCGGTAATCGGATTACCAATCTCGTGGGCGACGCCCGCTGCAAGGCGACCGATGCTGGCCAAGCGCTCGGAATGCACTAGCTTATCTTCAAGCATCTGGGTATCGGTCAAGTCTTCAACAAGCAACACCAAACCGCTGTTACCCGGCGCGAGGGGTTCGTCGATGGCGGCTTTGTGCAGGTTTAACCAACGTGTCTGGCCATCCAGCCCGAGACGTTGTTTGTGCAAGTGTTCGTCAGGCAGGTCAATAAAGCCCTGCAGCAGTTCTTTCCACGGGTCGGCGATTGTTTCCAGTCGAGAGCCCACCACTCGCTGCGCCCCGATGCCGGTTAACTCTTCCATGGCTTTATTCCACATCAGGATTTCCTGATCCTTGGCCAGTGAGCACACGCCCATGGGCAATTCCTGCAATGTTTGGCGGTGGTAGCGGCGCAACGCATCCAGTTCGGCAGCCAGGCCTGTCAGCCGTGAGTGATAGTCCTCGAGACGACTTTCGATGAAGTGGATGTCTTCGGTGACATAGTTTTCACTGCCGGATTTGTATGGCAGGAAGGTTTCAACCATGTCCTGTGCGACGCTCGGTCCCATCAATCCCGAAAGGTTGGCTTCGATCCGATCACGCAGGCGGCGCAGTGCGTAAGGGCGGCGCTCATCAAACGGCAGGTAAAGGTCGCGCAGTGCTTGTTCGACTTCTTTTTGTGCGGCTTTTGCGCCCAGGGGTTTGGCCAATTGCGTGGCGAATTCCTGAGGGGACGCAGCGTGCAACTCTCGCCGTTGCGGACGTCGCACGTTATCCACAGCGCAGGCTTCGGCGGCGCTGGCTTCTTCCGGGCTGGCGTCACTGAACAACGAGATCAGGGTGAAAATCAAAACGTTGGCCGCCAGTGAGGCGATGGCTGCCATGTGCCAACTGGTGTCGTCAAGCACGTAGATCATGTTCAACATCGGGATATAAAAGCCGTGGAAGTTGCCAATCAAGGGCAACAGCATGCTCACCATCCAGACACCGATCCCCGCTATCAGCCCGGCAATGAAGCCGCGACGGTTAGCGGTGGGCCAGTACAGCACCGACAATACCCCAGGCAGAAACTGCAACGTGGCGACGAAGGCCACGATGCCTAAATTCGCTAAATCCTGCTGTTTACCGAGTAGTAAGTAGAACCCGTAACCCAGCATGATGATGGCGACAATCAAGCCGCGACGGGTCCATTTCAGCCAACGGTAAATATTGCCTTCGGCAGGCGGTTGATACAGCGGCAATACCAAGTGATTGAGTGCCATACCCGATAAGGCCAGCGTAGTGACGATGATCAGTCCGCTCGCCGCTGATAAACCGCCGACATACGCCAACAATGCCAATGCTTTGCTGTTGGCGGCGATACCGACGCCTAACGTGAAGTACTCCGGGCTGGTCTGAGCGCCCAGTTTAAGTCCGGCCCATAGAATCAGTGGCACTGCCAGACTCATCAGCAAAAGGAACAGTGGCAAACCCCAGCTGGCGCTGACCAGCGAGCGCGGATTGAGGTTTTCGGTGAAGGTCATATGGTACATATGCGGCATGACGATGGCTGAGGCGAAAAACACCAACAGCAGCGTGCGCCATGGGCCTTCTTGCAGTGGGGTGTGAAGCGCGGCGAGGGCGGCCTGGTTTTGCAGTAACCACTGCTCTAACTGCGTCGGGCCGTCGAACACCCCATATAGGGCGTACAAACCTACGCCGCCCATGGCCACAAGCTTGATGACTGATTCGAAAGCGATGGCGAATACCAGACCCTCGTGTTTCTCCCGAGTCGCAATATGTCGTGAGCCGAAGAAAATTGTGAACAGCGTGATCAAGGCGCAGAAAGCCAGCGCAACACGGTTCTGCACGGGTTCGTGGGTCAGGATACCGATAGAGTCTGCGACTGACTGAATCTGCAAGGCGAGTAACGGCAACACGCCGATCAGCATGAAAATGGTGGTCAGTGCGCCGGCCCATGTGCTGCGGAAACGAAAGGCAAACAAATCCGCCAACGAAGACAGTTGGTAAGTACGGGTAATCTTGAGAATCGGATAGAGCAGTACCGGTGCCAGCAGAAACGCCCCGGATACGCCCAGGTAGCTGGATAAAAAACCGTAGCCGTATTGATAGGCCAACCCCACAGTGCCGTAAAACGCCCAGGCGCTGGCGTATACGCCAAGCGATAGGGTGTAGGTCAGCGGGTGGCGAATGATCCAGCGTGGGACTAGGCCACGCTCACTGACCCAGGCGACGCCGAACAGCACCAGCAAATAGGCGGCGCTGATCAGTATCATCTGGGTCAGGCTAAAGCTCATCGGCATCTCGTTGACTCTGCAGGATAAAGGTCACGACGATCAGAATCAGCCAGAGCAAATAGGGGCGATACCACGCGCCTGTTGGTTCAATCCACCAGTCCATAATGGCTGGGGAAAACAGGTATATCCCTACCACCAGGAGCAGGACCAATCGATAGATGTACATGCTGGCCTCACTAAAAAGGTCGGGCGATGGTACTGGATGGCGGCGAAGCTGCAAGCGGCGTTTTACGGGCTGCCATCGCGGCACTGCGCCGAAGGCTCTAACTCAGCTTAATTTAGCTTCTTCAAGGCTCTGGATTCTTGGGATCAAGGTTGCATCCCACTGCTCGATTCCCCACTTCAATACCTCGCGAGGGCTTGCGTAGTTAAGCCCATCGTCCGTTGGTTGGCCCAAGGCCCGTAAAGCACGAAGCAACAACAAGGTCGCTTGATCGTTTTGCAGCGGCGCAGATCGATACGATTTGCCTAGCTTGTTGCCGTCTGGTTGGGTGATCAGAGGCACGTGCAAATAGCGAGGTTGTGGCAGGCCGAGCAGCTCCTGAAGATAGAGCTGGCGGGGGGTAGAATCGAGCAAGTCCGCGCCACGAACAATATCGGTAATACCTTGCCAGGCATCGTCAATGATTACCGCCAGCTGATACGCATACAGACCGTCGCGACGACGGATAACGAAATCGCCGACATCGCGTCCCAAGTGTTGGGCAAAGAGGCCTTGTACCCGATCCTCAAAACGATAGTCCAGTTCGGGTACGCGTATGCGTATTGCGGCGTTTTCAGTAGTGTGTCCGAGGTTGCGGCACCTGCCGGGATACACCCCATTTGAGCCTTCCAATTGTTTGCGCGAACAGGTGCAGGCATAAGCCAGGCCGTGACTCAACCAGCGACGGATGACCTGCTCGTAGTCTTCGTGCCTTTGGCTTTGGCTGATCAGTTCGCCGTCCCACTCGAATCCGTAGCTTTCCAGCGTTCGCAAAATAGCTGTTTGCGCGCCAGCGACCTCGCGCGGGGGGTCAAGGTCTTCCATGCGCATCAGCCATTTTCCGCCCACCGAGCGGGCGTCGAGATACGACGCCAGTGCCGCAACCAATGATCCGAAGTGCAGATAACCGCTGGGAGTTGGCGCAAAGCGCCCGATATATGAGGGGGAATTCATGGTGCGATGGTAATGGAACAGTCAGCAATGATATACGGGATATTTGCGCTCCAGAACTGTAGGAGGGGCCGCTGGCATTGACGCTTTCGTCGGCAACCAACTCTCACAGAGACTTTGGCAGACACGAAAGGGAAGGCACTGAAAAATCTTTATCGCACGCTCCGACAGTAAGGTTCAATGCTGCTACGCCGCGCGTTAGAAACAACAAGGGGCGCCGAGGCGCCCCTTGTTTAAGATCATTTACCGACCTGTTTTTCTTTAATTTCGGCCAACGTTTTGCAGTCGATGCAAAGGTCAGCGGTAGGGCGGGCTTCAAGCCGGCGAATGCCGATCTCTACGCCACAGGACTCGCACCAGCCATATTCTTCTGCTTCTATCAATTGCAACGTCTTGTCTATCTTCTTGATCAGCTTTCGCTCGCGATCGCGGGCGCGCAGTTCCAGGTTGAATTCTTCTTCCTGGCTTGCACGATCTGCGGGATCGGGAAAGTTGGCTGCTTCGTCCTTCATGTGATCCATGGTCCGATCGACCTCTTGCATCAACTGCAGCTTCCACTTGTTGAGGATGCCGATGAAGTGGAAACGCATAGGCTCGCTCATGTATTCCTCACCCTTACTGATTACGTAAGGTTCGAAGTCACGAACGGGCTGGCTGCTTTGCTGCTTTTCTTGGGTGGGCATGAATGGACCGCCTCTCGCTTTTCTCTATCCATTGCGCAGGATTTTTTCTTCACCGACACCTGCCGGCCCTGCGGCTGCAAGCGGGCGAACTTACCAGATCAAATCGGAGCGCGCTACTCCCGGTTGTCGAGCCTGTTAGCACCTTTTTATCTTTGTAGGCTGTGATACTTGAGCAGGGTATGAAAAATCGTTCGCAAAAGTTGATTTTAGTCTTGGCGAAAGTACCCGTTCGATTTTTTTTGCGCAGGGGGTTGTTGGCAAGCGTAAGCGTCATAAACCGGACTGTAAGACCGCAGGTTGGGTAGAATCAGGCGATTGATACTCCGACTCTCCTTTAAGGAAGGCTCATGGCTCACCCCTACAGTGCGCGTAGTCGCGCTATCGAACCCTTTCATGTCATGGCCTTGTTGGCGCGGGCAAACGAGTTGCAGGCGGCAGGCCATGATGTCATCCACCTTGAAATCGGCGAGCCAGATTTCACGACCGCTGAGCCCATCATCGCCGCAGGTCAGGCCGCGTTGGCGGCAGGTAAAACTCGATACACCGCTGCTCGGGGATTGCCTGAACTGCGTGAAGCTATTGCCGGATTTTACGCTCAGCGTTACCGGGTGACCGTGGATCCAGATCGGATTCTGATTACGCCCGGTGGCTCTGGCGCTTTGCTGCTCGCCACCAGCTTGTTGGTAGACCCTGGTAAACATTGGTTATTGGCCGATCCGGGTTACCCCTGCAATCGCCATTTTTTACGACTGATAGAAGGCTCCGCGCAATTAGTGCCGGCTGGACCGGACGTACGCTATCAGTTGACGCCGGACCTTGTGGCCCGGCATTGGGATAAAGACAGCGTCGGCGCATTGGTTGCTTCACCTGCCAATCCTACCGGCACGATGTTGAGCCGTGATGAGTTGGCGGCGTTGTCTGCGGCATTGAAAATCCGCCATGGACATTTGGTGGTGGATGAGATTTATCACGGACTAACCTATGGCTGTGATGCGGCAAGCGTGCTCGAAGTTGATGACGATGCCTTCGTGCTGAACAGTTTTTCCAAATACTTTGGCATGACCGGCTGGCGGTTGGGCTGGATAGTCGCGCCGCAAGATGCGGTAGCAGACCTGGAGAAGCTTGCGCAGAATCTCTATATCAGTGCCCCGAGCATGGCTCAACACGCTGCGCTCGCGTGTTTTGAACCGCAGACCCTGGAGATTCTCGAAGAACGGCGCGCAGAATTTGGGCGACGACGCGACTTTTTGTTACCCGCGCTGCGCGAATTGGGTTTCGGCATTGCAGTCGAGCCGCAAGGTGCGTTCTACCTCTACGCAGACATCACCGCGTTTGGCGGCGACGCATTTGCTTTCTGTCGGCATTTTCTTGAAGTCGAACACGTCGCAATCACCCCTGGACTAGACTTTGGCCGCTTCCAGGCCGGTCATCATGTTCGGTTTGCTTACACTCAAAGTCTGCCGCGGTTGCAGGAAGCGATTGAGCGAATTGCCAAGGGTTTGCGGAGTTGGCAAGGCTGATGCGCTTCTCTCCTGAGCTTGAAAACGGTCGTCTGCTGGTCCGCTACAAACGCTTTCTTGCCGACATTGAAACCCCAGGCGGTGAAAAGCTGACTATTCATTGCCCTAATACCGGGTCGATGTTTAATTGCATGGCGCCAGGCGGGCGCGTTTGGTTCAGTCGTTCCAGCGATCCAAAGCGCAAGCTTCCTGGAACTTGGGAAATTGCCGAAACTCCACAGGGGCGTTTGGCCTGCGTCAATACCGGTCGGGCGAATAATTTAGTAGAAGAAGCCCTGCGCGCGGGTGTGATTACTGAATTAAGTGGTTTCACGGCGCTCAAGCGCGAAGTGCCCTATGGGCAAGAAAACAGTCGTGTGGATTTTCGCTTGGACTATCCGAGCGGGCCAGCATTCGTGGAGGTCAAAAGTGTCACTCTGGGATTTGACGAGTCCACGATCGCTGCTTTTCCGGACTCAGTGACACAACGGGGTGCGCGACATCTTCGCGAGTTGGCCAGCCTTGCGCGCAATGGCGTGCGTGGGGTGTTGGTATATTGCGTCAACTTGACGGGTATCGACGCGGTACGCCCGGCCGAAGAAATAGACCCGGTTTATGCGGCGGCCCTGCGTGAAGCCGTGGCGGCCGGCGTAGAGGTTTTGGCTTACGGCGTGCAGCTGACTCCGGAAGAAATTCGCATTGATCGTCGGCTTGACGTGCATCTGGCGCCAGTCAAGCCTATTTGTCAGAAGGCGGGCTGATCCAGATTCCGCTTGAATCTTCGCGGCAAGGGATTGCACGCAGTGACTGACCGGCGCAAGGTCCAGCCACACACTCCCCGCTTTCAATAAGAAACAGTGCGCCGTGTGTGGCGCACTGGATAAGGCTTGCACTCGGATCGAGAAATTGATCTGCCTGCCATTCAAGCGGCACCCCACGATGCGGACAGCGGTTGTGGTACACAAATACCTGCCCCTCTCTGCGTATTGCCAGTAGCTCAAGCCCCTCGATTTCGAAACCCCGGCTTTGTGCTTCGGTCAGATACTCTGCGTTGCAGAGAAATTTCATGCTTGGCTCCATCGCCATTACGTGGCTAGTGAGTGTCGCAGATCCGGCAGCTGGACGCTGCCCATCGCGGAAATTGACGCCGTGTGTCACTTCGGCACTTAAATTCAAGAAGTTGCCGACCAAGGGCGCTGTGGTGGCAATCATCCCGCATGACGTGAGTCTTGCGGCACGTTAATGTGGCCGTGTGCTGCTACAGAACTATTCGCATGGGTTAGCACTGTTATGCGACGGAGTTGGCAGGCACTCGCTGAGGCAGATCCATTGATTCGTTTGCAGTTGATAGCACTGCGGGTGGGGTGGGGGGCGTCGGGCACTTGCAGTGCGGCCTCTCGGTCAAAAAATATACCGGCTTGGCAAAGTCCTCTTGGGCATGAGCGTGTGGATGTAGGCATGATCCGTGATTTAAACAGTGGGCAAAAACTGACGGCGCAGCAACTGGGTGACCGTCTCGCGCAGGCCCCCCGGGTGTTGGTCGGCGAGCAACATGACAACCCAGACCATCACGCGTTGGAGTTATGGGTTTTACAGGTACTGGCTGATCGACGCTCCCAGGGAAGCCTGCTCTTGGAAATGCTTGATCCGAATCAACAATCCAGGGTCGATGAGGTCAAAGCGGCGTTCAAATCTGTTGCGCCGGCTGATCTTCCTGCTCAATTGGCCTGGCGGGATGGTTGGGACTGGGCGTTATACGGCCCCATCGTTCGTTATGCATTGGGACAGTCATATCCCTTATTGGCTGCAAATTTGGCCCCTGAAGAAGTCGCTACAATTTATAAGCAACAGCCCCCGCTCACGGGAACCCATTCTACGTGTCTGGCTGTACGTGAGCAGTTATTGGCGCACATTCGCGATTCTCATTGTGGACAGCTCCCAGAAGAGCACATACCCGCGATGCTGGCGGTCCAGCAACAGCGTGATCGACGTATGGCTCATCAGCTACTCGCCGCTCCGGTTCCGGCGCTGTTGTTTGCCGGGGCGTACCGCGTCCGTAAGGACATCGGCGTGCCAACACACCTTCGCGATCTGGGCACGGGAGACGGTACCGTTGTTCTGCTCCTTGCAGAAGTAGGTGTCCATGTAACCTCTGCTTTTGCCGATTACGTTTGGTACACCGGCGCAATGTCCAGAAAGAACTGACGCACTCAGTGGCTTAATAACGCCTTGTAGACTCGCGTCCCCCTTAGGACACTTCCTGCAAATGCGTAGTCCCTTTCTCTGTTCTACGGCCGGAAACATTTGTTGCTTCGGTCTCGTTTACTGTCTGTCCTGTTACTGAGCGGTCGAACGGGATGAGAGACATGAATTCGCAAGAGGAGCAGTTAGCGCTTCAAATGATAGGGTTACTGGATTTAACCTCGCTTAATACAGATGATAACGAAGCGCGCGTCATTACCCTTTGCCGACGAGCCATCACGCCCGTTGGCGAAGTCGCCGCAGTGTGTGTTTTTCCACATTTTGTTAAATTGGCGCGCCGCACGCTGGACGATTTGCGTGCCGATGCTGTACGCGTCTCTAGTGTCGCCAATTACCCCTATGGTGGGTCTAATCTTTTGTCGGCTGTGTCTGAAACTCGCGCCGCTTTGGCATCGGGCGCTGATGAAATCAGTCTGGTGTATCCCTATCGCTTGCACCTCACTGGCAACAAGCAGGGGACGAAGGATCTGGTGGCGGCCTGCAAAGAAACATGTGGAGATCGGGCTGTACTCAAAGTTATTTTGGAAACCGGCGAGTTGAGAGACCCGCAGATCATCCGTAATGTGTGCATGGACATGTTTGCGGCGGGTGCAGACTTTGTCGAAACCAGCACGGGCAAGGTCATCGTCAACGCCACGCCGCAAGCCGCGCGGATAATTCTGGAAGTGATCGCAGAGGCAGGTGGGCAGGGGGGATTCAAAGCCGCTGGTGGTATTCGAACGTTCGATGAGGCGAGGGTCTATCTTGACTTGGCGAAGGCCCGTTTTGGCCCGCATTGGGTTAGTGTCAATAGCGTAAGGTTGGGCGCAGGAAGCTTGCTTGACGATCTGCTCACTCACTTGGGTGTATTAGCGCCGGGTCGTTGACCGTTGCCCGGGGAGCGCAGGTCGCACAAAGGTCGCGTATCGTCACGGAGTTAACTGTTCGATGCTTGTGTTCCTGCACCCATTTCCCGGCTCGGTACAGGCATAACTCGCTTGTGGCGCATGAATTTTTCAAAGCATTCGGGCCAAGCGCTCAGCTGAAGATGAGGTTGCTAAAATCCAGCGAAACCAGCAACGGGTCAGAAATCTTCTGCCCGGCCTCGTCGTAGGCAAAGATACGACGTTGAGTCGGCATCATCAGGCCCTGCACCTCGCGGTAATCACTAACGTAATTGGCACCTGTCGCACCGCCAAGAATGTCTACGGTGTAATCATGGCGGCGCATGAGGCCGTCTGGGCCGAAGTGCGTGATCTGCTTGCGAGTGTGGCTCTCGATATAGTCAGGAAAGATGACTTCCAAACGGCGCCACTGCTCGCCGTTTTCCTGCCATGGTTCAATTTCTCTGCACTGGAAACCCCGGTAGGTGTAGAGGAAAGGCGAGGTCAGGTATGTCCACAACGCTTCGCTGGCAAAGTAAGCCACATGTACTAAGTCCCAAGGGCTTTCCCGTGTATGAGAAGCGAAGGAGTCGGCTGGGTGGTCGCGTTGCTCGGTAACTATTGCGTCCACAGGCAACTCCCCAAGGAACAGTGATATCGCCGTAACTGGCAATATCTACCTTCTCCACGGTTTTGGATCTGTGGGCAAGGCAGTGGCTTTAACGCCACTCCGGTGGCGATGTGATTGTTTAACTTCCCGGGTTTCACACGCTGTTGTAGTTCCAACAGTAACCTTGGCTTCAAATACTGCGTCTGTTTAGCGGATTTCGTTTAACGGTGTGCCTTCTCTGGCGGCAAGTACTCGAGCGACGCAGTCTGCGAAATAGACTCCAATGGTCCCTTAGACCTATCAGGAGAAATCTAAGATTGCGAAATCATGGTCCTTCAAATCTCAGACCAGTCTGGCCAATCGTAGAGTTTCTCCCGTTTGCATATCGGCGCCATCATTCACGTTTTTACTGGGCTGACCTAGCGTCTATATCCAACGCCTTTGGTCGCAGCGAAAGAGCATCCAGTTCCTCATTCAACGCTTCTTTACGTTCGGCAGATATGTCGCTCCAGTGGATGTCCAAAAGTGCCCCCTCAATGGCATAAAGCAAAACTTTTGATGCGCGGAATCCTCGCCTCCGCACCGCCCGGTAAGCACCCACTGCGCCCAGCCGACGTAAGTCGGAAACGCTATGAATACCCACTGCGTGTAACCACTGCGAAGACGTTTTGCCGAGATTTTTCAAATGTTGCAGTTCATCGTTCATCCTGCCTCCTTGCTATGGCTGAGCACTGCACTGCGCTTGCTGTGTTGGCAAACATTAAAGAAGTGTAGCGGGGAGTGAAAAAAGCGCTCAAAGCGCTAATGAACTGACACTGCTAATGCGGGAATGTTGCTAAAGCGAGTTCAACCTCGCTGGAGTTTTCGGTCGACGCGCTGCGACCTGCCCCGCGCGTCAGAACGGGCGGGGCAAACTGTGACTCGGACAGAGGCGTCGTCTATTTTGTTCGGTAGCGTAGGCGCGTACCGAAATTCACCGACATTAGAATTTCGTCCGCCGAAAGTTCTACCGGGAAAAAGGCCCCAGAGATTTGTGCATGGCCAAGGCTTGCACCCTCCATAGCGGTATGCCGCAAATCTAGTCCCCGCAAATCGGCTGCACGAAAATACGCGTCGGTGAAGTCAATGCCAACGGCATCCAGCTTTCTCAGGTCTAGTCCGCGGAAATCACCGCCGGTCAAATCGATGGTGCCCGTTCTGGGTTTTTGAAGATTGAAGTCTTCAACTTTTTCGTGATGCAACAATACATAAAGGTGGGAGTCGAGCTGCTTGGGGTGGCTCATGAGGCTTCTCCAGTTATATTTATGACGCCATTATAGTGCCACTATTTTTGAGCCGTGAAGCGTTAAGTGCGACACAGCTCAAAAAGAGTCTTAAAGACCCGGCAAGCGTTGGCGGAGATGGGCAACTAGACCATCTATATCGCTGCTGTTGTTAGTTTCGACACGTTTGCTGCGCAGGATTTCATCGGCACCCAACGGTTCGCGATTGGCTTGTTGAGCTTCAATCACTTTCAAGGTGGCATCGGACGGATCATTATTCTGCGCTTGACGGAGTGCAAGCCAACCTTCGATCACGGCCTGCGGCGCATTGCAGTCGAGGATCAAGAATGGCGCGCCAGAAGCTTCGGCAACTTTGGCAGCGGCGTCACGTTGCTCGCGCTTCAGGTAAGTGGCATCGATGACCACCGGGAAACCGGCGCGCAGTATGCCATCCGCCAGTTGATTCAATCGTGTGTAGGTGGCGGTGCTGGCATCAGCGCCATATAGATCTCCGCTCTCGCTGCTATTGGCGAAAAGGCGCTTGCGTTCAACGTCAGAGCGCAAACGAATCGCCCCCAGTGCTTCCACTAAACGCATTGCTACGCGGCTTTTGCCTACTGCGGACACCCCGTGGGTGATCACAAGAAAGCGTGACGGAATTGCGCTATAGCTTTCTGCCAAATTGGCGTAGTTGCGATATTGACGCAGCGTAGTCGCTCGCTGGACGGGATCAGCGTCTGTAGGCAGGCTAAACAGCGCGATTTTTGCGCGAACGAGCGCACGGTACGCTTTATAGAAGTTAAGCAGTTCAAGGCCCTGATAGTCGCCAGTCAGTTCGAGATATTGGCTGATCAGACGTCGAGATAAGGACTTCAGGCCCCGGTCTTCAAGGTCCATCGCTAGGAAGCCGATGTCTGCATAGACGTCCGTAAATCGGAAAGGCTCGTTAAATTCGATACAGTCGAAAATAACGACATTGCCGTCGATCAGCGTGATGTTACCTAAATGGATGTCGCCGTGACATTCGCGAATGAATCCATCGGTTTTGCGCAGGGACAGCAGGCCTTTGAGTCGTTCGAAACTACACTGCGCCCAGGCTTCCAATGCATCCAGCTGTTGTAAGTCGGCTGTGTCGTTGATCAGGGCGCGAATTTGCTCGAAATTTTGCAAGACCGGCGCCATTACGGACTCAGGTGTGCCTTGCGCATGCTCCAGAGGCACATGAGGGGCGACGAGGTGGAATTCAGCAATCTGTTTGGCCATTTCGTCGATGTGCGATGTGGTCAGTTCGCCGTTCGCCTGTAAGGTGCTGAGCAGTTGGCTTTGTGGGAACTGACGCATTTTCAAGGCATATTCGATCACTTCGCCGTCACCGCCTATCTTCGGTGCGTCGATCGTGCCCGTAATGGGCAAAACTTCCAGATAAAGATTGTTTGTCAGGCGCTGATTCAAGCGCAATTCTTCGCCGCAAAAGTGCTCGCGGGCTGAAAGCGTGGTGAAATCCAGAAAGCCGAAATTCACCGACTTCTTGAACTTATAAGCATAAGGACCGGTTAGCAGCACCCAGGAAATATGCGTCTCAATGACCTGAAAACTGTCGACCGGGTGTGGAAATAAAGCCGGGTTTTGCATCGCGGTTATCAGGGATTGGCTCACAGGCGATCCTTCAAGGGGTTAAAAAATCAGGTCGCTATTATGGCGATTGATCGCAGTACTGCAAACCGCTAGAAGCGTGTCTTTCGATCATTGATAAAGTGCGTATAATCCGCCGCCATGACTCGTACCCGCACTTCTCGTAGCCCAAAAAAACGCGCCTCTGGCGGTCTTCGTCCCTGGTTAGGCTGGGCGCTGAAGCTCGGTCTGGTCGGCTTGGTCGTGCTCGCTGGCTTCGCGGTTTATCTCGATGCCGTTGTTCAGGAGAAGTTTTCTGGCAAGCGTTGGACCATCCCGGCAAAGGTTTACGCACGTCCGCTGGAGCTGTTCGTCGGGCAAAAGTTATCTGAGGTTGACTTTCTGACTGAACTCGATGCGTTGGGCTATCGCCGTGAAGCAGTGGCGAACGGTCCCGGCGCGGCGGCGGTCAGCGGCACAACTGTTGATCTCAATACCCGGGGTTTCCAATTTTACGAGGGCACGGAGCCGGCTCAGCAGATTCGTGTGCGGTTTGCGGGTAACTCGGTCGCTGCTTTATCTGCGATCAACGGTTCGAAGTTGTCGGTGGCTCGGCTTGAGCCGCTAATGATCGGCGGCCTTTACCCGAAGAACCTCGAAGATCGCATCCTGATAAAGCTTGATCAGGCGCCGCCTTATCTGCTCGACACATTGGTGACGGTTGAGGACCGGGATTATTACCACCACTTTGGTGTGTCACCCAAGTCAATCGCGCGAGCTTTCTGGGTCAATGCGTCTTCCGGTCAAATGCGTCAGGGTGGGAGTACGCTTACGCAACAGTTGGTCAAAAACTTTTACCTCACTAACGAACGCAGCCTCAGCCGTAAGCTGACTGAAGCAATGATGTCGGTGCTGCTGGAGATTCATTACAGTAAGAAGGAAATTTTGGAGGCTTACCTCAATGAGGTTTTCCTCGGTCAGGATGGTCAAAGGGCCGTCCATGGTTTCGGGCTCGCTAGCCAGTATTTTTTCAGTCAGCCGCTGTCTGAACTTAAATTGCATCAAGTTGCGCTGTTGGTAGGGATGGTCAAGGGGCCTTCCTATTACAACCCGCGCCGTTATCCAGAAAGGGCAATGGAGCGCCGCAATTTGGTCCTTGATCTGTTAGAGCAGCAAGGCGTAGCGACGGCGGACGTGGTTGCCGCTGCAAAGAAAATGCCATTGGGCGTGAGCAAGGTAGGCAGCCTGGCAGATAGCTCTTTCCCGGACTTCCTCGATCTGGTCAAGCGACAGTTACGAGAAGACTATCGCAACGAAGATTTGACTGAAGAAGGTTTGCGTATCTTTACCAGTTTCGATCCCATCCTGCAGATGAAGTCAGAAGCCGCAGTGAGCGAAGCGTTCAAGAAGTTGGACGGGCGCAAGGGAGGGGAGGATGTGGAAACTGCCATGGTCGTGACCAATCCGGAAACCGGCGAAGTCCAAGCCTTGGTCGGCAGTCGCCAGGCCGGATATGCCGGGTTCAACCGGGCGCTGGATGCCGTGCGCCCGATCGGATCACTGGTTAAGCCTGCGATATATCTGACGGCACTCGAACAGCCAAGTAAGTACACCTTGACCAGTTGGATCGCCGATGAACAGTTTTCTGTTAAAGGCGCTGACGGTCAAGTCTGGAAGCCACAGAACTTCGATCATAAATCCCACGGCAATATATTTCTGTATCAAGGATTGGCGCACTCCTACAATTTGTCCTCGGCGAAGTTGGGTCTCGAACTGGGTGTGCCCAACGTACTAAAAACGTTGGCAAAGTTGGGCATCTCCCGAGAATGGCCAGCCTACCCATCGATGCTATTGGGTGCAGGTAGTCTGACTCCGATTGAGGTGGCGACCATGTATCAGACCATCGCCAACGGCGGTTTTAATACACCCATGCGAGGCATCCGCAGCGTGTTGACCGCTGAAGGTGAGCCGCTTAAACGTTATCCATTCCAGATTCAGCAGCGCTTCGATCCGGGCTCCATTTATCTGCTACAAAATGCCATGCAGCGCGTCATGCGTGAAGGTACGGGCAAGTCGGCTTATAACCAATTGCCTGGTACGCTGAATCTTGCAGGGAAAAGCGGTACTACCAATGATTCGCGTGACAGCTGGTTTGCCGGTTTTAGCCAAGATTTGTTGGCGGTAGTCTGGATAGGCCGTGACGATAACGGCCAAACACCGTTTACTGGCGCGACCGGTGCGTTGCAAATATGGACCAGCTTCATGCGCCGGGCCGAGCCTCTTTCGCTAGAAACCGCGAAGCCCGATAACGTGGTCCAAGCGTGGATCAACGCTAGCACCGGCCAAGGCTCCGATTCGACCTGCCCGAACGCGGTGCAGATGCCGTATATTCGTGGCAGTGAGCCAGCGCCCGGCACTGCTTGCGGGGGTGTCCCCGCCGCAGCCGATTCCGTAATGGATTGGGTCAAGGGCTGGTTGAAATAAGCAAAGAGGATGTGACGTGAATAAGTGGTTGATTCCTGCTTTAACAGCGGTGGCTTTGCTTAACGGCTGCGCGAGTGTGCAGCGCGGTTCCATTCCGGTCGAAGATTCCGGTAGCAAAGTCTCCAACAGCGAGCGCGTTCAGGGTAATCGGGCAGGCGGCTATCGTCAGACCGCGCCTCAGCAGCAAGGCGTGCCACAAAATTCGGGTGTCACAGTGATGATCCCGAGTGGCAGTGGCTCGACGCCGATCCAGAGTTACCCTGCATCAACGGGTGCTCCTCAGTTCAATACCAATCCGATCGATACCACACCTATTGACACGGCACCCATCAATTCAGCCCCAATGAATACGGCGCCGATCAGCAACAGCTATAACTCCACAGCTCCGACTGGGATTCCCAGCAGTAACAACAGCGGCGGCGGCTTATCTGCGGATGAACAGCTTGATGGCGCAGTGCTTTCGTTGCTCACCACCGCACAGCAACAGCAATCCAGTGGCGATCTCAATGGTGCGTCGTCGAGTCTGGAGCGTGCCCAGCGTGTAGCACCACGCGAACCGCAAGTACTTTTCCGTCTGGCACAAGTGCGATTGGCTCAAGGTGACGCCCCTCAGGCTGAGCAACTCGCTCGTCGCGGTTTGACCTATTCCAATGGCCGCCCGGACTTGCAGGCCAGTCTGTGGGGATTGATTGCTCAATCTCGCGCAAAGCAGGGTGATGCGGCGGGTGCTGCGTTGGCACGGCAAAAAGCAGGGACTGGTTCCTGATGGATAAACGCTTCCCTCAAGTGGCTGAGCAGTTGCTGCTGATTGAGCGCGAGTTGCGCGTACTGGGATGGTGGCGCGAGTCGCCGCCCAGTATGGAGGCCTTGTCCAGTCGTGAACCGTTTTGTGTTGATCTGCTGGCATTTGATCAGTGGTTGCAGTGGATTTTTCTGCCGAGAATGAAAGACATCCTTGAGCAAAATCTGCCACTGCCCAACGCGTCTGGCATTGTGGAAATGGCCGAGATGGTTTACTCAGGTTGTCCGCAGGAGACTCATACACTTCAGCAATTGCTGGCGAAATTTGACCGGTTAATTACTGAAACTCACTAACAATAACGCCGGTCGGGCGCCGGTGTGATTTTATTGGCAATTGTCCGCTATCGCTTTTTCAGTTTCGGCGATTCGGGTTTGACGTTCCTCCTCAGTCAAGCGCCTCATCACGCCACTGACCTCCAGGCGTACCCGCGGGTTGTTTCGAAACTGAGCAAGATTGGTCCTCACGTCCTCGCAATAGGCCGCACGTTTAGCCTCTTGTACGGCTACCTGCTTTTTGACCTTGGCGTCTATTGCATCCTGATTGCCATGGCCACTGTCAGGCAAAGGCGCCTGCGGCACCGCTCGGGCTGGCATTGGCGGCGATTGCTTAATGTCTATCTGCTGTGCCGCCTGGTTAGGCGGCGGCTGAGCATCAAAATGAGTTTGGCCTTGAGCATCGACCCACTTGTAGATCTGGCCTGCCTGGCATACGGCATTCAGCGAGCACAACAGGGCCGCCGCTAAAATCATGCAACGCATAGTGCTTCCTTCGATGTTTGTGCACGCGGCAAAACTACCATAAGTGCGGGGTTAGAGCCGTTATTCAGTGACTTTCCATGCTCTTAATCGCAAGAAAACGCACGGATGACTTGACTTGAGCAGGTGTAATCACAACAATCCAAAGTTCGCTGAAGACGTACTGCCAGAAGCAGGCCGTCTCGGTAGATCATGAGGTGCACATCCGCGCCGACCTGTAACACCCGCAACGCGTTACCTCGCGCTGGGTGGGAAAGCCCCGCAAAACTTGGGGAGCTCCCAATACTTGCTCAGTCAGTGCTGACGTAGTCGGCGACCACCGTCGCTCATGCTCTGCTAGCAGTAAACCTAATTAAGATCCGTCCCGCGTGTGGGCGGAATTCTGGCGTTTAGAGGTGAACAACGTGGAGCTTTTATCTGGCGCTGAAATGGTCGTCCGCTTTTTGCGCGACGAAGGCGTTAAGCATATTTATGGGTACCCCGGCGGTGCCCTCCTGCATATCTATGACGCCCTGTTCAAAGAACCAGCAGTAACGCACATCCTGGTTAGGCATGAACAAGCCGCAACGCACATGGCTGATGGCTATGCTCGGGCAACTGGCAAGGCTGGAGTTGTGCTTGTGACGTCCGGTCCGGGCGCAACCAACGCCATTACCGGCATCGCGACCGCTTATATGGACTCGATCCCGATGGTAATTCTGTCGGGTCAGGTCCCGAGTAATATGGTCGGCACCGATGCTTTTCAGGAAACCGACATGATCGGTATTTCCAGGCCCATTGTGAAGCATAGCTTCATGATCAAAAATGCCGCGGAAATTCCAGAAGTGCTAAAAAAAGCCTTCTACCTCGCGCAATCCGGTCGGCCAGGTCCGGTTGTGGTCGATATCCCGAAAGATATGACCAACCCGGCCGAAAAGTTCGAATATATCTTTCCGAAAAAAGCCAAGCTTCGTTCTTATAGCCCAGCTGTTCGTGGTCATTCGGGTCAGATTCGCAAGGCTGTGGAAATGTTGTTGGCCGCTAAGCGCCCCATCATTTATGCCGGCGGTGGTGTGATTCTGGGTAACGGCTCAGCACCGTTAACCGAGTTGGCGCATTTGCTCAACGTGCCGGTGACCAATACCTTGATGGGCCTTGGTGCTTATCCTGGCAACGATCGCCAGTTCCTGGGCATGTTGGGCATGCACGGTAGCTACACCGCTAACTTGGCGATGCACCACGCCGATGTGATTTTGGCCGTCGGGGCGCGGTTCGATGATCGGGTAATCAATGGTCCGGCCAAGTTCTGTCCGAGCGCCAAGATTATCCATATCGATATCGATCCGGCTTCGATCTCCAAGACCATCAAGGCTGACGTACCCATTGTCGGCCCGGTTGAAAGCGTGTTGACCGAAATGGTTGCTACCCTGAAGGAAATCGGCGAAACACCGAACAAGGAAATCGTCGCCAGTTGGTGGAAGCAGGTTGAAGAATGGCGCGGAGACCGTGCCATGTTCCCGTACAACCGGGGCGACGGTAGCATCATCAAACCGCAAACTGTTATTGAGACGCTCAGTGAAGTCACTCGTGGCGACGCGTATGTGACGTCCGACGTAGGCCAGCATCAAATGTTTGCCGCGCAATATTATAGATTTAATAAGCCCAATCGCTGGATCAACTCCGGCGGTCTGGGCACGATGGGCTTCGGTTTCCCGGCAGCGATGGGCGTCAAGCTCAGCTTCCCGGAATCAGACGTTGCCTGCGTGACCGGCGAAGGCAGTATCCAGATGAACATCCAGGAGCTGTCGACCTGCTTGCAGTACGACTTGCCGGTGAAGATCATCAACCTGAACAACGGTGCGCTGGGTATGGTGCGTCAGTGGCAGGACATGAACTACGGCGCTCGTCACTCGCATTCCTATATGGAGTCGTTGCCGAACTTCGTCAAATTGGCTGAAGCCTACGGTCACGTGGGTATGCGCATCACTGAGCTGAAAGATTTGAAGCCGATGATGGAAGAAGCGTTTGCCATGAAGGATCGTCTGGTATTCCTGGATATCAAGGTCGATACCAGCGAGCACGTCTATCCAATGCAGATCAAAGACGGCTCCATGCGCGATATGTGGCTGAGCAAGACGGAGCGGACTTAATCATGCGGCACATCATTTCCTTATTGCTGGAAAATGAACCCGGCGCCTTGTCGCGGGTGGTTGGTCTGTTTTCTCAGCGCAACTACAACATCGAAAGCCTTACCGTAGCGCCAACCGAGGACCCGACGTTGTCGCGTCTGACGCTGACTACGGTTGGACACGATGAAGTCATCGAGCAGATCACCAAAAACCTCAACAAATTGATTGAGGTAGTCAAGCTGGTAGATCTATCCGAGAGCGCCCATATCGAGCGCGAGCTGATGCTGGTCAAGGTTAAGGCGACGGGTGCTCAGCGGGCTGAGATCAAGCGCACGACGGATATCTTCCGTGGGCAAATCGTTGACGTATCCAGTAGCGTTTACACTGTGCAACTGGCAGGGACAAGCGACAAACTGGATAGCTTCATCCAGGCCATAGGCACTTCAGCCATCCTGGAAACAGTACGCAGTGGCGTAACGGGCATTGCCCGTGGCGACAAAGTACTGAGCATCTAACTCAATTTTGATAATGGCCCGAGAGGCCAGGATAACAGGGGAACTTCATGAAAGTTTATTACGACAAAGACTGCGACCTTTCGATCATCCAGGGCAAAAAAGTGGCCATCATCGGTTACGGTTCCCAGGGCCACGCTCAAGCGTGCAACCTGAAAGACTCCGGCGTAGATGTCACTGTTGGCTTGCGTAAAGGTTCGTCTACTGTCGCCAAGGCTGAAGCTCATGGCTTGAAAGTGACTGACGTTGCTTCTGCCGTGGCCGCTGCTGACTTAGTCATGATTCTGACTCCAGACGAATTCCAGTCCCAACTGTACCGGGATGAAATCGAGCCTAACCTGAAGAACGGCGCGACTCTGGCCTTTTCCCACGGTTTCGCTATCCATTACAATCAGGTTGTTCCTCGTGCCGACCTCGACGTGATCATGATCGCGCCGAAAGCACCGGGCCACACCGTTCGCTCCGAGTTCGTTAAAGGCGCAGGTATTCCTGACCTGATCGCGATCTACCAGGATGCTTCCGGCAACGCTAAAAACGTCGCACTGTCCTATGCTTCGGGCGTTGGTGGCGGTCGTACTGGTATCATCGAAACCACTTTCAAAGACGAAACCGAAACCGATCTGTTCGGCGAGCAAGCCGTACTCTGCGGCGGTACCGTTGAGCTGGTTAAAGCGGGCTTCGAAACCTTGGTTGAAGCCGGTTATGCGCCGGAAATGGCCTACTTCGAGTGCCTGCACGAGTTGAAGCTGATCGTCGACCTCATGTACGAAGGCGGCATCGCCAACATGAACTACTCGATCTCTAACAACGCTGAGTACGGCGAATACGTGACCGGTCCTGAGGTCATCAACGCTGAGTCGCGTCAAGCTATGCGCAATGCCCTGAAGCGTATTCAGGACGGTGAGTACGCCAAAATGTTCATTAGCGAAGGCGCTACTGGCTACCCTTCGATGACTGCTAAGCGTCGTAACAATGCCAACCACGGCATCGAAATCATTGGCGAGAAGCTGCGTTCGATGATGCCATGGATCGGGGCTAACAAAATCGTCGACAGAACCAAGAACTGATTTCAGCTCTTACGGTTTTCGTTTTAGGAAAACGCGGCCTCGGCCGCGTTTTTTCGTTTTGGCGGCACGCTTCTGGTATAAAGCTGCATCGTTTGATAACGAACCCTCGTTACAAACCTCTATTGAAACTTTCCACACCGTTGCAAGGTATTGTCCATGAGCGAACGTCCCGAAGAGCCAGCCCAGGCCTCTGACGCCGAAAGCCTGTTACCCATTGATGAGCATGTTGAAGAAGGCCATGACGCCGAAGGGCATAAAGTCCGTCACCGCGGGATCTATCTGCTGCCTAATTTGTTCACAACGGCGAATTTGTTTGCCGGGTTTTATTCCATTATTAGCTCAATGAGCGCGCAAAGCGCGCTGAGTGCCGGAGATCCGGCTGAAGCGAGCAAGTATTTTGGTTTCTCTGCCATCGCAATTTTTATAGCGATGGTGCTCGACGGCCTTGATGGTCGAGTAGCACGTATGACTAACACGCAAAGCGCTTTTGGCGCTGAGTACGATTCCCTGGCTGACATGGTTGCGTTTGGCGTTGCTCCGGCTTTGCTGGCCTTTGGTTGGGCGCTGGGCGATATGGGCAAAGTCGGCTGGATGGTTGCATTTATCTATGTCGCTGGCGCTGCATTGCGACTTGCTCGCTTTAACACTCAAGTTGGTAAAGCGGATAAGCGCTATTTCATCGGCCTGGCCAGCCCTGCTGCTGCGGGCGTTGTCGCGGGTCTCGTCTGGGCGTTCAGCGATTACGGGATCCAAGGATCGAAGATGTCGTTTTTAGTTGCGTTGCTGGTTGCCGCGGCCGGCATGCTGATGGTGAGCAATATCAAATACAACAGCTTCAAAGAGCTGGACCTCAAAGGGCGCGTCCCGTTTGTAGCCATTCTTGCCGTAGTGCTGGTGTTTGCGGTGGTGTTCAGTGATCCGCCACGTATCTTATTGCTGATATTCCTCGCTTACGCAGCGTCCGGTCCGTTTCAAAATTTATTGAAGCTGCGTCGTCATAAATCCCCTGAGTGATTTGTAATTTCCGCCATACTCCACGGTCTATTGGTGCACTCGTCCCCAATGCTGTGGAGCCATCATGCTAATCAAGCTGCCTTCGGTATCTGACTGCAATGAGTCGGGTGTCACGCCTGAATCTGTTTACTTCTCTCGTCGCACGCTGTTGGGTGGCTCTGTCGCCGCCCTTGCGGCCAGCGCATTGCCGCGTTGGGCCGATGCTGCTGACCCTACTCCTTATGCGGATGTCGAGCCGGGTGCCGCGCCTAATTGGTTCAAGGCGAAGCTGCCGGATACGAAATGGCAGGCTGTCACCGTTAAAGGTGAGGCGATCACGCCGTTCAAAGATGCGACCCACTACAATAATTTTTATGAGTTCGGCTCTGATAAAGGTGACCCTGCGCAAAATGCGGGGTCTCTGAAAACCGAGCCTTGGACGGTGGTCATTGACGGTGAGGTGGGAAAGCCGGGTCGTTATGCGCTTGAAGACTTCATGAAACCGTATCAATTGGAGGAGCGGATCTATCGATTGCGCTGTGTCGAGGCGTGGTCGATGGTTATTCCCTGGATGGGCTTTCCTCTGTCTGCGCTACTTAATCGCGTAGAACCTAATGCCAGCGCTAAGTACATCCGCTTCGAAACGCTTCAGGATCCTAAATCGATGCCAGGTCAGCGCTCCAACTTTGCATTGATCGATTGGCCTTACGCTGAAGGTCTGCGTCTGGATGAAGCGATGAACCCTTTGACGATTCTCGCGGTGGGGATGTATGGCCGCGAGCTGCCCAATCAGAACGGAGCGCCGTTGCGTCTGGTAGTGCCATGGAAGTATGGTTTCAAGAGCGCGAAGTCTATCGTGCGAATCAGTCTGGTCAGCGAGCAGCCTAAGACTACTTGGCAAAGCATAGCCGCGCGTGAGTATGGTTTTTACGCCAACGTGAATCCGACCGTCGACCACCCGCGCTGGACGCAAGCACATGAGCGTCGTTTACCCAGTGGGTTGTTCAGTCCCAACATTCGGCAGACGGAGATGTTCAACGGGTATGGGGAGCAGGTTGCCTCTTTGTATACCGGTATGGATCTGCGGAAGAACTATTGATGCGCTATCCATTTTGGCGAATTGGTGTTTTTGCCGCAGCCTGCATCGCACCTGTACTTTGGCTATACCAAGCCTGGATTCTTGCTTTAGGGCCTGATCCCGGCAAGGTTATGGTGGACCGCCTTGGTTTGGGTACTTTGATCTTGTTGTTGATTACCTTGGCGATGACTCCTTTGCAGCGTTGGAGCGGATGGCCAGGCTGGATTGCAGTGCGCAGGCAGCTAGGGCTGTGGTGCTTTGCTTATGTCGTTTTGCACATGAGCGCTTACGCCGTCTTTATTCTGGGATTGGATTGGTCCCAATTGAGCGTCGAGTTGGTCAAGCGGCCCTACATTATCGTGGGTAGTTTGGCGTTCCTGTGTTTGCTCTCGCTGGCGATAACGTCCAATCGCTATAGTCAGCGTCGGTTGGGTGGGCGTTGGAAGAAGCTTCATCGCCTTATTTACGTGATTCTCGGGCTTGGACTGCTTCATATGTTCTGGATCGTCCGGGCTGATCTGAAGGAGTGGGCGCTGTATGCCGGGATCGGTGCATTGTTGTTATTACTGCGGGTTCCAGTGATTGCTAGGCGAATCCCCCGGTTGGTCGGTCCAAAAGCGATTCATGTTACGAAATCATGAATTAGACCTTGACGTAACTTTTTCTGAG
>NZ_JAVIWJ010000002.1 GCF_034314105.1 Pseudomonas sp. AB6
GCGACTCTCACCGCGTGTTCAAGCTGCTCATCTTCGATAACAATCGCCTTGGGCATACTTCACTCTAAATGCTGATTCACCATCAATCCTGACATAGTACGTCAACAAAAAGGCCGGAGATAGCCCCGGCCTGTTGGTGGTACTCACGTTCACGGAAAGTAGGTTGCCGCACAATGCTTACACACCGTCTGCATGATGAAACGAAAGGTGAAGAACCACCTGGTGTCCCAGAAGCTTAAGCACCTTGACCACCGCTGCACTAGGAATGGATCCGGGCAGAATCACAGCGTCTTTTTGCCAGAAATCACCACGAATGCGTTAAAATCAGCCCTCTTAAATGGCCTCACTAGTCGGACTGAAAGATATACGCTCGTTGACGATAACCGCATGCAATAAGATTGAAAGGGTGTACGTTCTTCTCAACTGATTCATATAGGCACACCATCGCCAAAACGGGCGTGAAGTGGCGTCATTGGGACTGACCAAGCCCCATTAAGGGGCTTGGTGGGGCAGAGCGCTTTCTAAGGCTTGCCGCGCTGCGCGCTACAGCACCGGCTACCTGATTAATGATTGCCACAGGGCTGTTTGCAATATCTGTAGGGCTTCTAACCCCTAGAAACACCGCCAGTCCTAAATGGTAGGCTAATGATGGTTCAAGATGAGTGGATTTTGGAATTTCTTTAAGTACATTTCGCCAAAATGGAAAGACGCAAAATCGGTTATGTGGCCAACATCACGATAGACTGGAACACCTCCAATATCTGTCATACACGAACCGCTGACGCATTGAACATCTTTTGGATCCACAATTACCAACGACGGGTATTTATCCTTAAGAGTAACAAAAAGACGGCTAAACCAATCAGAACTATCGCCATTCCATTGCTCGGATTGACATTCACCGGGTTTCAGGTCACGACGTAACTTTATATGGCTATAAAAACATTCCATAAACTGAGTGGGCATGACGTATGTTGCTTTAATTATAATGGGGGTGGCGCCGGAATCAATTATAATGTTGAGCGCTTTCTCGAAAGCTTTTTCGATTCTAGCGCGCGACAATTCAACCGAGCGAGTATCACCGACCTCATTAATAACATTATCCGCCTCGTAATTGCTCCACATCTGACCGATGAGAACAAATTTATAGTGATTCTGTTTGATCAGATCGTAATATTTTTTTACATTATCATGGCACTCAGAATACACAGTGTTTTTGAAATTCCACCAGTCGAATAGATAAATTTCAGGTAATGCAAGGCATGACGACGTGCCTTGAGTCAATACAGATATTTCGGCGTCTTTAGCAAGAATATCGACTAAACCCCAATATTGATTGGAAAATGAATCACCTATTAAAATTGAATTAGTTTGAGCGGTGGTATCACCAACAATACATTTTTTATCGGCGCCGTTTGAATTAAACCCTAGACACGACTGCCTTTCTGGAGCTTCTTCACTTTTTAAAGCTCGGGTAATCTTGGCTAATTCACTACCGAATCGTATAGGCATACCATCAAGCTTCAATGCGATTGTGAAAAGCCCTGAAAACAAAACCGCAGGCAGCACAAATAACATAAGCGCTGTCTTTTTAAACGAAAGTCTGACTTTTCTGAAACGCTTTTCAACAGCGTAGTAGGAAAGGAGAGACAGCAAAAAAACAATTGCGAATGAAATGCACATGGAAGATACAGTAGGTTGTATGTCCATATAGTGACCTACAGCGAATACCGGCCAGTGCCACAGATACAATGAGTATGAAATAGTCCCAATAAAGACCAGGGGTTTGAGTGACAGCAGCTGAGTAGCCCAGTTTTGGCGACCACCACCAAGGTACAAAAGGGCCGCCGTAGCCGTACACACAAGCACCGCATGGTAATCGGGGTAACTCAACAAAATATTGCTGAGCATTGCACAATAGAGGATAGCTGCTACAGATAACCCGCCAAGTAGGGAAGACGTATATCTTCCTAGGTTTACCTGCCCGGCGATAGCTGTGGTGGCACAGACGCCCAACAGAAACTCAAAAATACGAACAGAGAAAAAGTAATATCCTTTGCTAGGGTAGTTTTTGGTTAGCCAAACTCCTACTATCAACGCGGAAACGGTTAAGACGAGCACAATTATCTTTATAATGCTACTGGGTATATAACGATGCATGAGCCATAAGCATGGCGGCATCAGTAGATACCATTGCCATTCAATAGACAGGGACCATGTATGAAGTAACAATAATTGGCCAGTGTCAGGCACAGCATAACCAGTCGTCGTGCGTTCAAAAAATTGATTTGAGGTTATTAGAGCTGTGTATTTGGCGCTCTTGACAAAATCAATAAAATCCAGCGGGAGATACAAAACAATGGCAATGCCAAAGGTCGCAAAAAGTAATACCACAATCGCCGGCTGCAGACGCCATAACCTTCTTGCATAAAACTCGGAAAACTTAAAATTGCCAAGTTTTAATGAATGAAAAATTATTGTTGATATTAGATACCCAGATATCACGAAGAAAATATCAACACCGATAAATCCGGATGGAAACCAAGTTATTCCTCCATGGAAAAGTAGAACCATTAACACAGCAATCGCTCGCAATCCATCTATATCAGCACGGTACTTCACTTAATATATCCCCAATATTCGCTAAAAAACCCAACCGGACCAATGTCTGCAACCTGGTTCAAAAAAATAAATTGTGCTTTGGTCTGTTATTCCTGCATATCAATCGTCGATCCGGCCGGGATTGGTAGATCACCAACAACAGCCTTCGCGGCAATTGCTTCTATAGGGCGGTCCCCCTGAGAAATCGGAATGGTAAAAGTGGCTAATGGGCCTCCTGAAAAGGTACAGATAGGCCCACTCCGCAGATAATCGGATCGGACTACTAATCGACCCGATCGTACCGTACCGCACCGTTGTCATAGACCGTCAGATTAAATTGGCGATTGAGCAATACTTCGTCCTCGATCCCCATGCAGCTTTCAACAGATGCTGTGGCCAACGCAAACTCGATAACAGCTTGGTCAATTGCTTTTTCACTGCTGCCGGCCTTGACCGCCTTAACCAGTGCTGCCCCAAAACCGGTGATAGCAGCTTGAGCGAACTCAAGGCCTTTCTCCATGAGTAAGGGCTTCCGATCGGCAACCAATTTGAGGATGTATTCACCGGGCAAATCACGGGACCCTTCAAACCATGGTTTATCAGCACTGTCCAACAGTTGAATCTCGCAACGCATGGGGTATTCCTTAGTAAGTCATATTCAAAGCCTATTCTATGGAAGCTTTAAGATCAGACGCAAACCTTATAAAACTTAGTGTTAAAGCACGCTCCACGTTGAAATCTGGCAGGTTGGCGAAGCCCAACTCCACCACTTTTGGAAGAGAATCATATCTATGACGCTGTCTTTGTTTCTCATGCCTGAATCCCTCGACGATGCCCAACTCCCAAGCCCCCGGCCGCATCACCTATCACAGCCGAGCACTATGAAGAATCTTCACTTTCAGAACCAACACAGCCAAGATCAAGAACGGCCGCGGTGCGGGCTGTTACCTGATGTACACCATTCGTAACATCCATAGCCTTCCTTACAGGGGCAGCAGGATGGTTGCGTTCGCGTCCACGATCGGCGGTGCCGGCGAAGGTCTTGGGTTGAAGTTTGAGGGCCTGTGCTACTCCTGGAGCTGCGCTCAGGATGCCAATAGTCTGTGGCCGGGAGACTTCTTTCAGGACGTGGCTATAGTTGGCTACCGTTTGCCGAGAGACACGCGCAACCTCGGCAATCGCTGCTTGTGTCAGCTTTTCGCCTCGCTCCTGGAGGCCTCTGCACGCGGCGCGGATCTTTGATTCGGTAGCTTTGTGACGAAGCTCATGCGTGCGCTTGGCTGCAAGGCTCTGCCGCTCGGCTAGGGGCAAGGATTTGTCGAGTTCCATTGCCCCTCGGCAGCAATTAGTGCTCCCGTAATAGCGCGTCCACGACCATCGGGCCACGGATTTAACCGTGGCCCTGAGCGATGACTGCATCAGGTCATCGCTAAAGTCGTTTCGCGCAAATTTGTTGTGGTTATGTGCAAATGCTTCCAGACGCCGCATGAAAGAAGCGAACGAGCCCTGTTCGCGTTCTCGGTTGACGATGCTGTATGCAAAGTAGCGCAGTTGCTCAAATAAAATGCAGTGTCTGGAGTGGGGGAGGTCGTCTAACTGAGGGCCTTTGTTCCAGGGTGTAACTTCCAGATCCACGTAGTCGGCTAGTTCACCCAGCTCGTAAACGTGATTGTGTAGCTCTGTAGTCGACCACCACGGATGCCCTGGAGTCTTGGCGACAGGACCGCTGTTGTACTCCGTGTCCGCGTCGAGGCGGATCGCAAAGGCAGCGTAGACCGCCTTCATGTATTGGATGGGTTTGTCTCTAGCGTTTTCAGTCGTACAGACCGATGGAATCGCGTAGTAGAGGTGTGAGTGGCCGTTGTTCCTATTGCGAACAGTTAGATTTGGAGGGGGAAGCCTTGCGTCGTCCCACGCAAGCGAGTTCGTGTGGTCAAGGTCAAATATGAGCCACGACACCATCCCGGGGCGATTGATCTGCATGTAGGGATAGCGGAGCGCATATTCGCGAGGGCGAACAAGCGTAGCGGTCTTGTTATCGCTGCAGCGCGCGAGATAAGGGGCCTCAAGGACAATGCGGTTTAAGGCCGTGCCATCCTCAAAGAATCTTTCTGAAGGCGAATATGTGCTTGCTTTGGGCTTGTCACGATGGCTGTTGTCCTGCCAGACATGCAGGCCATGTGCATTTGAGGTTGATTCCATTTCCACGCCTTACGGCGGAAAACTAATTATGTTGACATTTTGCGACTTGCAGGAAGCCGCAGTGCGCGCCATAATCAGCTCACCAATTGATGTGTTGAGCAGG
Source organism: Pseudomonas sp. AB6 (assembly GCF_034314105.1). Taxonomy (NCBI): domain Bacteria; kingdom Pseudomonadati; phylum Pseudomonadota; class Gammaproteobacteria; order Pseudomonadales; family Pseudomonadaceae; genus Pseudomonas; species Pseudomonas sp. AB6. The sequence goes on from NZ_JAVIWJ010000002.1 coordinate 4,907, forward strand.
TTTTCACCGTCGAAAGAGAAAGACCTGTTCATGATTTTCCAAAAAGCCCGGTTACCAGCCGGGCTTTTTGGTTTCTGCGATTCTATATTTACACGATTGAATTCTCAGTTGGTTGGCGGCAAATCAGTCAATGCTTTTCATCGTTGCCTTTAGCTGCAGAACCTTTCAGATCGAGGCGGAACTGAGGGTGTTTTACGCCCTCGTCCACCTCATTCAAAAATTTCAAAACCGCGTCGCGAATGGTTTTCGACACCGTAGTGCCCTCCGCACGCATCGCAGCATCGAAACGCCTTTTTGCTCGCTCTTCCAGCTTGAAGCTGACGACGGAGATTTTCGATTCGGAGGTCATAGGTCGATACCATGGTAATACGGTAATACTCGTCTGGCTGAGATTAGAAGTTCTACGGTAGTACGTCAAGCTTGGCCAAGGTGGTAAATCTTAGCCTGTGTAGGAATTAGCTTGAGAAGTTCACCGTATTAAACCGTCGGATCGTCGATCACCTTCCGCGAACTAAGCGATTTCATGGATCCAGGCCTTGGCACTGCCATACAGTTTGAGAGCGATGTCTTGCTTGCTGGCGGTTATTCGTACGTTTTGGAAGTTCGCTTTCTGGGAAAAAATTGCCATCGTTGCCGCCGTGAGGGCCTGCTGATAACTCGCAAAACCCACCATAAAGGCTTGGCTCTCAACCTCGTAATGCAGACAACACGCCCCGGAGTAATCTGGACGTACGAAGCAATAGGCTTTGCGAGAGCCATAGATCGGCGGCGACTCACCCACGCAACGCTTAAAGGATAAAACGGCACTCATCGAAAACTCCACGATTCTTCGGTGAGAATCTTTAGTGACGTACAGGGAGAAGTAACTCGATAGCGTGGCTATCAAGTGGACTTGAACGGTTGAGTACGAATTATTATGTCGGTAGAGGCATTGGCTTCGCGTATGCAAACCCCCTAAGCACTCAAGGCGCCTGCAGAGCGCGCAACGGGCCGTTAGGCAGCAGTGCTAATCCCATAAGTCGGGCGGCGGCTGCAACCCGTCATTGATTTGCAACGGGCCTGACAGTTCGTGCTCGGTAGGTAGCTTTACCATCCGAGGTGACCTAGGTGCTTGAGGCGAAACATATGCCTGCGGTGCTCCAGTAGCTTCTCGCATCATAGGCGCCTGGCTAGGCGCAACATGTTGCATCCGGTAGCCGTCCAGACGCTTTCGACCCACCGTCAATACTTGCGCCACGCGGGTCTGCGCTCGATAGCCTCGGCCTCGTGCCGGCATGTGCTGCAGTGCGGTCTGCCAAAGCAGGGTACTGCGTACCGCCGCATTGGGACGCCGGCTCCAGATGTAGTGCCATTCCTGTCCCAGATCATTCAACGTGACCAACAACGGATCTGTCAGGACCACGTTAACCAAATCGGCGCGTCCTGGTTCTGCGTCAAGATGTCGAAGTATCTGCTGAACTCGCTCAGCCCGTGGGTAACTGCGCTGCACCTTAAGAGGGGCACAGGCCAACAAGTCATCGAGCTCGGCCGGTTGCACCTCGATGAAGCGGTTAATCCGCATAACCTCGCTGGAGAGCTTGTCGACATCAGTTATGTACAGGGAACTGCCGCGAATTACTTGCCCTCTGAACAAGGTGATATTTTCGCCTTCCTGCAGCTGTTGCACCTCTTCTACGCTGACTTTCTTATGCTCACGCAGGTTGAGCTGGCCAGACTCTTCCCAGCCCCCCCCCATCACACCCGCCTGGCGCACCATACCGCTCATTTCCGGTAAGTATTCAGTGCCTGCCATCAACTGCAAGATCTCTAGAGTATCCTTAGGGTCCATGATCTTGCCGGTGATACGGGTGCCCATGTTGGCAATCAGGGTCCAGACCTTATCGCCGGCGGCGGATTTGAGACGCTGCGCCTCTTGGCCGGCTAATAACAGGCAGTAACCCAGTGATCGCACCTGAGTGGCTAACTCACCCAATTTCTCGGTGTAAACAGCACCCACTTCATCGCAGATCCACAGGAACGGAAACCGGTCTTTGTATTTGCGAATAACCATGATGTCTTCGGGCTTGCCTTCAAGCTTTTCACCCAGATCTTGACTCAGGATCATCGCCAGTTGCGATACGTACAGCCGACCCAATGTGGCCGCCTCGGTTGATGAAATCTCCAGGGCTGGAATCAGAATCGCCAGAATTCGATCGTTGTGCACCACATCTTTGAGGTCAATGTCGCCGGCATCCCGCGCAAAAACATGGCCGTATGTGTCGTTGAACAAGGCCAGCATGCGGGTGAACTGTTGGATCAAGTAACCGTGCTGGTTCAAAGCTTCCGGAGCCCACTCTGACGGTGAGTCCACTTTGGCCAAGTCGAAGCCTGCGAGGGTGCCGAGGTAGTTTTGCAGCGGCAAACGCGCCTCTTCGTGCCACTGTTGCTCTACCGACTGGATATAGAGTTGGGCAATGGCTCGTAACGGCAAGTGCGCCTGGATCGTGCGCTGTGACATCACCGTTCCTTCACGGCGGCACTTGTAGACCAAGCCGAATATCAATGCCTGGCACATGGCTCGTGCCTTCTCTTGCCACCCACCGTCGTTACCGGCCGGGGGCAGCATAGAATCCATCAGGTTGATGATGTAGGTCTCTTCGGCAATACCGAAGGCATTAATTGTGTTGGTCTGGCCTCGGTTCTTGGTGTCTTCCAGCAGCTCCTGCGCCCGGGAACGACCACCGGTGATGAAGTTCATATACCGAATATCGTCTTCGCGGCCAAAACGTCGCGCCAGAGAGGCGATCGCCAAGGCCACGTCGTTTTGAGCTTTAGCGTCCGAATAAATTAGGCCCTTTCCATAACCAAGCTGGCCAAGTACGTATCCCAGCAGAGCCTCAGTTTTCCCTGCGCCGGTAGTGCCAAACATCAGGATGTGACGTGTCATGTCATCCATCGACAGCCACAGCTCACGTCCTGCGTCCCGGCCGCGCAGGTACCCCATGTACAGAATGCCAGCAGCCTTGCTCATCACCGTATTCATCGTCGTGATAGGTAAAACTCCGAACAACTTACCTGGCACCTGGCGCTGCGTGGACGGGTCCAAGCTGTCCATATCGGAGGGCATACGCATCGGCATCTGCCAACCCTCCAGCAACATTGATGGTGCCCATATCAACATGGTAGGAAGGCTTAGCCACAGACTGATGGGATAGATAATACCGCCCGCCCCCGCCGCCACCAGTCCCAACGCCAGACTTCCCGGGCCCATAGCCCACTCGCTCAATGCAGAGTGGTAGATCCGCCGATTCACCCGTGCCCGGTCTACGGCATAGTCATTCTGGCGCATGAGGAACCTCCACACTGCCGAGGAATGCTTGCAGCTTGACCGGATCACGCAGCAGAGCCTGCGAGACGTAACGGCCGTCATCGGCAATTACCCAAGGTGTGCCGGGAATGCGGTAAGTCTGGTAAGCCACTTCGTTGATACCTAGGGCTTTGTTAGCCACGTCGCACTCACCTGGCTTACCGCCGGCTTCGGTCGCACCTTCATCTGACGCAGGCTTCTCTCGACCCAAGCTCAAACCATCATGGCCAGGGTCAAACAACGCTGACCAAGCCGCCTTGCGCTGTTCAGGCGGTAAGCACAGCACTGGTGTAATGGCGGCAATCGACTGTTCCTTGCCAATAACTGAAACAGGGAACACCACTACGTTGAACGCGCTGGAAGCAGCCAGCAGCGACGACTCCAGGCGTTGACAATTGGGGCAACCTGGATCTGCAAAAACGAACAAGGTACGTGCATGGCCGCTGGAGTAATCCACCGTAAACAACTTACGTTCTGCCGCTTTGTGCAGTTTCTCCGGCAAAGTAGCTCGAATTGAAGCCGGTAACGTCCAGCCATTGTCTGCGGGTGCGACCGCAGCCGGCACCATTGATGAAACAGCCTGAACAGGATTAGTTTGAGCGTGCAGTAACTTCGAATTAACCGGTGTAGGTAGCGCGGCGGAAGCGCTCAATTCCGGTTCGCTCACCCGAACACTCGGGTCACCGGCACTCGAACCCCCTCCCCAGTGGCCTACGGCCGCGCCAATCGAGAACAGCAACATCGCCGCTACCGCCGGCGCAGTGGGATGCAACGATTTCGTTAGGTGCCAGATTTTTCTAGTGTGCTTGTGATGGTGCAGCTGAACGGCCTGCAACTCGGCGAGCAGGTCCTTTGCATCTTCACCACTAACGGTGTCAAGGGTAAATTCTTGGCCCAGGGAATCACGACAAACTACATGGCCGCGACCCAGGTAGAACGATGGCTTATGGCGCATGTCAAGCACGCACAATGTACGTTTAGCGTTGTCTTTTGCCTGCGTGGCAACCAACAGATTGCCCTGAATAAGTACCGAAAACTGCGAGTGAGAGACAGAGGTCATTGGATTTCCCTAAATGGGTAAAAAGCAGGCACACCTTGGCCACGTACTCGCGGGCGTCGGAGTGGCAGGTGCTTGTTGTGCGTGGTTAGGCGGGGCGGTTTAAGGCTTGTAGTTAGAGGCAGACCGACTCATGCACCTTCGTTATCCAAAGGCGCTTCTACCGCGTAGATAGCTGTCATTACCGGCTCTATAACGATCAAGCGGCGTCTGGCAGCTGCAATTTCACGCGGGAATACCAATCCAATACTTTCCAACTCGGTCTGCAGTCCTTCGATGGCCTTCTTTACCAACAATCCCGGGCGCGGCAGCCCTAGATTTTGAGCTTTGCTTTCGGCCCGCGCCTGGGCCAATACGCCAGAACCTTCGACAAACACCTTCGCGGTGTCAGCGCTGTGTAAGGCATACCAAAGGGTGCGGTCGACGCCTTTTAGCCACCGAAATTTCGCTGATGGCAACCGCAAATCTCGACCGTACAACCCAGCCATGGCCGTGTGCACATAACCGTGGACTTGTAACCATTCACCGACGCCTGAAGCAACTTCTAAGCGCGCAAAAATCTTGTCGGCTAATGAGTAGATCGGTAGGAAATCGCGCTGCTTGCGACGCAGGAGCCCTTTAACCAGGCAGGATCGGTTCAAATCATCGAGCAACTTTAAGGCCGCCTTGCGATCGTTTAAAAACACTTGCGCGCCAAACACAGCAAACAAGGCACGCTCGTAGGGAGCCCAGCCCTTAAGGCCATCATGAGGGGGGCCTTTTATTTGCGCCTCAAACACGACTCGCGCCGCCTCCCGATTAAGCACTTGGCGGCGAATAAGGTTGTGTTGCTCGGCAAACTCTTCAGGTTTCAGTCCCCAAGCATTTTCGGGGGAGGTGTCATTCATAAGGCCGTCCCCACCTGATCCCGCTAAAACCGGGATGACTGAAGGGGCAAACGCGCTCACCAGACCTGGCAGCGAATGGATGTTCACCAGCCGTTTACTGCGAAACGGCAACATCGGATGCTGAGCCAGGCTAAAACTGCTGAACACTACCAATGGGGCCAAGAACAGCATCAGAATGGTCGACGTTTGATTCATCACATCCAACCACTCAGAAAACGTGGTGTCTTTTGCATGATTAGCGAGACTGGCCAGCAGGTTGATTTTCCCACCAACCCACATGTGGATGAATGGAAAATCCACCATCATCCATAGCCAATAAAGCATCCAGCTGGTCCAATAAACAAAGGAGTCGAAGAAGAGCCAGCACAGAAGCACCACTGCACAAAGCGCCAGAAGCAGGTGCGCCTGTTCGCTCTCCCACGAAGCTTGTGAAGGTTTGTTTTGCATATTTAGTCCCACAAAAAGAACACCGACCAGAAGGTCGGTGTCGGAAGGCAAAGCGCGTCGGGAAAGATCAGAACGATAGAAGCCAACTGCGTGGTTAGCGATCGGCTATTGTTCTGCTGCTATCAGAAGAATGGAGCACTCAAGCGAAGCGTGGAATCTGGATCTGATGATCCCGCTCCAGTTTCGCCAATCGATTGCCCACATAACTGGCAAATGGGTGCGGCGTGGTGCGGCGATTGAATTCCATCGCGCCCAAGGAATCGTACCAACGCTGTGCCCAAGGGGTGGCGATCTCAATACGCGGCAACTGAGGTAATTTGGTATAGATACGCAGCATCTTGCCTTCCACCTCACGGTTGATCCAGTCGTCCATGGTCAGAGGCACCACGTCCACTTCGCCCTTGCGGATCTTATGCACGTACAAAATCGTACCGTTGTTGATATCGATGCCGAGGTACTTGCCATCCCCCTCGTGATACATCTCGTAGGTCGCATCCGGGTTGAAGTATTCCGCGCTCCGAAGCGAGGTAGTAATGCTCTTGAGCAACCGTCGGCGACTGAAAATGCCATAGACAAACACAGCTACCGGTATCAAAACACCTACCCAAACGAGCAGAGAGAACAGAGGCAGACCTGCAATTTTTGCTTCAGCTCTCGGCGAGTGGAGTGCGTAAAGCGTTACCACTCCGATAAACAACAGGAATGGGAGAGTGAACAAATAAACCATTTTAGCGAGCCAGAACCACCCTTCTTTGGCCGTTTTTAGACGTTGCACCATGATCTCATCCTCGAAGACTGAAGTGTTTCAAGCTTGTGGGTCAGCTAGACATTCAAGAGCAAACTGCACCCGATAATCAGCTACTCGGTACAGCGGTTCAGACTCATCACGCAAGTAATTGTTAAAGCCGGTCCGGGTCATGCCAAGCAAACGAGCAGCTTGACTTCGGCTTACCCCAGCTTGTTCTAGCAACCCACGTAAATAGCGTGGATCAGGATTGTGGTGGGAAGCGTCAGGCTTCATCAATTGTCGCTCTTACTGTAGTGGCACATTAGCACTCAACGCAGTAAAGCTGTCAACAATGTTAACAGCTTTACCGGTGATCGGTGATCTAGTTTAAGCCTCTTGTTAGATCATTGAATCCCATCACCTCCGCCAGCACCCGGATTTCTTGATTGATTTTTGATGCTAGGCATACGCCCAGCTCCGGCACCTGCTGAGCCAAACATACCTTTCATGCTATCCACCATTCCGCCCATCAAGTTGGCTCCTTCACGTCCACCCAGGAACGAAATGACGTAATCCGCCAGGGAGGCCTGCAGACCAAACAACCGTGTGACGCCAAAGGTCGAGATGCGCGCATAGATCATTAGCCAGCCAATCATTTTGAACAGGCCAACAAGCGAATCCGCGTTGGCATTGGCCAATGCCGAAGGAAATAGGAGGTTGAGTATTGTGCCGCCTGCATCGACCGCCACCGACGCAAAGAAGAATCCAAGCACCATCAACGGAGGTCGCAGCATCATGTCGATAAGAAAGATGTAGCCGTAGGCACTTCGGCTGCCCTTGTCTTCTTCGGCCCCAAGGTGAGTGGCAGCCCACATCGGGCCGGCCGCACAGCCCACTAATACACTGACAATCCAGTTGAAGACCCCCACCATCCAGAAGAGGAATGGCACGGCCGGCAGAAACACGGCCAGTGAAAAACCGATGGCCATCAACGCAAACATTACGAAGTAGAACAGCGGAGCCATGGCACTCATAACGTCCTTGACCACTGCTCCAGTATCCACCGCAAAGATGTGCGACGCCCAACCCACCCCAGAGTTACTGGCAATAGACGCCACTGCCCAGGTGCCTGCATACGCGGCCATCAGGATCTCGGTGGTGCCTAGGGTGGCATCACCAATCTCCTGCATTTTGATCAGCGGATTCACTTGATCGGAAAAGTCAGCATCCGTGCCTAGTTTTCCTGTTGCAATCAAGCTTGTTAACCACTGCATCGGAGACTTGAATACACTCACAAATACTGCATTCGGATTTGCCGCCGTGGCCGCGGCACCATCGTCCTTAGCTGTTTGTGTCCCCAGCGGCGCAGTGTAGGGACTGTTTTGGACCTGCGATCGATAGGCAGCAAACACCTGGTTATACAGGTCGCTGGAACCCAGCTCACCAGAACCACTCAGGCCCGTGACAATAGGGGTTGCGTTGGCGACATCATTTGTTTTGCTATTGGCAGTGGCAAAGGTGTGGTACCAACTGCCCAGGGCCACCCAACCACTGCTTTTGATTTGGCTGGAAAGTTGGCTCTGCAGTGTGTCCTTAAAATCGATCTTGTTCAGCGCCTGGTTCACCGTGTCTTCGTACGCGGCCGCGGCATTCTGTATCTGGGTTTCTGCGTCCTGGAAGCTTCCCGTATCCTGATCACGCTTGCTCAAGTAGGTACTTACAAAAGCTTTGGCCGATTGATCCAGAGTGGCCTGCATTGTATCCAGTGCTTGCTTTTGTGCAGTGACCACGCCATCGGTGTCCACCTGGCTGTCAAACATGAGGTTCCACACGCCGCTGCGCCCCGAGTTCGGGGTTTTAGCCGAACCGCAGACAGCGCTGCCGTTACCAGTGCTGTAATCGCCGTGACTACCTTTGGTGCTCATCATTGGAGTGTTGGCCACCCCATCGGCATACAGCGATTGCAGCTCGCTGTTGACTGCGTATTTGCACAGGTTCATCTCAAAAATGCCCCGGGCAGCTGATCGAGTAGCCGGCGCGGTTGGCTGGGTGACCATTGAGTACCCGCTGCTCATCATGTCCACGGCGGTATCGGTCAGCAAATTGGCGCTGCCAATCCCCATTACCGACGCGGCCCAAAGCATGATCAGTTGTGAGATCGACCAGCCTGATCCAGTCGGGACCAGACAGATGAAGCCGGCAAACGTCATGATGGGGTACAGCGCGGACCGGCCACCGTTGAAGACCTGGCCTTGGTGACCTGACTTCACAACGGTTTTAACGGTGATGGTCAAGAACCAAAACATTGCAACTGCGCTCAAAACGCCATTAATCGTGGCAAACAAGGCTCCGATCAGCGTCTGTTTCGATGGTGCAAACGGGTGAATTACCACGTCGCCAAAAATCATCACTAGCGCTTGGCGGGATAGGTCGTTGTTCTTCTGGGCGGCTGCACTGATGGTCTGGTAAGTCACACTGTCGGCCAACACCGGCAGGGAAAAGACCAACAGTAAACCGACCCACCAAAATCGTTTGATGAGTTTCATAGCGTTTTCCAGTGTTATGCCGGACCGCGAATGGGGCCGCACAAATAGAGCAGAGAAGTAGGACTTATCGGATCAAGCCGATCGTCAGCACTTGAAGAAACCAGCGGTTTTCAGTCAAAAAATCTTTGAAGGTGCCGTGTTCTTCTTCACTGACGCGCTGCGCATCGAGCTGCCACAAGCGGTAGGTAGCGACCAAGGTTTTTACAAAACCAATCCCGCCCAACGCTACTAGGACCAGAGTCGTTACCAATGCGCGTATCAAGGTCCCGGAGGGCAGGTTGAACTTGGTGGCCATCACCATCATCAGCAGCAAAATCGACAAGATGCCGGGCACAGCCATCAGGAACCACCATGCAGCACGGATGCGCTTGAAAGAGATTCTTAGCTGTTCGATGGGCTTACCGGCACGCTGCACTGCCTGTGCCCAACTAAGCAATTCCCGAACTGCCGTTGAAGGGGTCACGATTTCGCGCAACAGCTTCATCCTGTCTAACGTCGGCACTACTCCTTTGCGGTAGATCACCATAAGGTCTGAAAAAGGGTTGATCAGTGAAAGGCCAATCTGCCCGGCGCGGCGCAATGACGTCACAGATTTTTTTTCGTGCCCGTCGACGGCATCGCCTCCTGCGGTTGGCGAATTACTCGGGTCAATTTGCATTTGCGCTCACCCCTGAACTCATTTTGCTGGCAAGCTCTTGCAACTGCGGAACATATTTAGCATCCGCCGCCAAAGCCAACTGTTGGCCGGCAATGATGCTGGCCTGACGCTGTTCATTTTTACTGCTAAGTTGCAGCCAGTTGCTCAGGCTCTGCACCCGTATCAATTCCCGGGTCAGGTTGTCACCGTCCATTTGCTGCAAGTCAGTCTCATACGCTGTATTGGCATAACGTCGACCCACTTCAAACGCTTCAAATTCCCTTTCGCTCATCACCCCAGTGCGCTGCGCTTCAGAGCTGGCAGTCGCAGTAAAATATTGGGCGGCCGAGGGACTTTGTAGAGCCTCTGCCAGGGCGTCATGCGTAGCCGGATTAGCTTGACTTGCCGCAACAATATCGAGTTGAGGCTGTGCAGCTGCGCTTTGAATCGCTTTATATTGCGTCATCAATCCCTGATATTCGCGTCCGGTAGCCGACTGAATCTCACCTTTTCCTGGCACCCGTCCTCCGTCATGACGCGCAGAGTTCTTCATATAAGCCATCCCCGCATCCACCTGGTCCTGATTGAATGTCAGATCTGGAGCTTTACCAACAGCTCCGGCACCGTCCAACAGCGAGCGCAACTCGATATCCCCGCCTGGTAGGTCTGAAACCCCCGGGCACAAGTCAGTACCGCCGTACTGCGTTGCCTCGCTTGATGTGCAGTAGGCCGCGTGCATTGCAGCGCTACGATATCCACCTTGGCGCGGTGCTACGGGTAGTGAAGCAACGGTATTACGCACCACTGCGCTGCTAACGCCTTGCCCGCCAGCAAGGAGCGAAGCCCCTGCCCGGCTAGTTCTGCCCACGGCTGCTGCCACGCCGGAAGCCGACTCGCTGCAGATACTATCCGCTACGGTGAAACTTCCGCGGGCACGCTCCAAACGCTCGGTTTCACGGCCAAAAATATCCGCTTCACGCTGTGCCCTCGAAGCCTCAGTAGTAGCACTCACCTGCTTGTCGCTGGCCTGTACAATCGCAGTACCAATCTGTGTGTCAGTGGACAGGATTTCAGCCAGTGTGGCTTGGAGTGTCGTCAAAGCAGGCATTACCTCCGTGGTGATAGGCACACTTGCGTCCACAGTCACCGGAATTACAGCCCACACCGACTGACTCCCCAGCAGACTGACGGCCAGCACTGTCGCCGTATAACGTCGCTTCATGATCAAATCCTCTCAAAGGTTATAGCCGCGTCGAGCAATCAGCTCGTTGGCCAGCGTGCGCGTAACGTTACTGGTGTCAGTCTCTCCCGCCTGTTTCTGACGCAGCGCTATCAGCTTTTCCGCCGTGCCTTGTGGAAACGCCTCAGCAAGCATTGATCGAGCTGTTGCGCCTCCAACTTCCGCATACAACAGCCTGCGCAAAGCGCTGTCCGCCGGTGAGGAGTTCAAAGCCCACAGTTCCAGTGGGCCCAAAGCATTTTTAAGAATGCGGGCCATGGTCCCACCGCCCTTAACTCGAAATACGCCTAAGAACGGTACGCCGCTACCATCTGCGGCAGGCCCTGAGCCAGTTCGCTGAAAGTTACGAATGGTGACTTTCGGTACCTTGAAGTGCTCAATGAGAAAAGGCTCGTCCTTGGGATCGACTTCCATCATGAACAAGGAGTTGGCCGACTGTAGAATGGCGGCAGGGAAGTCACGCACATACTGCGAAGAAAGCACGGTGCGTACGCCAAACTTACGTTGCTCCCTATCCTGAGTTTCCAGCATCGGGAAAATAAAAGGCACCTTGGCGGCATTGTGCAGTTCATCGTAGACCTTGGTTTTGACCTCTTGGTCCAGTTGCTCCAGCCGTCCTAGATGCAACGCGTGATAAAGCGGATTGACCGCCGCTATTAACTCATCCTTGTACTGCGGCAACGCGAAGTCTCCTCCGGCTACTTGGCCTGCAAACAGGAACATGATCCCCGTTTTCAGGTGTCCAGACTTGCTGTCATCGCCCATTACGTTGTTCAAGTCGATAGCAATGACGCGGGTGTTTGGACTGATCACAAACTGTGTCCGGCCAGCCAACATCTTGTATTCAGAACAGGCATCCGTCATGCAGCGGCTCAGGTAGCTCAGCAGCTTCTCGGAACTATCGTCACGCTGCACGTTGCCAAACGCGCTCTGAATATCCGCATGGTTCAAAAAACTGGTCATGTCGGCCAGCTCAGGGACCGCCTGAAACTGTGCGCGCTGCGCTTCCTGCACACTGCCTGCTTTAAACAGAAGATCCCTTACCTCATACCATGTTGCACCTGCCCACCAATCTGCGGGGTGGAGCTCAAACAACCCATGTTTCTCCAGGGCTGCATCCACCTCAGGTATGACTTCAGGCGTCCAAGCCCTCGGACTGGTCTCGGCATTGGCGGTAAAGGCCATGCTGATAACGCGATCCAGGATTTGCCGCGTATCACGCGCATTCGGTGGCTCCCCCGTGGTCGGGTCGATACACGTCGCGGTGAGAATGCTGATAATCCAGTTACGTTCAGGAGCGATCGGGAAAAAAGCACCCAGTTGAACATCAAACAGGTTGCGGCAATGCTTCGTACTGTTTTGCAACACGATGCCCACCACTTCATCCTTGCGTTCAGGCGGCAGGCTATCGCGTAGCAGTGCTACTTGCCCTTGCATCGAGAATCCCTTGTCCACTCCCGCAATAAAGGGCAGTTGCTGTTGCGCGCTGGCCACCTGCACGTTACCTAGTGCGTTTAGCAACACCGACTTACCGAGCCCCGGAGAGCCGCAGATGACGTTAGTCAGTTTGTTCTGCTTACTACTTGCCAGGCCGACGGGGTACAGCTTGCCGTCCAAGGTTGGGAATAACGCGTTGCCGTCATCTTCCCAAGCCGATGCCGGTCGGGTGAGTGGCAGCAGGTTCAGCGCCTGGGACAGTGGCGGGTATAGCAGGTGCGGCCCACTTCCCTTGCTGGAGGCGACCAACGTGGATGCCCACGCCTTGATCGGATCTCCGAAAGTCTGTGTCACCTCACAGATGCCCCACGATTGGAAAGCCTGAGTAAGCAGTGTCAGATTGCGCGTCACAGCCTCAGGGCTGTCGCCCCAGGTGGACGCCATTATCGTCATGACGCACACAGGTTGCTCTTGCTCCACCCGCGTTAAGGACTCGATGGAGTTCCATACCGGCCTCAGCGCCGGGACAAACGCCATGAAATCCAAGGTTCCCTTCTTGACGCGAAGAGAGGCCATACCACCCGGCATTACGTCCATCCGTACACGCCAAGGAATGTGCCTTGGGACCAGCGCTTTAAGGCGTGCAAAGGTCTGTGGGGCCTGAGGCCCCAGCGATACCGATAGCGAACCGTGCCACATGCCGTTAACGCACAGCTTGTTGCCGTGGGTTTGCACGTCTTGGTTCATGAGTTGAAAATTCAACCAAGGCGCCAAAAATGGGGTGTGATCCGATCCGTCACGCACGCCATGCGGGGTGATTACGTCGTCAGGCAGCAACGGCTGCCAAGTGTCACTGGTGCCCAGACGATCTACCTGTGCGCGCAGGGCTTGGCCAGCTGCGTGAGCGTCCAATCGTTGCAGTAATACGCCTTGGCCGTTATCGCGCAACGCGCTTTCAACGCCGCTTAAAAACGCGTCGTGGCGGATCTTCAATCCTGTCATTTCGGCCAACACCGGATTTTGGCCAAACCTTGCATTGGGGCTTTGATTGATTAACGTCGCAAGCCGTTTGTTTTCATCGACCAACTCATGAGCCGAGAGCGCGTTTCTGCCGGTGTAGCACACCAGGTAGCAACGCTCTCTCGACACCCAAGGCGCAAGCTTAGTGACGTGTTCATCCAGAATCTCTGTGAGGTCAATGCCGGTGCGCTTAACCGATCGGTATTGTGGAGCCAACAGGCGCTTAACCTCTTCGTGTCCCCGCTCAGGATCGTCCTCAAACACCAAACTGAGTTTGTTTCCGTACCGACGATAATTTGCGGTCAGGGCCTGAGTCATGCGCAAAATTCGGCCAGCCCAAGAGTAAGGCTCATCGGTACCGGCAGTCTCGTCGGTGTCACAGAAACTACCAGCGATGGCGTAGACCGTGCAGTAATCACCGTCATCGTTGACCATGATGTACGGCGCGGTCAGTTCCGGATGCCGTACCCGATCGTCATTAGTCAGACGCACCACGGTCTGCAGGTCACAGTAGTCTGGCAAGTCTTGCGACACGGCGAAACGTGAGGCCGCTGTAATCAAGTCCTCAACCCAGCGTATTAGTTTCGGCATACAAGTCACTCCGCGTATAGGTGCCCCAGCTTCGAGGGGTTAGCGCCGCCTCTACCGTTTTTCCGGCGGGCAGCAGCAAAGAGAGGTCGTCAAAAACATCAACAGGCAAAATGAGCGCGCAACCCGCCAGTCGGGTCTGCAGTTTCAAGCGCTTATGAGGAGCGAGCCGTTTCAGGGCTGCGGCAAACTCGCCGGCTCTCGCGGTCCCCCAAGCTGTTTCCACCTCGCGGGAATGGAGCAACAGCCAACGCCAAACGCGTTGGCCCTCCCGACGTTGCGTAGGCGTACCGCCCAGCATTGCGAAATGTGCCCGACGCTGCAGGTGATGCACGTCGGCCATCGCCATTCCCGGCAAAAAGGCAAGGCGACCGTGGGCAGCCGTTGGGCTATCTAGGTGGCCGGCTAGGTAACAGAGCGTGCAGACCGCGTGCAGGTCAGGTGATGCCGCCCGGGCGCCTTCCCACAACTTGCTCGTTCTCAGCCCACAACAGGCGCACCGGTCACCCACAGCCACCACAGGCGCCGGTGTTTGAGTGTCACCGCTGATGTCGAGCATCAGAGCAACAAGGGGCGCCTGCTCACGACGTGTGGAGGACGGCGAATCACCCACAACCTGTGTTGAATACATTTCCATAAGCATCCCCAGCCCCTGTGATAACAGCCGTTATCACAGGGGACATCTTCGTTAGCCCACGGTAACGGGCGACAGGCCTACTTGCGTTTGAGCACGCTTGATCATCTCAGGCACCGCGATCAGGCATGCCCCGAATGCAATGGAACCGATGATGTGGGAGGTTTTCACCTGCGGATTATCTTTCTTGGTCTTGGCCGCAATCAGGCCGCCGATCACAAAAATAACTCCGGCGAATTGAGCAACGAGCAGCGCGGACTTCATACCTGACGTAGCACCATTTGCCACCGCAGTACCCATGGCCGCTATGTCTCCATCGGCAAAAGCAGCCACTGGACTGCTTGCCAATACCACCGCTAACCAGTTGATGAACCGGTGGCTCAACTGCTCTTTGAACAAAGTTACGCGCACACAAACCCACAGCTGCATGTCTTTAAGCATGGCTAATTCCTTAAATTTTCAGATTGATATCACGATTGAAAGTGCGCATATGCGCGTTAAAAACCCGACCCGCTTATTGCATGCCGAGAGATTTTTGGAGGGCGTCCAAGAGATAAGGATTGCAGACGCAAAACACTCCCAGAACGAACTTTAGCGTACCGGTGGATACATCCTGGCTGGCAGAAAGCCCGGTGTGACCGTCCTTGAGGGAACGCCGCCAAGTCAGCATGCCCTGCAGAGCAAAAAACACACCCAACATCCTCACCAAGGTCAGCACCGCATTGGCTGCATCAGCTGCTACCCCAAAAGTGCCCACGTCCACATAGCTAATGGCGTCAAACGTGGCACCTTGCCAACCAAGCTGCCGAGCACCTGCCTGGATCATCTGGTCCAGACCGGCTAATCCACCGCAGAGCAGTATCCACGCAATCACTTTGCCGCTGCCCTGTGACTGTCCAGGAGCTTTTCGTGACGTACTGGCATGGTGAACCAGGTAAGTCACTGCACCTACGACAGCAAATAAGGTACCCAGTGTGAATCCGAGTTTGACAAACACACTGTTCAGATTGCCGGACAGGTTGACAAGCATTTGGATCGCGTCATTTCCGCTAGGCATAGCCATGGCTCACCTCACTTGAGAATGCCGGAACTGGTGCGCACCTGACGGTTGTTGGCATCGATGCCGGTCACGGTCACCGCCCCTAAGCGGTCGCCGACTTGCACAGCCCACGTTTTTTCCTGCCAGTACACCCATGCCATATTCAATTGCACTGCACTTAGGTGCATTTCCGCCAACGGCGAACTTGGCGCGACAGCAGCGGGTTGTGCACGTCTGTGTGCAGTCACTGGCGTCGACCCCTTGGACGACAATTGAGCCGATAACAAGCTGTTCTGCGCTTGGAGCTCCAGCACTTGCTGTTGCACTACGGCCAACTGCGCACCCAGCGCTTTGGTGGTCTGCACCAGGCGCTCGATGGCGGTACGATTAGCCTCGGCAAAACTGCGAACACCGCCGACCATCACCGCCACTTGATCCTGCACCTGAGACAACCCGGGAGAATCATTGACGGACGCCGAGGCCTTATACTCGCTGGATACCGGCTGTAGATTACTGCCCTCATTAAAAGCCAGCTGATTAACCGTCGGCGTGTTTGTGCCTTCCGGCGCAAACAAATACCAACCCGCTACCACTACAGCCAGCACAGCTGCCACCAGCCAGGGCAATGACAGGCCCAGGAAAAAAGGATGGCTAAGCCAACCGAATCGAGTCCCTAGGATCAACGGCGGCGGAGCTGCCGATATGGGCTCGGCGCCAGGAAGACTAAACTCATTCATCACTTATTCTCCTGCAGCTGTCGCTGCTGCTCGATGCGTGCTTGAGTTTGTGCACGCCATTGATCTTGAGTAGTGGGTTGGATCAGTGCCACCCTCGATGCTTGCACCGGAACAGACTGTCTAATCGCCTCTCCACCCTGGCCCGGAGCGATCGCATCGCCTGAGTACACCCCGCGCATGAACTGAATAGCCACCACCTGTCCCTTGGTTATCGTGACCTGCTCTGCCGGGATGCGCGCAGCATCTTCGCTAAGCACTTTGGATGCTTGGCTCGCGGTACCTCCAGCAATCGCACCCACTACTGCGGTTCCATCCGGTAATCCAGGACGTACGGTCTGAGTGGTAAAACCATTGCTCACCACTTGAGTGTTGGCCTGGGAGTACATCTGGCCCACGCCACCAATTCCACTGAGCAACGCCGGCACGACGATCCGGGACATATAACGGTGGTTAACATCGGTCGCTACGTTCGCGAGCAGGGTGTCGTCTTTGAGCGCGTAGGCATCCACTTTGTAGTTAATGCCATTGAGCGCCATCTCAGAAAAGTGAATCACTACACCTTCACCAGCAAGCTTCGCTCCGTCAGTAGCCTTGAGTACTGCACCGGCATAAGGCCCGGTTGGAAGTTTGCCCAGGACCGGTGTGGTGCTGTTGTCCGAATCAACTCCAATATCAATGGTCCCCGGACCACGCCAGTAAGGCGGAATCACTTCCACCGGTGCACCCACCATTGAAGCGGTCCGAGCATTTGCAGTGCTTATAGAAGCTTGTACCCGTGCTCCACCGGGTAAAGTTTCACTCCATTTTTGGTAATCACTTCCTGCCTTACCTCCCTCACCCCCGAGGCCGCTTCCGCTTCCCAACACCTGGGCAACTTGTAAACCTTCTAAGTGCTCTTTGGCCTCTGCGGGCGGTTTGATTCGTTTGAGCAAATCGTCCAACGCTTTCTGACGCCTCTCGTCCTCCTTACCGGTATTCGCTGACGCCTGGCTCTGGTCAGTGCGGCTTTGTCTCGCAGTTGACTGCGTGGGTGCAGTCGGTTTTGCGGTTGAGACCGGCAGTACCACAGGCTCCTGTTCCATCGGGATACTGGCGATAAAACTGCTGTTTTGGAGCTGCGCTGCGTTCCCGCCCTGCTGGTTGTATTTCTTGAGCAGCTCCCGATACTCCGGCGTTTCTTTACTACTGCCGTGAGAGCCGGCAGTAACTCGATTGATGTCGAGCTGTGATTTTTCTGGTGGCGCGGCAGAGAGCCAGCTCCACAAAAAATAGGCTCCACCGGCGATCGCTACGACTACACCGATCACCAATGTAATGGTGAGCTTGATGTCTCGTCCTGCATCATTTTTGTTTGCCATAACTACTCCAGAGCCACGTTAAGCGCTGCTGTGCGGCCCATCACCGAGAACGACACATAGGGCGTGAGCGGTAGTTTCCACAGATGCGTTCCATCCGCCGACGATAGGGTGGCTTCAAACTCGTCACGGATATCGGCTCGCGATCTGACATAAAGGTCATCCCCCAATTGCCAAACAGTTGTGTCCGGGACACCGCCCGTGATTTTGAGTTGCCGCGCCTCTTTAGGGGGTACTCCGTCCAGGAATGCCTGAAGAGTTCGGTCATGTAGGCCAATACGCGTCTCTGGAGCAGAGCCAGACAGAGCTGCGGGTCCACGTCTGGGTACCCGCATATCCAGACGACTATCAACGGTCCAGGTTTTGGCCGGGGTATCTGATTCACCACTGGTAACGTTCAGCACGATTGGCACTGAAAGCCCGTCGAGATAAACCGTGATGTTGCCGCTCATAAATGGCTTACTGGCAGACACAACCAGTACGGGGCTGTTAGGCACCCAATAAACGACAATCGCTGGATTTCCACTAAGTGGCGCCGCGCCAAGCTTCCATGGCGCGCCGGTACTGTCGATGAAGCTCAGCGAACTGGGATAGTTCACGGCCGTGCGCACCAACGGCAGGCTAGCACCAGGTGCTAGATCAACCGTAATTGCGCTGATCCTTGGCACGATCGCCGTTTGCGGTGACGCGATAGCCTGATCTATTTCTGTGGCCTGGCCCATCAATTGTCGAACCTGCTTAGGCGACAGTGGGGATATGGCGTCTTGGGCCTGGCTGTAGAGCGGTGACGGCGGCGGTAAAGGGTCGTTGCCTGAGGCCACTTGAGCGTTGGCCGGTACCGACGATGACGGCGCGGAGATGACAGAGCCAGATGCTCCGCCGGCCGACGCCCATCCTGTTGGATCAGCAACGTGAGCAGTCTGTGAACTGGTATTCCCGTCAGCCGCCCAGGCGTAACCGCCTGCGGCCAACCATATGGCCAGCGCAATGTGCGTTTTCATAATGTTTCCTTAATACATCGAGAGCCAAGCATGCGCTTGGATTAAGGCAGGATTGTTCTAGCGTGTGCTGGGCAGCTCAGTTTTAGATGAGGCCGTTGTCGAGGCAGTCTTGTTTCCAGCCTTCGGCTAACTCCCATTCGATTTCAGCGTAGGTGTCTGCAAGATCTTGCATGTATTGCTCGTGCCTCAGACCACTCTCCAGATCCAGCCGCTTTTTCTCTTGGTTTGGAGCCGCTTCACAACACTGCTCGTACGCTAGGGCGTAATGCTCGGCCAACTGCGGGATATCGCGCAGCAGTAACGGTGCATTCGCACCATAGTGATGCCAGTCAAAGAAGTCATAATATGCAAGCTGGTCCACAGCGTCGTATGCAGCTTGAGCGGCGGCCTCTGCCTCTTTTTCAAAACCACCAATACCATTGAGACAGATCACACCCATCCAGAGTAAACGAGCAGCCAGTGCTGCTTCGAATGCAAGATTCATAGCTGGTATCCGCCTCAGTTAGCGTTGCTGGTGATCACCTGCATAACCTCAAGTCCCTTGTGTTTCACGCGCACGTCAGTTTGCTGAATGCGTTGAGTGAAGATAAAACGCTGGGGTGGGCTGCTGGACTGCTGGCCTTCTAGTTTTAAGGTTACAGGGTACTGAAACTCCCAAGTGAAGATGCCGCCCGGAGCCCCCCTGCTGCGGATCACGCCAGGTCCTACCTCTACCGAGAGATTCATGCGCTGATCCCTTACGGCAGCCAACACATTGGAAGTTGTCAACGCCTTGTAGTAGTCCGGATAACCCATTTCTGAATAGTCCTCGCTCACTGCAGTCATCTGGTTTCGATAGTGCACAAAGTCCAACGTGAAGCTGTTGCGAATCGTGTCGGCTCCAAACGCAGCTACGTCACTCTGCGAGAACCCCGGCTTATCCAGGGGAAATGCTGGAATCACGCGGCCATTCTCAGTGGTGAAGTATTTCACCGGTGCATGGGCCACCTGCCAGCCCAAGTAAATGTTCAAGCCGATGGACAACGCCAGACCAACACCTACCCAGAGCAGTACGATTAGGCAGCGATGCGCGAATGCGGCCCCCAGCTCTCGGTGACGCTGACCTGCCATGGCATGTTCGAAAGCTGCAGCATCGTCTGTCTGCCTAGCTACGCGTTCGTCCCCTGCAGGAGTTTCATCCACGAGGCTGTTCACATCGGGTGTCTGCATTTCATTGCTCCTCAATTACTGATACTTCTGCCAAGGATCGATGCTGCTGGGGATGTTGCTATTGATTTGGTTCACTGCGGCTTGGCACACCTTGTCCGCGACCTGATTCATGATGTCTTGCAGACTTGGAAACGACGGCAAGCTAATGCTCGTGGTGCGAATACGTGACAGGCAGGCCTGGAGTTGGTCTGACACTGTGCGTTCGCGGTCAGCCCATGAATCGGCCGCCAATTTGGCTTGGGCATATCCAGCCTGACTGCCCTGTGTTGCCGCTTGGCCGGAGCGGCAGGTCGTTGCATTTACTACAACCGGCAAGCAGCACAAAACCGTCAGCAGTGCGCCGCACATGCTTTTCTTCAACATGCTGAGTTCCTTTGCTGTTAGCGCTTTACGCCGGGCGGGGATCGCTTGGCAGTGCTGAGGGTGCCGCCGCCGGTGCGGACTTTGGGAGCGTATTGTCATCACTCCAGCGTTCATCAAACCCGAGGCGCGCATGCAGTGCCGGCGGTACTTCAGCGGGCTTATCAAGCTTGCCGATACGCACCGCAGTGTCGCCATCCAGTTTGAACGCAATGTTTTCGCGTGAGACAGCGACTCCGCCTGAGCGGTTAATTGCATTGCCGCTGCCAATCGGAACCAGACCCGCAGCTGTAAGCACGTTAAACACCATCGCCGGTGCGTCTTGACTACCTGGAAGGCTCACCAGCACATGCTGAAATTGCCCATCTTGACGCACTACACCTTGCAAATAAGGACCATCACCACGCACCAGGAGCATGTCAAGGTGGCCATCCTCAGACCAACTGCTCATCACAGGCTGCCCTGCTGCTTTGTTGTCGACGCCTGGACGTGGTGCCGACAGCGCATCACCAGTTTTGGAGCTTCCTTGCCCGTCCGGGGTCAACCAAAACAGACCATCTTTTGGCGTCGAAGGCAGCGGGATATCCAATCGCGTCCGGGCCATCAACGCTTGCTGAACCTGACCAAAGCGCTGAACGTCGTAAGCCGCCAGTTTCACACCGTCATCTTGCCCGGTGCGGACCGATGTACCACCCATCACCGTCAACGACCATTGGTTGCGGTGCGCATTTTTTTCATCAAAACGCATGGTGACGCCTTGATCATCCTTGATGGGCACGCGAACGACGACTGGCTCTTTGCCTAGCCACTGCAAGGTGACCACCTTGCCAGGCTGAACACGCGTTTCGCGTAGCAAACCTGCTAATTCCTTGCCCCAGTATGTCTGCTGGCCCGTTTTGGTACGCAGCTTGATGTATGTACTGTCGGTATTGCCATCTTCAAAGCGGAATGGCGCGCTCCCAAATGCAATCACCTTGCCGGTAACGCCCTGCTGTGCAGCTTGATGGTTCTGATGGACTTCAGGTGAGATGGTTTTCGTGAAGCCATTCCCCGGGGAAGGCTGCTCGTCGCTCGAAGCAGGCTGTTCATTCGAGGATGCCTGAGTCACTTTTTTTTCGGCCGACTGGCGAGCATCTGATTGCGGAATCTCGCCAATGCCCATTACCGGGTTGGCTACTGGCGCGGGAGCTGCTGCAGGTTTGCTCACGGTAGTTGCTGCGTCCGCCGGGGAGTCCGCCGGCTCCGCAGACGGTTGATGCGATGCGCCGTATGCCGGCGGCGGCTCCCCGTTGATAGAATCCCTTTCCACGGTCGTGTCTTGCAAGGCTTTGCGAGCCTCTACCAGCTGCATTTGCTGAGCAGGATTTTTCATCGTCACATTGAGCTGATGCTGGGCAATCAAACCGATCGCCTTTCTTTGAAACGCATCGCTACCAGTCAGCTCGATCCGTCCCCGGTAATACTCTGCAGCAGTCAGCAGCGCTGCCAGCACCTTCTCATCATTTTGGCTGGCACCATCGACCATTTCTAGGCGCATGCCCCGATCGATGAACGCCGGCTCGCCATCGAGCTTGTAAAGCACCGTCTTGTCGCTTTGCAATTCACTGGTGAGCCGCGACAGAAGTGCATCTTTGTCGATTTGACTAACTTTTGGCTGTGCCTCTTCATTCCGTGGTCGAGGTGGACCTACCCAGATCGAATCGCCGCCGGTCTGTGCCACCGGCTGCGCTTCGTCACTGCCAGCCTGCACCAGGCGCGGCGTTATCACCGGTTCTTCTGCCGGCATGGTTCCGGCTACGTCAGTAGCCAAAACGGGCTTCACATCCGGCAACGGGGTAGCACCGAGGTCAATCGTCTCGACTTGCATTTCCGGCTGCGCCACAGGCAGCGGAATGTTGTCGAGGTCAATGAGTTCACCAGCCAGTGCGGACCGAGCCTGGTCCGCAGGGATATCCGACAATTGCTCATCGGTCCATCCTTGGCTTTGCAACATGTTGCGCTCGTCGGGAGTGAGTTCAGTACCTAACTCAACAGTCAACTGTGTGGCCAACGGGGCTTTTACAGCTACGTCGGAAGCTTCCTTGAGCAATTCGGGCTCGGATTTCGGCGAAGGTTCAGAGGTAAGCGTCTCTGACGATTGCGGTTCCGCTGCCTCTACCAGGCCTGCTGCTAATCCCATTAGCGGAGCTTGAGAATCCACGGCAGCGGTTGCTGTGGATGCTTCGTCGAGTTGCGGTTGCATGGGGTTTTTTGGCGTGCGGGGGCTACGGGGCTTTTTAGCGGCCGGTGCCGGTGCCGTGACCTCACCGGGAATGGTCGGAGTTTCGGAAGGTAGATATGGCGACATGCCTGAATCTTCAGGTGTGCGATCGTCCTGCATGGTGTAACCCTCATTTATCTGATTGAGTACCGGCACGACGTGACTGCGCACCGCGTCAAGGCCTCGTGATTGGTGAAGATCGTTGTAATCAGTCAGCCCCCGGGCTTTTTCTTCATCGGTAAAATCGGGGTATAGGACTTGGCCACCGACTTGCTCAGCAGCCAACGTGGCCATCATTAGCCCCTTGTTCTCCGCTTTGGCGTGGTCAAAGTCCGCCAGAAACAGGTGAGTGCTGTCGGGAAATTGCTCATGCAGCACTTTGGCTACGGCCACCATGTTTCCGGCATCGATAGTCATCACAACTGGATGCCCTGTGGCCAAATTCAGGCTCCGGGCAGTGGCATACCCTTCGGCGTACAACAACGGTTGATCTGCCGTCAGCGCCCCCCCGACCACCAGGAAGTGCCCTTGTTTGGGCGCATCCTTGAAGAGGAACTTTTCCCCGTCGGGTGAGATGTATTGCAGAGTTCTGAACTCACCGGAGGCATTAAAAAACGGCACCACGAGGGCGCCGTTTTTTGTTTGGCGGAGGTCGGGCGTAGGAGGTATTCCCTTGCGCACCATATACGGATGCGCAGGTTCGGCCGCAGGCAATCGATCGTAGAGATTCTTCGCTGCCAGCGTTTGTTTAACGTAGGTCTCTTCGCGCAAACGCCCCGCTTCTTCCTGAGCCTGTCGAGCTCCGGCGCGGATATGCAACTGGGTGATCGGGTCAGCTTCACCCCCCGTTGCTTTCCAGTTGGTAACGGATTTTTCCGTTTCGGCTCGGTGGTAGTTGATAAACCAGCCGCCTGGCCGGCGATCAAGATAGCCACGGTATACACCGCTTTTTTTCCCGTTTTTGTCCTCGACAGTCGCCACCCGTTGACGCTGGCCATCCATCACCGGCATCCCTTTGATCACCAAGCCCTCTTGGGTCAAGGCATCGAGGAATTCAGCCTCCGCGTCCCCCCCACCGGCGCGGCGGCTGCTGTCCGGCCACCAGTCCCGCAAGCGCTCTAGATCAGAACCGGGCCGCGCAAAAAACAGTTTTGCTTCTTCATCCCATTTGAGCGCCGATTGGCCATTTGCCAAGTCTCCGGCGCGCTCTCTGGCGACTTCGCGCTCCTCATACGGCACTGCTAACCAAAACGGATGTTCTGATGTTTTCATGGATCAATCCCCCTCGGTAAAGCGCCGATACCACCATGGCCGACCGGATAGCTGTTTTCCGCGTGCCAAATACACCAGGCGGGTGACCAGTACCTTGAGCGTCCAGCCGAAAAACGACAGCACGCGAAAACCGCCGATAATTGCCGTGATGACATAGATCGTGTTCAGGGATGGAAATCGAAACCAGAACAGGTACAAAAGAAACAGCGGTGCCGGGACGCCATAAACGCTCAAAGGTCGGGAGGCATTGCGCCAAAAGCCGATCGGCTCGTTATCTGAGCTGTCGTTCATTTCGATCTCCCAGCAGTTGACTGCTCCGTGATGCCTGAGCAAGTTGCGGGAATTCAAGCTCAAGCGCTTTGTTACCCTTGGCAATGAGCGCCGCCACCGCCGTCTCTATGTTCCCCCGCACTGCCCCGGCAGAAACGAAGTGCATTGCCCACGCTTCACCCGGTGTGCTTTGAGCTATCAACGACTCAATGTCCCGATAGGCTTTCTCATCCGACTCGTCTCGCATGCTGGTCTCCCTCAAGTCGCCGTCAGGCGCATGAATGTGGTGAATATGAGCAGCCTAGTAGGTCGACTGGTAGGGTTTGCCCTGATCCCAGCGCGATTTCCAATGCTGCAGATAGACGCTGGCCACCTCAGGAAACCCCCACATCACCAGCGCGTTTTCGCTGTTTGATTTGGCCGCTGCGGTGGAATAGTTGAAGGATCCTGTCTCAACATTTTGACCATCGCTGATGATCACTTTGTCGTGCTGGATCTTGTATGCCGCGTCAGTGCGCAGTGGTATGCCCGCATTCGCGATTACGTTCATCGCCGCGCGGCTGCCTTTGCCTTCGTTGCCGTGCGCATCGAGCACAATCTGAACATCGACCCCGCGCTCTTTGGCGGCAATGAGGGCCTTGACTACCTTGGGCGAGGTAAAGCTGTAGCCCATTAGCCTGATCTGCTGTTGCGCGGCCTGGATGACGTTGACCACCAGGACTTCAGCGCCTCCTTCTGGCGAAAAACCTACCTGCACCTGTGCCGCCTGTGCCGCCTGTGCCGCCTGTGCCACGTTTAGCAGCACAGCCCAGAACATCAGCCCACCGCCAAAGTTTTTAGGTGGTTTCAAAAGCATATTCATTACCTTCACGAGCTTTTCTCCTTTTCCAGTTCTCGCAACTGATACGTCGTCATGGCTGAAGCCAGTTCGCGTCGGTCAATGCGGTTCTCTTGGTAAAGCCGCCAAGCCTGGTCAGCGATGCGGCGTCTTTCCATACGGATGATGCTGTCAATGTGTTGGCCCCACTGGACGTAGGGCATGCCCGCCAGCTTCGTGCGAAGCGGATCGTCGAAGATGATGTATTCCCGCGCTGCCTGACGCTGGCCGTCGGTGGTCCGCAAGAGCTTTTGCACCACGATGTACTGCAGCACGCCAAGCAAGTCGCGAGCAGTTGCTTCACGCATTTCAGCCGGTACCAAAGTCAGACAGCGAGGAATCGCCTCACCTGGCGAATGAATGTGCACGGTTGTAAGGTTGAAGTGCCCCAGCTGGCCCGCGAGAATCCCGGCAGACAAGGTGTCTAAGTCACGCATTTCACCCACGCCGATAATCGATGGCGCACGGCGCAAGGCCGCTCGGATGCCATCGCCATAGGTGGCCACATCACGCCCGATCTGCAGCTGCGTCGGCTCCAAAATGTCACCGGTGCGACCAAAGATGTATTCGATCGGATCTTCGATCGTGGTGATCTTGCGGTCAGGGTCATGATCCAGGCAGTAGCGGTAGGTCGATGCAAGCAGAGTGCTTTTTCCCGAGCCTGTTATCCCTCCGATCAGGCCTATGCCGTTGGACGGTAACAGGGCCTCGAACAGATCATTTTCAAGGCCCATCTTCGTCAATTCGGGAATTAGCGATGGAATGATCCGCATCGTCAGGGCGAGCGTTGTATCCAGCCGGCCAGCAGTTGCCTGAACGAAGTTGCACCGAAAACGCAACCGCTCTCCCCGCTCCAGACCGTAACGCTGGTTAATATCGCCATCGAGCTGCAGCGCCCGATCCACAGGACGCCCGCCTCGCACCGTAGCGCGAACCTCGGGGTTGAAAATTTCGTCCACCAATTTCGACAATATGTCATCTGCCAAAACGAACCGACTGGCCTTTTGAAGCCGCCCGTGATGACCAACAACAAGGTGATTACCACCCTGGATATGGATATCGCTGACGTTTTGTCGGGCGCACCACACGAAAAAGTCGCGCAACGTGAGGCTGTTCAACCCGCCTTCAAAGGGGAAGGGTTCAAAAATCGCGGTGTCTGTCATGGCTGCGCTCTGCGTATGACCGGACGCCACTGGGTTTTGTCGGGGATAAAACCGGCATTCTCCTTCAGTGTGCGAACGCGATCGCCGGTGGTAAGTTTCTGACGGTCGCCCGTTACTGTTTGCTGTTGGTCGGTGACAACAGGCTTGGTCATCAGGCCTTCGCGCAGGACAAAGGAGTACAACAACATGCCCGTATAATCGCGCTTGAGACGGTTAAAATTGGCTTCAAGCGTATGGTCCGCGCTTATCCGCCCTTCATCCCAACCCTGCCGAATCGCGGCTTGCCACAGGCCCTTTTGCACGACATTTTCTGGCAGCACTGAAGACTCCGGCCCATCTGTCGGCATGGTGGCTAACCCAGCCAGAAGCCAACTGCGCCAGGACGGTGGATTACTGACAAACCGTTCTGGGGCAATGATTTCGTAAACGTGAGAGGCTAGGTGAATCTGCCCCGGAGTGATGTGAGCCACGTCAACTGCCTCATCAACCACCGGCGGTAGCCACCCTTCGGAGCTGATCAACGTCCGAAAGTCGTACATCAGCTCAAGGCGACCAAAGCGCTTTTCGAGCGCCTGTCGCAATTCCCAGGCGCGCTGGGCTTTACCTCCGCGAAAACCCACTGTGCGCCCAGCTTCTTCAAGTAGCTGCCTGCGCGTGTCCGAAACATCGGCCGATGCTGGTCGTGTTGTACTCAGGTAGCTGTCCAGCGCCGGCGGCGCATCCGATGGCGTAGATGAAGGCGTCTGTACACATCCCATCAGGCCCTGAATTAAGACAAGCGTCAGGAGTGATTTTTTCACTGACGCCCCCCTGCCGTTGGTTGTGGCTGCGCAAACACCAACGCCAATTCACCCGGCCACTCATGCAACGTGGCGCGCCAGGCGGTCTGCATTTCGATCAGGTGCAACAGATTTTCATAGGTAACGGCACTGGCATGCACATTGACGGGCAACGGAAGACGCACACCGGCCCAGGTGAAGCGCACATCTCGTTGACGGGCCAAATGCGACAGCAGTTCAACTGCATCAGCGCTCCACGTCACTGACACCAGGTCACCGTCGAAATGGATAGCATCCGCCGGCAGCGGTGACTGGGTATTCATCACCCCTTCTTGCCACAACACTTGCTGCTGCGCGATCACCCGGATTAACGCAGGATCAGGCGTAGCGGGTTGTACCGGGGCTTTTTCGTAAAAAGCCTGGCAGCCGGCCAGCAGCAAGGCCACCGCAGGCGCAGCGAAAATAAAGAGCTTCATCGATGGTCTCCTGACACCCTGGACAGGGCGCAGCTATTAACGGATTGCGAGGTTGGCCGGAGTAGGGCCAAGCGCTTTCAGGCGGTTGTAAATCGTGCGAATTTCTTGCGCGTAGCGCAGACGCTTTTTCTCTTGAACAGCTGAAGGGTGGAAACCTGCGTTGTAAGAGCCCAGACAACGCCACGTGTTGCCACAAACTCGCAGATGGCGGGCCAACACCCAAGCCCCGGCCTGAACGTTAAAACATGCGTCGGCTAACAGGTCTGCGGGACGGCGAATCAGCCCCATGCGAATCAAGTGGTTGGCGTTATCGGTATTAATTTGCATCACGCCGTAATCAGTGCTGAGCAATTTGCCGCTCGCGTCGACGTTACGGTTCACCGCGTGCTGCTGCAGTTTACTTTCATGGATCCCAATCGCTTCCAGCAGTATCGGGTCAACCTTGTAACGCTGACCGGCCTCCTGAAAACAGAAAGCCGAAGCAGGAAGTGGCATTAACAAAACCAGGTAGAACCAAACTGACCTCATGGTTGGTCTCCACTACATTGCGGTGATTTGTACGCCTTAGTGATCGATCTGGCGTCGACGGCATTACGCCAACTGACTAGTTCAGGCCAATTACTTGGCGGTATTTTTGGCTGAAAATTTCCCGATAAACTCGGGCAGGTTCGCCTCCGGCTGGCCGGTGATAACACCCAGCGGCCCTCACCCAATCGCCCTCCTTATCGAAGCATTTTCGTAACTCGATTGCGGCGGTGGCTAGGTTGTCACTCGGTGACAACGCATCGCAGGGATGGACATAGTGCTGTGAGCCGATCCAACCCCAATTCTGCTGCGTCAGCCCTATATCCACCCCGTATTTGCCGTACTGCCGTAAACCTTCCATGACCGCGCCACAGGCCTCAGCGCGCGTCGCAAAATAACTGCCCTTCCCCTTAATGTTTAAGGTCCAGGGCCAAGGGTAATAGCCGATTCTTATTTTGAAATTGCTCTCTACTTTAGCCACGGCATATAAAACAGCAGGGGGAACACCCTGAGGTAGTGCCGCGATTTGATAGGCCGGAGGAGGTGTTTCAGCGGTCGCGTTAGCGCTGGCGACAACGGAGAGTAGAAGCATGATCTTTCTCATTGGATAAGCACCACCGATCCGAGAGGGATCTGAGCTGGCAGCACAATTCCCGAGTTGGCTATATTTGGAGCCAGTAGGACACCGTTCTGATTGGTTCCTACATTTATTGATCCGGTCTGATGTGCCAATTCGCCGGCAAGACCAGGTAACGAACCTACATAAAATGAATAACTTGTGCCGCCTGAAATGTAGTTACTCAAGTTCGGTGACTTAATGTACCAGCTGGGAAAGCTTAGCAACGTATCAGGAACGCGGCCCACAAATGCAGGGTTAGAATATGAATATTTTGCAACAGCGTTTCGATACACCAACATACTTTCTGAAGCCACCGTAACGTCTGTGACCGAAGCATTTCTGTCTTGGATAGCTTGTTCAGAGTTAAACATGAAAGTAATAGATAACGTTACTAGTATCAAAACCCACAGAAGAGGCATCGCGGCACCATAGTTAAAGCAGGAATGCAAACACTGAAAAAACACCCCCCGTACACGAATAAGGGTATGACTGGATGGAATAAGCTGTGTTTGCAGGAACACCGAAGGATATATAACCACTCTTAGACCAATCTGGGTTCGCGTCCGAGGTACCCGCCACGGATGAACCGTTTACATAAGCGACCAAGCTAAACTCATTCACCCCGCTGCTGCCGCCGTTAGGACCGCAGGTATAATCTACGCCACCGGAGACCTGAACAATAGCGGCTTGGGAGCCAGTCGTGAGTGTCACAGCTCCTACGAAGTTACCGATGTATTGGTAGGTTCCACTAACCCCGCCACCGCGCCATATACCATCTTTACAAGATAGGGCTAAGCCATGTACATCCCGACCAATAAGGCCATTAGATGCACACCCGCCACCAAGGCTCGCGATACCGTTGATCTGCAGATATTCGCCTACCGTTGTACGGCCTACAGATGCAAGCGTTCCAGCCTGCACCTGTCCACCGGTATAAATACTCTTGTCTGCATAGGCCCTGAGCCATGTTGGATCGGACATATACCAGCCACCGCCCCATTTTTGGCTGTACCACCCTGTATCACCCGTTGTTCTAAACCAACCGCCCGTAGTAGTTTCACCTGTTGTGTTTGTGGTGGTGGCATTTTCCACATTGGTATTAACCGTGGTTGCGTTAAGCGTCGTGGTGTTGGTGGCATTTACCCCGTTTAGGTTATTACCGTTGACGTTGATTGAGGTGTTCATGGTGTTGACTTCAGGATGACCTGCTACCGCATTGCGATAGAGGTAATCGTTGACCAGTGTGCCGTCTTGAAGAAAAAGTGCACTCGCGTTGTGTCCCACACCTGGGTTCATCCCATAGTTGCTAAGCGCGATCTGCCAACCTCCGCGCACGCCCTGAACGATGCTGGTATTAGTGGTGGGAATGAACCCGCCCGCCCCTCCTAGGTTCTCCGCGATTTCCCGGGTGCCTATCTCATCGATCGTTTCACCACCAGTGGTGAGGACAATCGATTCGAGTTGATTAGCTGCAGGACTACGAGCAAGTACCAAAAATCTTTGCCCGAATGCATTTGTGTCACCAAAACCGCCAGGCAGGTAGTTGGTATTACGAAGCATCGTTGTAGTAATTTGGGCAGGGACGGTGGGGGTTGCCACTGCTACGACGGCGCTGAAATTGTCCTTGAGGTACTTGGCTGCAGCATTGGCGACAGTTTGGTGCTGCTGTGCCGCAATCTGGTAATTTTGCGAGTCCTGATATCTTGCCAGCATATTAGCGCCAATCGTACACAACGTAACAAAAGCGATGATGGCGAACATGAACTCGATGGCGATAAATCCGCCTTGCTTTCTAAGCAATTGAAATTGCGCCTTAGATACTTCCATAAATATTCCTCTTTGATTGACTCTCCACGTCTTGGTCAACTTGTTGTACGTTACCCGTTCGTATTTTCTGGCGAATACCAGGACCGTCTTCACCCGAGAACAGTAGGCTCTTGACCTTGAGAGTTGATCTGCCGCGCCCTTTGTCTAATGTCTGGAAAATAACAGCCAGTAACCCCTGAGCAAGAATCTCCCGGGCATTACTGATTTCTGGCTGAGCGAGTGCAGCTATATACTCAATAGCCTGTGAGGGCGACCCCGAGTGCGAAGTTGTAATGATGAAATGACCGTTAATTGAGGCGCGCACAACTAGGGCTGCGGTCCGTGAATCACGGATCTCTCCGACAAACAGCAAATCGGCGCGAGTTCGTAACGCACGGAGAAAAGCTTCCTCATACCCCCCTGTACGCCGGGAAACCTGCATTTGAATACAGCGTCCCTGCCCGTGGGGGCCGTTAAGGTTAGTTTCTCGTGGATCTTCCATAGCGAAGGCTATGCCACCACATGCCTCCAGCCTGGCCACCACCAGCGAAGCAGCGCTGGAGGTTTTACCGGCACCCATTTCCCCACAGAAGATAACCAAACCGCTAGAAACGTCATCCAACAGCGTGGCAACCAAACTGTCAGGGAAACCCAGTGAATCAAATTGCATGATCTTCGGTTTTGCTTTCGATATCGCAAAAACTTCTTTTCCCAGCGAGTCGACGATCTGTGTGACACGCAACACCACACCATCCTCGATCAGCGAAAACTCCGGATCCTGAAACTCGGCAAAGTGAGCAGAACATTGAGCTTTTAAACGAACGAGGTCGTCCGTCCATTCAGACGGTGCGTCGACCTTCTTGGTCGACGCACCGTTGAGCCCTTTCACATCGCTGAAGGTTTCGCCTAAGTAGAGGTCTACAAAATCTGCCTCAGTGATACGGCTCATGCAGGCTTCCTTAAAATACGGTCCAGGCTAGGGTGTTGCTGGTGGAGTCGGTGCAACTAGCGGCTGCAGTTGCCGAGTCCACCTCTCCCGTAGTGCTCGATCCGCCATTGATAGAGCTGGTTACCTTCTGGCCACGACTGATTTTGGTTGCCAGGGTCATGCACGCATCTCCTGGTATGCCGTTTTCGGTGAGGATGAAAGTCATGCCACCCGAAGTGACTGTGACCGTTCCGTTCCAGGCGTTGTAGAGAGTGGTGCCGGAAACACTCATGTTTGGCAGGCCTTTACTGGTCTGGAGCTGCGTGACCAGGCTCGTACCTGAAGTACCGTATCCATTACTGCCTTTAAGCTTCCTCGTGTTGGCAATCAGTTGACCGATATTCGATTGTTCGTTACTTACATCGGAGCTGGAAAGCAGCGAACCGCCGTTATAGATGGCATAGCCGATGCCAATGGCGATTACGATCAAAACGAACAACATAGAAAGGTCGATAAAGCCGCGTTGACAGTGTTGACTGCGGGTTTTGCGTTGCATAGGAACTACCTCTTGATAGATTAGTGTTGAAGCGTGTTCGTGATGGCGGTCTGCATGCTGTAAGTCCCGATTAACACCAGGATCATCAGCACACCGATGGCCATGGACGAAAAAATCAGCAGGCTCTTGGAGTACCGCTCAACGTTCTTTAACGAATTTTCCAGCCAGCGATTACTAAACCGGTGAATGGCCTCTGAGAAGCCCTTGCGCGTGGCAAGTACGCAGAGAAACTGTACGGCTTGTTTATCCGGGAACTCATGACCGGCCAACTTCAATGCCATGCCGAAGTTTTTGCCCATCCGAACGCCATAGCGCGCAGCAGTCAGCCGCTCACGCAGCCAGGGCTTGGCGTTAAGCTCCAGGGCTTCCAGTGCATCGAGCTGATTTATGTTGGAGCGAAGCATCACAGCGATATTGAGAAGGAATGTCGAACCGTGCAGTGCCTTATAGATCGACCAGGGCGGCAGCCGCTCCAGACGCACCCGAATTGGGCCGCAGAAGTAAGGCAAAGTACCGATCGAAATCACAACGAACAGTACGAAACCGATCAGTGTCACCAAACCCCAGTTGTTTACGAATGTCGACATCGAATACAACAGAGAAGGAATGCCGGTCCAACCTTCAGGATCGGACCGGCGAGCCATCGCTGGCACCATCCTGGTGGCAATGATGTGCAGCAGATAAGCCATCAACGACCACAACAATGCCGGATAGAGCGAGGAGGTAAGGATCAGCGAGACAATCTTTTGCCGAGCTTCAATAGTGCGCACACAGTCAAAAAATGCTTGCTGCAATTCTCCTGACTTTTCGCCTGACGCGATGATCGCCACTTCTTGATAGGGCATCCAAGGCTGGCAGGCCCAACCCAATGACTTACCATTGCTGACGGTCGCGCTCATTGCGGAGCCCGCCAAGGCTATCGGGTGAAATGGCCGCTTACCCTCGTCGCTGTAGACATTACTGACTTCCAGCAACGCCTCTTGGAGAGGCACGCCATTTTCCAGAAGCGCCACCATGCTCTCGTAAAACTGGATGCGCTCCTTCCCACCAAATTGCTTGCTATACCAGCGATTAGCCAGTGCTGCGTATCCTTCGGTAAGTGCATCCCGGATCTGATGAAACGTCGATAAATGGTGCAACCACTTTCCTACCGACTTTTTGCTATGCCAGTTTTCACGAAGTGCATGCCGGAACTTCTTCAACATGATTCTGCTCCAGAATGTAGTGGTCGAAGTCCAGTGGACCTACGATGGTCTCTGCCATTCGTGGATCAATAATCCCCGCACGGACCTTCATAATGGTGTGAGCTGTCTTAGTAATGCCCCCCATGTGCTTGACCCAATAATTTCGGGCTTCGCTAGCACTCTGTTTGAAAACCTTCATAAATCCGTGAGTTGTCACTAGAACTTCAGCTACAGCCGTTCGGGTTGTAACCCCCAGCATTTCGCAGTGGTTGCAGCCATCCCCTAAGAGATTCGCGTCGTCAATTTTCAATAGCGCCAATCGATCAACCAAATCGACATCGAGCTCACTAAGATGGTCCTTGGCCGGTTTCCGACAATGCTCACAAAGGACAGGTATAAGCGATTGGTTCACTATTCCGGTCAATAGAGCCGGGTCTGTGATAAGACTGATATCCATGCCCATATCGACCAAACGCTGAAGCGACGCGATTGCGTTGTTCGTGTGCAGCGTTGAAAGCACCAAGTGCCCTGTCAGTCCGCCTGTGAATACGGCGATGCACGAAGCCAGGTCTCGAACTTCGCCGTACATAAGAATGTCTGGATCCAAACGCATGGAATTTGCGATGGCCTCTTCCCAGGTTTCATCGCCACCTTTAGGTGACTGGTTAGCCAACAATGGATATTCAGGCGGGTCTTCGACAGTCAGGATGTGCCGCGTTCCCTTTGTATCCCTTGCAACTGAATTGATATTGATTTGTAAGGTCTTCGACTTACCAGAACCTGTGGGACCAGTGATGAAGGTGACGCCGTAGGGCAGGCGACATAGACGCCGGATCTGCCCAACTTGTACCGACAAAAAACCTAACTCCTCCATTGTTTGCTTTGTCTCATCATCCGACAGCAGTCGAAGGACCATTAAAGGCCCGTCTACCAGTGGCCGAGTTGCTACCCGTGCGCCGAACAAGCTCAGTTGATCAACAAACTTACGGCTGACCCGCGCGTCTTGACGGATCTCAGGCTGATAATGGTCTTTCGATACATCGCACATGCTGTTGTAGAGCGAGGAGCACAATTCGCGCCCTTTAGAACTGGGAATTTCACCGGCCTGGGTAAGCATCCCATGCAGCCGGAAGAAAATACGCGTGATGTCGTGGCCAACCACAAAATGGATGTCGCTGGCACCCGCTTTGTGAGCGCGACCCATCAGGGCAATCACTTCTTGCTGTCGTTGGGTGGTAGCTGATACGGAGGATGGAGAGTCATCAGTTCGGGAATGAGCTTGATAGATCGCCTGAATCTCGCTCATGGTTGCCGGCTTGATTTCAAAAGCTACGTCAGCCCGCTCAAGGCGGTCCTGAAACGCCATAACATGGTGGTCCATCAGATGTTGTGAGGACACATAGAGGTATCCATCATCAGTTAGAGCACAAAGTTGCCGTAGTGCCGGCTTGGCTTCCCACTGTTCTCCAACAGCGGTTAGTACACGCCCAATGTTGCTAGCAAGCGTTACCACCAGCTCCTGATTAGCAGGTGGCATGTCCGGCCCTAGCAATGTCATGTGCTGGGCCTCATTGCTACTGGCGTCATGATCAGGATTGATCGGGGGTTGCGACAGGGTGCTCATGGTAAATACTCCTCAAGGCTGCTCAGGCAAGGTGGTAGAGGCCGGCATCCCCATCGGCATTGGCGTACCAGGTAACCCAGCGAACCCTGTAACAGGCATGCGACTTGAAACGTCTGCAGATCTATTCACGGGCGCTGTTGAAGAGAATCCCAAGGGATATCGCTTGCCGGAACGGGTTAGAACAACGTCATCCATGCTGATGGACTCGACCTTGTATCCGCCCGGAAGCTCTCGGCCACCAGCCTGTGCCTCGATCTCGAACCCGCCGCTGTAAAGCAGCGTGGCACGCAAACTCTGGCTTGAGCCGTAGACCAATTTGACTACCGGCAGCGACTCGGTATTACTGGATACGGGCTGGATGGGCTGATACCCATAGGGGGATGGTTGTAACGTTCTCGGCTCCTCACCAGCGATCGCTCGCTGTGCTTTCGCTCGCTCACCCTGCGCCCTGTACAGATACGTTTCGCTCTGCACTGCTGAAAGCTCACCCACGCTAATACCTACTGTGCTTTCGTCTGCGAGACCTAGCCGGGGTAAACCAGCGATGGCCAGCAACACTGGCAGGAACAAATATTCATTTCGCATAAAGGTCTCCAGTCACTGACCAGGTCAGTTGGTC
Source organism: Pseudomonas sp. AB6 (assembly GCF_034314105.1). Taxonomy (NCBI): domain Bacteria; kingdom Pseudomonadati; phylum Pseudomonadota; class Gammaproteobacteria; order Pseudomonadales; family Pseudomonadaceae; genus Pseudomonas; species Pseudomonas sp. AB6. The sequence continues at coordinate 40,132 of NZ_JAVIWJ010000002.1, forward strand.
GGTCTTCAGTTCGGTAGTGATTTCGCGCAATCGAAAGCCTGTGTTAGGCACATTGCGCAGCTCGATCGCCGGCGGCACCGAGCTGCTGTACTTCAATTCAAAGTGCTTCCAGTCCGGTGGAGGGGCTGGAGGCCGGGTAGCACCACCGGGCAGGTTTGCGGGAGGTGGAACGGCCACTGGTATTTCCGTGAGCGTCGGCGCCAGAGCTTGGCCATGTAACCAGGACGTCAAACGCGGCAGTGCTTCACTCGTTTGGAGTAATGGTTCATCACCCGCGAGTTTCAGCTTGAGACTGATCTTCAATGCTGCACTGTTGCCATGGTCGAAGATGGCCGGCTCATCCGAAAAGTGACCTCGCGTTGCATTGATCAACCCGCTGGCCGTGCTATTGCCTGTGCGCTTAAAGGAAGCAGATACAAGGGCGCCATCGCACACGGCTGCCGAGAACACCCACCCTGAAATACTCAAAGGAATACGGTCAATTGCCCCGTTGCAGCCCGCGATGAAGTCAGCGACGTCGGGATGCTTTGCCCACGGATGTTCCAGTGCTTGCATCGTTTGCTGCTGGTTAGAGCGCGCATTCAGTGCGTCCAGTTCGGCTTGGCGCTGCATAGCAGCGACTCTGGCCTGACGTACCGTATAGCTGTTCCATTGTTGCCATCCGATCAGAGCACCAATGACCAAAGCGCCGACTAACGAGACTCGTGTTAGCTCGCTTTTAGACAGCCCGAAGGTGAGTGGACGTAACCGATATTCTCGACGCAAATTCTGCGGGTGAAGTAATGGCCCGACATCGAGACTGTCACCTCCCCGCTCGAATTCTTTGGGCAGGTAGATGTCCTTAAATGCTATCGAGCTGCTAAGCATCTGGGCGACTTTGCGCTGAGTTTCCTCAGCGGTACCGACCTGATCACAAGCAGGAAGAACGGCGCCTTGATCCACTGCGACTAAAGCGTATCGATCTTCATTCGGGGAGACTCGCCAAGCGGCGATCCATGAATCGCCCAACTGACCGGCCAATGACGCGGCGAGTGAGTACATACCTTTCACTGCGCCATCATTGTGAGCGACAAATCCGGCTTGAATGATGGTCTTAGCGGGCCGGATAGCCACGATATCCATCATTTCTTTACGACCGAACTGGCGAGCCTCACGCATATAGCCCGTAAGGCTGTCCAGCGGGTGCCAAAGCAACCCGGTGACAAACGAATTGCCGTGATACGTCAGTATTTGGACCTTTGCTTGCTTGGTGGGCTTGGTGGATATCGCCTTAATAGCCATGGCTATGCAGTCCGACCGAAGATTTCGTCATCCCCGGCCTGGCCTAGCAAGATCGGAGTGATGAGAACAACCAGCACACTGTGCGTCGATGTTCGGACTTGAGAACCACCCAACCCCATGAATCCAGGACTGCCCACACCACTTTTGTTAGCGTCTTCGCTCATCTCATCGAAGCCTGACAGAATCAGCGTCTGCCCGCTGCGCAGCTTGACCTTGGGACTCAGACCTTTGGTGTCGTAATCGGCGGTCTGCGCACTGGATCCGCCGCTGGTAAATGTTGTAAAGGTTGGCTTCGAACTCATGTTGATCGAAATCATCACTAAGAGATCATCGTTCGCGATGATCCGAGGCAGCAGGGTCATGTTGAAACCAGAGGTGATCGTTCCGGCATTCAGAGCTGTACTCGTGCCAACTGAAGCCGTGCTGCTAGTTGAACTCGAAGGGATGTAGCCTTTCACGTTCCCGATCTGAATCGGTGCCGGCTGCAAGTTGAGGGTTGTCACCGATGGCGAGCGCACATCCGATACACGCCCTTGTTCGGCCAGCGCTTTAATAATTGCTGTTGAACCAGCCCACGGGGAATTGGCTGAGTCGACGATGCCAATCGACCCGGCGACGGCATTGGTGCTGATGCCAGCAGCGGTATTGGTGAGAGAAAAACCAAAATTGCCGGACAAGGATTTGTAGACCGCTTGCCAGTTCAGACCTAACTGGTCTGTATCGGTCAGCGTGACCTCAAACACCTTCACGTTGAAAAGAACCTGCCGAGTGATTTCAGCGTTCGTCTTGTTTAGGTATGCCTCAACCCGAGCCAACACTTCAGGCCGGTCTGTGACCGTGAGTGTGCCGGTTGAGGGAGCCATATAAAGCCGACCGGGGGGCGACTGGCTCAGCATCGATTGCACGTTGTTCTGGATGTCGGAGAGGATCGAGGTGTTGAGCGTTACCTTAGTGCTTTGATTGCTGCCCGATTCACCGCTAGCGCCCGAAGCTGCGCTGGATCCACCGTTGGTCCCAGCACCGGACCCCGTGGTGGTAGTCATGCCAGACTTCACAACGGTTTCAATTTCCTGCTTATCGCCGAAGGCGTACACATCGAAAACTTTCGTGTCGAAGTAGTTCACACGCACTGCGCGCTCTGCTTGAGAGTAGTACCAAGACAGGCCGAGTCGAGAGGTCACCAGGTCCAGCAGGGCCGAAATGCGGCCATTGAACTTGATACCGTTGACGACACTTGGCGCGGCGAATCCGGCAGTGCCTATTCCCACGCCTTGCCTTGGCCCTTGGGTCGGACCAGATGGGAATAACCCTGCAAGGCTTTCCGGATTTGCCAATGCAGGCCCCTGCGCGATTTGACTCCCCCCGCTAGCAAGGACGCTCAGCCCTGGGTTGATTGCTTCAGGTGAAACCAGTACCGGCACGCCGCACTCGTTGGTAATGAACTGCGCCACGTCGGTGATGGTGATGCTACCGGTAGGACGGTAAGTCTTTTCACAGTCAAGTGCCGTAGGCAGGCCGCGCTTTGCAGCTACAGGCTGGGTAGATACCCAAGGCTTGTCACTGAAAATCACCGTTGCACGCTTTGGCTCTGGCCTTTGGTTACGGGCGTTTGCAGCATATTGGGCTGCATCGGCGCCCTCTTTCTCTGCGCGTGCAGCCGATTCGTTTACTCGCTGCAGCGTGCAACTGGTGCACACCAGCAGCGCGATGGTTATGCAATTCAACTTGAAGAACGATTTCATCATTTCTTCCTCTCAGATACGTAAAGGATCCCCTGACTCGAATTGCCATCAACGACGAAGCTGCGTTTGGCGCTGTCGTAAAGAGGGAACATCTGGCCTATCGCATCTTGGAATGTGCCTTTGAAGCTCAAGGGCGCTTCGATTGGGTAGTCCAGATCCTCCTGATTCCATATCAGTTGCACGCTCGCTCGCTGGCACCACTTGGTAACTGTCTGGTGCAGCGTGGTACCCACAGGTGCAGACCAAGTAGGTAGCGGCGGAGGCGCTGGAGCCAAGCGCGGAGCAGGAACCACTGCGAATGGCCCGACGAAGGGCGCCGGCGTCGGTACGATTAGCTTTGCAGCGGGCATCGTGGATCCAACAACGGTGACGGGCTGGATTGGGGTTGCTGAAAAATCTTTGCTCGGTGCCGCGGTTGGGGCCGTGGCCACCTTAGACGGCGTGGCGATCAGGACAGTCGGCTTGCTCGACAGTGAGGGGCTCGCCGCAGCGGCAACAGCAGCTGGAACCACAGCAGGTGCTAGGGTTGTCGCTCGTACTGTGGATTTAGTCGACGTAGCCATTGTCGTCATCGGTGCTACAGACTTGGCTCCCGGATCGGCGGCTGAATACTTAACGCTTGCAGGAGCTGCTGGTAGAGCTGGGCTGGTTTGATACAGCCGGCGCTGGGCCAGACTGATAGCGGTCGCGCTTTGCGCAATCTGCTCATCCACCCAACCTTCCGCTGGTATCTGAGCCGTTTTTGGCGCGACGGTACAACCGGAAAGTGATGCAACTAAAGCCGTTAAAATAAAGGGGGTTCGCATAATTGCCTCGCAGCTGGACTATGGCGTGGTGGACCGGACAAAACTCATGTAGGAATTTTCATTTCCTCAATCAGCCGCTCTCCAGCCGCCTCCGCATAGTTTGTAATCAAATAACGATTTAGCTGTGCGGGCGTAATTTGCTTGCCGCCTTTGTGGCTAATATCGATAGCTTTATCGCAAAGCTCTTTGTATCCATCGGTCCCCACATAAACCACTTTCGTCGTATTACCACCCTGAAAGCTTCGAACCTTATCTCTCTTCATATTTTCTCCAGACAAATGCAAACACACCGCGATGCGCATGCATGCAGTGTGTTTAAAAGTATTTTTTTGGGGCTAAATCAGTTTGTTACCAGAGCAATTCGTTGACCTGTGGCTTCTCGATAACCGAACCGATGCGCGAGTACGGTTGGCTCCCCATATGGATGAGCACTGAGTCATTTTGCAGCAAAGCAAAAAGCGCGGTCTGACGCTCAAGCTTTGATTTCATCAATGCAATTACTGACAAGGTTCTTAAGACGTTGGGGGAGACATTACGACATTCAAGGCTAGTAACCTTTTGGTCGACCTGCAGCAGCAGGGATTCCCTCAATGCTTCAATCAGCGAGTTAGATACGCTGCAGATCTCGCCGCCGAACCGGACAAATTCTTTTACGCCTGGAATGTCGGAGATCTTGGAAGGATGCACCTGCTCAGGATCGAGCCGGACAAAAAGGTAACCAGGAAAAAGCTGTGTTTCCATGTATCGAACGGCATTGCAGTCCCGCCGTTTTTTTACTTCGATCTTGGTAGGGGCAAAAACCTCCACCCCCAACAGTTTTATCTTTTCTGTAACCATCTGAAAAGCATGAAAATTATGTGTGATCAAGTGCCATCGAAACATCCCTATACCCCTGTATGCGGACACGCGCCGCCACAAACGCGCCGTAGCCCATTCCCTTTCAGCGACCCTCCACAGAGGATCTAGCCCGTCGTGTTGACGGCGGCTGATTATATGTACAGTGTTAAAAATTGCAATGGCACACCGCCATTATTGATTCTATGCACATTCAACAAAGTTATCAATCACATATGCATATTATGCAATTTTGCACTTTTAAATTGAGCAAGACTCCCGAAACTGACTCATTTCAGGCGGGAAAATGACTTCTCCGATTCGATCGCTCATCGGTTCAAGGATCAGATCACACCGTAAAGCGAAGCACATCACACAGGCGAGGCTGGCCGAAGCGCTCGACTGTGAAGTCACCACCGTCGGCCGCTATGAACGGGGCGATTTTTCTCCCGATGGGGAGCAATTGGTCAAACTAGCGATTTTCTTCGGTGTTTCCCCTCTCGACTTCCTTCCTACGGAAGTAGAAGCCCGGTGGCAGGCAATCAGCGAGCTACGTTCGGTTCTGATCGACCTCATCTACCGGATTGATGATCCTACCGATTTACAGCACCTGATCGTTCAAGCACGCCGCCCAAAAAAGGCTAACCTTCGTTAGCTATTACAAGGTCATGTAGGTCTGGTAAAAAACGCGACTTCACGGCATCTTATCGGCCCCCCGCGTGCGCGAGGGGCGCATGGGGGATTATCCAACAGGTCTGAGGCGCAGATGAACTCCGTAAATATGGAACGTTTAATCAAGAACCTGGGCTGTACGTACGACGCTCTAATTGCTAACAAAGTAATAGATTACCATCCACTAAGAGATATGTATGAAGATGGTGAATCATTAGAGATCGAGCCGGTTCCAGGGATTGAGTTGATATTCTGGCCCGAAACCTTACGTTTCGAGGTTATATACATAACATTAAAAGATGAGCAAACTACTAATCTGCTGCCGATATATGGAGGTGAATTACCAGAACCTTTTAAATCTGTCACTGATCAAAAAGAGGTCCAAAAGGCATTCGGCGAACCTATGTTTTCTAAAGGGGCAATTGCACTTAGAGGCACAGGCTTGAGCGGATGGGACACCTATCAGCTTGATTCAAACTTGCATCCGGCCGCAATGGTGGAATTTCAATACGTGAAGAATATGAAAATTAGCAAACTATTGTTTTCGGTGATCGACAAGAACGTATAACTAGCCCCTCACATCGAGGGGTTACACTGGTAGAACGTCTTGCCAGTTTCAGCTGTCACCGTGTTTTAGTAACCGGCTAACGTTCTCCAGTGCCACACATGTAGCCACGAGGCTATTCACAGCCTCGGTGACCACACTGGAGGAGATTCTTCATCCTCATCGCATTGGGTAACATTGTCCACCCGAGAATCCGATGCGTGCTCATCCTGGTAACGCGAGTCCGGGCCAGTTGCGTACGTATCAAAGTACGCATACCGCGCTTGTTGCTCAGAATTGGTGACCGGGAAATGACTCACACTGTATTCATGATTGAACCTATATCCGGCCTCCAGCACTTGGTCGACGAATTGAGCGTCACCCAAAACCTCAACGCGCTCACCACTTTTCGTACTAACAATGCCCGCGGCCATTTTGTAGTTGGCCACCTCGTCATGATCCTCAAAGCCAGGCTTGATTTCGATCTGATCACCATGATCCACAACACCAACACGACCATATCGAAGGTACTCGATCGTGCCGTCACGGCGTAGCTGCGAAGCATGGCTACTCGAATCAAATAGTGGAGAGTCGTCAGCCGCCGCGCACAGGATGATTCGATCCTTAATCTTACCGGCAATGCTCTCTTTGCGTTTCTCACGGTAAGCCCAACCACGCAGTTGACTGACCGCTGCCAAGTCACCGCTCAGGGCTTCCTGCTCAACCCATACACGATAAGTAAGCGGTCGATAGATCCCTTTATCAGATAGATCCTGGCGTTCTTTACGGACCAGAATACGCAGTTCAGCCATGGCTTTCATGCGGTCGAACTCGGCTACGCGATACATCAGCTTTCGCAACAACGGATCGTTATACGACCGCTTAACGCCTGCCTTCATGGCTTGGTAACGCATGGCAATTTGCCGCTGGCGGGCAGGCACATTCAAATCCGGTTTTACCCAGGCATTACGGTTGACCTGGTAACGAGCTTTTAATGCCTCCCGCGCCTCAGCCCGCTCTTCTCGCCGCTCATCTCGTACTGCCTTATCTCTCAACTGTAACGTCGGTTTGTACGTTTCAAAAATGCCATACCGGGCCTCGAATGGGTCCGATGTTTCAAACAGTGGTGGAGCTTGGTACTCACCATATAGGGGTGCAAGCCGCGATTTCGTTAGCGAAGGATGGACGGACGAAGCTTTGACGGGAGGGGCTTGCGGGCGGATGAAATCGTACACCACAAGCCCTTGACCTTGCTCGCGTATCCCTAAGCCATTCTTGTGCAGCAGCCGATGCAGAGAGGCCCAGTTTGTAGTCTCCTTATCAAGAGCTTGGTCTAGTTCAGAACGCACAGTTCTTTCGGCGTAATGAAAGAGACTTTCCTTATCAGAAAATGTCTGTGCCTTTGCAGCACCTTGGGGGGCAGGCTGAAAACGAAACGGCGCGGGGACCAACGTGTTTTGCGCACTCCATTCCCAACTACCGTTGTCTTGTTCAAAGCCATAACGTCGCTCAAGAACGCGGCAGCATTTCTGCAGTTTCTCCGCATCGTTCCACATATTGGCGGCTTTATAGGTCAGGGGACTGACACGATTCACAGCGACATGACAGTGAGTATTATCAGTGTCCTGGTGGATCGCAGTGACGTATTGATGCCCTTCCAAACCCAAGGCATTCAAGCAGTGCTGCGCAGACTCGAAAATCTTCGCATCGGTCGGTACCTCATGTTCACGCCATGACAGGATGAAATGGTAAACGGCGTCAGTACAGCGCCGGTTTTGAGCTGCAACCATGTTCATTTCCGCAGCCGCTGTCTCCCATGAAAAGCAGTTGGTTTCGCAAGCGACTTCCCCAACCAACACACGTTGGCGGCCGTCCTCAAACTCATCTGTTACGCGTACTCCCCCCTCTTCATCACCACTCCGATCAATATAATCAACGAGGCGATCAAACACCGCCTGGCTCGACTGTGATGCCGGCGCTCTGGGATCGTCAAACACGACACCATTGCTGGCCGGTTTGCGATCGCGCTCACTTATGTAGCTCACCAACTTCATAAAGCTGGTGGCACCATCGCGGCGTTTAGGAGGGATGATTACGTTAACTTTTAGCTACTCCCCAACCGGTACTGCTTGTAGATCCAATTCAAGAACCGCTTTCTTCAACGACACCAGGACTTGGGAAAATTGCTTGCTCAATTCTGTGGTCATGTCCGATTGCATCTGATTGTAAAGATGTTTTTGAAGACCACCCAGTCGCAGCAATTCACCCATCAAACGCGTGTCGGTCCGCGTCATGATTTTTCGATTGAGCGCAGATCGCCGCAAAAGATCGGACGTCGATATGCCTGCCGCCCGGGCTTTATCGGTGATTTTTTTTGCTTCATCTTCCGTGCAGCGGAGCCGTAGGACGATCTCCCTCAGACGCTTTTCGCTTTTCGACATAACGGCTTCCAACTATCAACGGGGTATCGGGGCGCAGCCCTGATCAGGGTTTTGTAGAGACCGACTGCGTGCAGGCGGTAGCTACAAAACATTTCCTGTCCGAAAGTATAATCGTTTTCTAACGCGATGTCACCGGCGCTACTAAGCGTCGCCGAATCAAAAGCGGCGTCAGGATTGGGGGGTGTCAGAGTGCGCGAGCTTCAGCTACCATCCTTTTAAATCAACGACGGCATCGAATGGAAAACCAGACATGGCCAAAACACAGACATTCACGCAGAACCAACTCGAAAGCGCAAAACATGCGATGGCTCAGTTACCCGATCTCCGAAAAAACAAAATCACAACATCGGAACTGCTTGAGTCGTTGAGGGATCAAATTGTGGTGTTGGCTAACAGCAAAGGTTACTCGCCAGCCGATATAAAATCGGCGCTGGGAACAATCAACGTGGTGGTGTCATTGAGAGCAATCACCGAACTGCTCAGCAATCAGAAAAAACCTCGTACTTTACGCAAAGCTGCAAATAATGCTTAGTGGCCTAAAGGCCACCGCTAACACCTCCTTGTTGGTGATTATCGAACGATTTCACTGCCACAGATTTTAAACGGGGGTGTTCGTACCTGGTCAATCACAGGCGGTGACTAAACCCTCAGCAACCCAACTGGCCTACGCCCTGCCTCTGTCAACGTCGCACAAACACATAACACACGAAGATCGGTAATTCTTAGGCGAAAAAAAACCCCGTAGAACGGGGTTATTTTCAAATGTTTTCTCTTACTGGGTATCATCACCGTCTAGATCTGACAGACTATCTTCAAGGTCAATATTCAGCGGGAGGTCATCGGAACCTGTCACGACAAACGAACAAGTGCTATTTTGATCCCCTGCGGCAATATGCGAGTGAAAATATAGCTCCGCTACCGCGCTTGCTGCGTCTCTATGATCACCGGAACATTCAATTTCTATGCTCTAAGCTATGGTGTAGTTTTTCAATTAATTCACTGAAAGTAGATTCACGTAACGGCTATGAACAGGGCGCATTAAACGCCCAATCCATTTTTATGCAGCGGTTCGATATCCACGCATTGCGTGTGCCAGCTTCCACAGAGCACGATTTAATTTTACATCCTGGTCAATCCCATTCACGGCTCGCGTTTTGGTCCGTCGACCTTGTTTGTTACGACCATCCAAGCCACCTTTGATGACGTTTTCTTGTACACGATTGAAAGTAGTCCATAAGTCATCTGTACGGTCTTCTCGACGACGCGGAAGAAGCAACTGTGAAGGCGTAATTGGTGCGGGGGTTTCAGCTGTATCGTAGCGATAAGTCAGTGCAGCATCTGCAAAAGCTAACTGTTCATAGTTACTTAGATGGTGCGACTTCATGTCGCCCAAGTGATGGTCGATTTGTTCGAACTGCTGCAAAACCTCATAGGCCCCTTCAATGACTTCATCGATTACCTCCCCTCGGCCGCTATGTCTTACTTTTTGATCCATCGCAAGATCGCCAAGTACCAGACCGTTCGCGCATACATAGCGAAACTTACCCGCAATCATCTGGTAGCTGCTGCTACCGTCATGGCTGTTCAGCAATATAATCTCGTTCGCTTCGTTGTTCCTGATGTTGCTGGCGTGGCGTAGGCGAAGCATGTGCTTTGTGTGTTCACGCTTTCCTTCGTTTCGGACACGAGTTTGGCAAGCCATGAATGGCTGGAAACCTTCGACGCGTAGTGCATCCAGTACCTTAACGGTTGGAATGTACAGGTAGCGCTCGGATCGGCTGTCATGTGCTTCTTCAGCAAAGATTGACGGTACCACTCGGGCGATTTCATCATTGGTCAATGGTGCATCGCTACGGATCATGCACGGGTTACGAAAGTTATTTGAAAAACGCATGAAATTTCCCCGTGAGAAGAAGCCCAGCCAGCTGGGCTCCTAGGTAAGTTGGATTAGCCAATGAACGTTGGAGTACGTGTGGGGCGCGTTGCCGTGATGACCTTGCCTACTTCTGCAATTTCAATACGTTTGCGCCAATAGGCTGGCACGCGTTCCAACTGTTCAAAATCAACAAACCTGAGGGCATTGCTCCGTGGAGTTTGGGAAGTATGAATAGACATGATGGATCTCCTGCAAGATTAGCCCGGAGCGATTGCCGTCGCTCGTTTCGGACATCGGCTCTAGTGTGTTGCCGATAGAGTTATTTTAATCTAAAGAAGATTTTACGTCAATACATGTAAACACATTTGTTTTGCCCTACGAGTAAAAAAACCCGCACTTGGCGGGCTTCTTCTCGGCCGATTTACGGCATTACGCTATATGACCTGCGTGGCCGCATCCTGAGTATTTACGTCGACGCCTATCTCCAAGTGCTTCGTGATGCTTAACGCACCTCGTACCCACGGTGATATTAGTTCATCTCCCTGATGCTCTATAACTTTGCGCACTTTGGCAATAATCTCATTGTGGGACATAGTGTAAATGTCTTCAAACTTCCAATAGGACGCCCCCACGCGTGAATAGATCGAAGTTACGCGCCCATTTGTACGCTCGCTCATCTTGAACGACTCAACATCACCGCCACGCACCCAACGAACAGGCGGGAGTACATTAAGCGCATAGTCAAAGTCTTCCACGTCGATCTGACGCGGCTCTGTCTTAGAACCGGCCTCAATCCGTGCCGTGGCGTCCTCATAAGTAGTTATAATTACGCCGGGACTGCGAGCTTGGACTTCATTTAAAGTGTGGCCCTGCAACTGGCTCACTGTGACACCATCTGCGCGCTCAACCGCAAAGTCGATTACCCATGGCTGGCCTGGAACATAGAACACTTTTTCCATAGTTTGAACTCCTGCAAAGTTAGTCCGGAGCGATTGCCGCCGCTCTTATCGGGCAACGGCGCCAGTGTGACGCCGCGCAGGTATTATCTATTTTAAAACATATAATGTCAATACATGTAAACACTATATGTCATCCGGTGACCATCTGTGACGCCGCTTTGCTTTTGCTGTTTCACGGCCACTGAAAAATATTCGGACGGTTTTCACTAAAGCAGAGTGGAAAATGGCAAGTCAGAGGCGCACAGCGGCGCGTGAAGCTCTAATCGCCAAACGCCTATGCCTTTCAACGCCTCGACATTGGCGTCGCAACAGGGAAGAACTCAGGCGCTTAGAAAGCGGAGCGCGCAGCCTGGAACGGGCGAAGGCGTGAGGATCGAAGCCCGCAGGGCCAAGTCCCCGCGCTTCTGGCCGGGGCTTGGTTCACGAGAGCCGCTTCGGCAGAGCCGAACACGCACAGCGGCAGATCTGAGAAACAGCCAAGCATAAGAAGGCGTCAGAAAAAGCGATGATTTCCGTTATAACGACAACCTATCTAAAATGCCTAAGCCTGCGCGAGCGTGACATTGAACACTGCTGCATCCAACGGTTTGCCAGTGACCTGCACAGCTTTGAGTGATGCCGCTAGATTCTCGATCTGAGCAGCAACTTCAGCCGGGAACCATTCAGTCACCTGCCTCCAACCTTGCGGCAACGACTCCATGCGACGCCGGATTCGCACCATCAGCTGATTGACAGATTGCCGACTGAGGTTGGTGTCTAATGCGGCTTCGGTGATGCTTGCGCCCATCACCAGCACCAAGTGTGCTGCCTCAATTGACTTAGGGGAGTAGCCGCGGCGGTTATTCTTGACCTCAAGCTCCTGCATAAGTCGCTCAAACTCCACCGGACTCATTTCCCCGGTGCTTGGCGTAGCTCCGATCAAACGCATTAGCTGGGCGATTTCTGACGGCTGGAAAGTGTCCTTAATCTTGGTCGCCATCGCTAATAGCCGTTCTTCGTTCGTCTTAGTTGCCTTCATAGCATTTTTTTCCTTAACTCGCGACCTTGCACGAATTGCTATCGTTTTCCACTGGTTGAACTATCGTTTGCTCGGCCTTGGAGCGTTCTATGAGGCAGTAGAGGCCATTTTACTGCCTCTACTGCCATAGCCATGCACGGGGCAAAGCTTGGTGTGTGTCTGACTTCTCCTAAGTTTGGATGCGGTAGGATCAGGGCCGCCCTGAACCTGCCGTTAGGTTAGGCGAAGCTAGCTATCCCCTTTTCGCCGGATTTCTTGGTCCCCTTTTTGGCTATCGGTTTGGCCTCAGCAGTACGGATAACATTGGGAATCCAACCAGTTCCGGCGAGACGGGCCTCAGCTTCTTGTGCAAGAGCCCCTTTCTTCATTCCCATGAGCGCGTTCAGATCTTTATCACCTGCAATTTTTCCGGTTTCTGACAACGCTTGAATAATCAAATCCTTGGACACCCGGCCCAAATAGTTGCTTGTCGTCGGGCTAAAATGGTCGGCCATGTTGAAACCCAGCGCTTGCAGATACTTTTCTGAAAGCTTGCTTGGCTCGAATGCCAAGCTCACTGAGCGGGCCACCGCAAATGCTAGAAGCCTGTCTAGTTCGGCGCTGTTCATGACAGCCAACGCGTCCCATAACTCCCCGTGATCAACCGGCAATGCCTCGATCAGTTTCATACCGAGCGCTACAAATTCCGCTTCCCTCACCTGCCCCGCATCGTCAGTGATCGTGCAACCTGTGCGTGTGCCGTAACCAGTCCCGACACTCATGTCTGTAGGGGTTGCGCTCCAGTCAGATCGGCTATCTGTGACGAATTTGCAAGCAATCAGGATTTTGGCGGCATTAGCATTTGTGGTTGTGACGTACTGAGCTGCCAAGTTGCGATGTGCGAGCAGAGAACGGCGTAACGCGTCACTGATGGTATCTGCCTTGCGACCTACCGACTCTGTTTCTCGGCCTCCGGTCACTCGCTGCCCATCGCCTACGGCTTCCATAACATTGGCGCGATCAGCTGCGCGAACCATGCCACGCTCGATGCGAAGGCTGCCGCGCTGGAAACTTACGACCACACCTGCATGCTCCATGACAGCAGAGGTAAAACCCGCTTTGGACTTATGGATTTTTTCAATCAGGTCTGACAGCTCATCGACACGATCGTCATGCGAGTGATAACGGCCCAGATCTTCCTCGGTCAACTCCATTCCATCCATGCTTTCAATAATGACCTGTACCTCTGCCAGTTCCCTTTCCAGCGTTGAAAGCTCTTGAGCCAACCCATCCGACAAATCTGTAAACGTGGTGGGTGCACGGCCTAGACGTTCAAATTGAGTCCAGTCAAATGCTGGCCAGACTTCAACCCAACCCCAACCCTCTGAACGGATCTCCTCGGCCTGCTCATGGAGCTTTCCATGAACCAATGAGTCCAGGAGCGCGCTGTCAGCTAAAATCAGGCCGTCCCCATCAACCGCAAAAAGATCACGCCGTACGATACCACCGGCCTTTTCATAGGCATCGACCCCACCAATAAACGGCACACGGTCGTCGTTGGAGGCGTCAACTTCTGTTGAGATGACTGCACGGCGTAGCGCGGCCGGATCTTTGTTCCAGTGCTGATCGCGAACTCGGTTCCATACTTCCGCTTGGAGGTCGTGGTTATCCGTGGAGCAGAGCGCAATCAACTGGTCTGTGGTCAACGCACCGGCACGGAAGTCGGCAATCAAAGCAGGAGCTGCTGCACGAAGCTTTAACCGGCGCTCGACCACCAACGGCGTAACACCAAAGCTATCCGCGATGCGGTCAATGGTCCAACCTTGCTCGGTCAATTCCTTGAATGCGTCAAACTCGTCAGCGGGGTGCATTGCCTCACGCTGGACGTTCTCGGTCAAGCTGGCCGAAGTCACAGCTTTGGCGTCGATCACTAAGCACGGAACTGGATAGTCGTCCTGAAAATCGCCGTTGGTGACTAGTAACCCGATAGCGTCAAAACGACGACCACCAGCTGCGACATCAAAGAACTCACCATCGGCATGTACAACCAGATTTTGCAAAAGGCCTTGGCCTGTCTGCAGATGGGTACTGCGGATAGAGGCAGCGAGAGTCGCAATCCCGGCCAGATAGTTGGCATTAGAACGGCCACTGCGGCGCACGTTGCCGGCACTACGGCGCAGTTGGCTGAATGGGATCACTAGGTTATAAGCATTGGACATGTAAATACTCCTGCAAGTTTAAGAAGGTGGGAGCGGTTGCCGCCGCTGTAACCCCGCATCGACAGTTGCTGCGTCGATAGAGCCATTCTACATAAGATTCACGAATATGTAAATACATGTAAACACAAAAAAGCTATTTATATCGCTTGTTTTGTGACCCTAAAGGGGTCATTATACTACTCAAGGGGGACGCATCCAGCGCCGCCCGATACCCGAAAGGATGTGAAATGAAATGCTGCATGATGATCGCGAGTATCTGGAACTGGAAAAGCTTCAACTTGAAACCCGCAAGTTGACTGCTGAAACTCGTAAACTGCTAGCCGAAGAGAAGAAATTGAAACGCGAGTCTGTTTGGTATCCGTTTCTTGTAGGGGCGGCATTGATAACCGCAGGTAGCGCAATTATGAATCTGCTGTCTAAATCTTGAGTCACAGACCCCGAACACTCGGGGTCACCCCTTGAGTTTTGTTGGCCAGCAGTACACATTGTTTAATGATCGGGCTTGCAACAGGCCAGCCCGTCACCCCTTAAGAGGATGCGACATGGATACTAAAATCGACCGCGCATTAATGAGTCGTGAACGTGCTGACATTGATGCACGTCTGAGCGCAAAGGAATCTTTCGCTGCACGCATCGGCCTAATGCCATTTGCAGCCGGTGCGCTTGCTGCTCTGGCCGTCTTTATGCTGATCAGCCACATGTGACCTTTCTTTATCCAGCCCCCACAACCACAGGGGGCTTCTGGATTGCCTATGAAACGTATCGAACACTACGCGCCGCCATCCGCTGAGGATCTGGCACGTCTTAAAACCGCGCTGGGCTTCACAAGCATTCAAATGGCCGATCTGGCCGGACTGGCAAAAGGCTCGCAATGGCGCAAGTACACAGGCCGCACAGAAGACCGCACAATGGGCCTCCACATGCACTTCTACATGGCCGCGCTATTGACCCTTTCTGACGCCGATTTGGCCCGTATAGCCACGACAATGCGCGAACAGGGAGCAGCTGTAGAGTTGGGGCCGCTGCCTGCCGGTCCACCTGACGCCTAACGAACGAAATGTTTCACCGCTGTGCTCGACCCGACGCTACCTGACGCCCAGCCCGAATACGCCGGCAAACACAAGCTAGAAGCGATAACACACACTCCGATCATTGTAATTTCGCCTATCTGAGTTGTATCATCGGGCCGCTATTTCCTGATCTCCTGCAAGGATGATGGAAGCAACAGGTCGAAAGCCTTGCCGGGTGATCGATCAAAAGAGAAACCCCTTACATCACGTTGGGGGTTTTTTTTGCCAAAATTCTTTCCGCTATTACAGAATGATCACAATCGTTTGATTCTCATCACGCACGCTGAGTAACTGCCAGACGATCCGCAGGGTACTTCTGCATAAAATCGGCGCTCGCACTGGCTGGAGCATTCAACCAATCGTTGTAAAGTCCCTTAGGTAAGATCACAACCATGCGTTTTTCATCGCTGGGCTTGTGGTAATTGCGCATGAATGCGTGATTGTCCGCGCTGACGGTGAGCATTGAGTAACTGTGAACGATTTCGCCTGCAGCGCTGTGCCAACGCTCCCAAATACCAGCGATCCCCATAAGTTCTGAGTCTGACCGGGTGATTCGAGTTGCAATGGCCGTACCCGTCCGCCAATCCGGTTCATAGATGGCCGCCGCTGGGATAATGCAGTGCTGAGCTCGTCGCCATGCATTCTTATATGAGGGTTTCTCCGCGACTGTTTCCGACCTGGCGTTATATGTACGTCGCGCAATTTTCGCATCTTTGCTCCAGCCCGGAATGAGCCCGAACGAGCCAAGTAGCATTTCCAGAATCGGACTGGCCTCATCCTGTGGATCTGTGTGTTCCGACCTCCGGATGAAAGGGCCAAAATAACCCGGCCAAAGGTCGAGCTTGCCTTGCTCATTAAATTCGATGCCGAACGTCAGGGCGAGCTGGCTTTGGGTCGGTGCTTCGTAGTGGCTGCACATCCCTTGATTCTCCGTCGTAATGCGACTTTTGCCTTTGGCATCTCGGCTATCCGCCGGTCTGTTGAGTGCACATAAAATTGACCACAGGCACAGAGCAAAGTTAACTGTATGTTTGTACAGTAACAGGAAGTCGTGCGTTATGAGCTTTTCCCTGCAAGGTCCGCTTGTCGAAGGCGGTGCGCTGGTGCCCTTTTGTTTATTCAAGATACCGGCCGGATTCCCGTCGCCGGCGGCCGATCATATCGAGCAACAAATCTCTCTGGATGAGGTGCTGAACATTCGTGCGCCTCATGTCTACCTGGCCTCGATCAGCGGGGACAGCATGCAGGGCGCAGGGATTTTTGACGGGGATTTGGCGGTGGTGGATCGCTCGATTGAGCCGGCACACGGCCATGTTGTGGTGGCCTTGCTCAATAATGAACCATTGTGCAAGCGCCTGTGCGTGAGCGGCCGTGAAGTCATCCTGCTCTCGGAAAATCCAAAATACCCACCTCGCTACATCCTTGAAGGTGATGAATTGACCATTTGGGGCATTGTCACCAGCACCGTGCGCAATCATGTCTAAACGTCCGGTGTTTGGGCTGGTCGACTGCAATGCTTTCTACGCCAGCTGTGAGCGCGTATTTCGACCGGACCTAGCCAAAGTACCGGTGGTGGTGCTGTCCAACAACGACGGCTGCGTAATTGCGCGCAGCTACGATGCCAAGCCATTCGTGAAAATGGGTGAGCCCTACTTCCAAATCAAAGACAAACTGCAGCAGCTGGGCATCGTGGCATTCTCATCGAACTATGCGCTGTATGGCGACATGAGCCAGCGCGTCATGAGCGTGATTGAATCTCTAGTACCGGCCGTCGAGGTTTTTAGCATTGATGAAGCGTTTGCAGATCTGAGCGGCGTACCAGGACCGGAAGCCCTGGGCCGACAAATTCGCTATCAGGTACTGCGCAGCACAGGGATTCCGGTCGGTGTCGGAATCGCGCGGACTAAGACCCTTGCCAAGCTGGCCAACCATACCGCCAAGCGATTGCAGGCGCAAACCGGCGGCGTCGTAGACATCTGCGAGCCCTTCAAACGTGATTGGGTGCTGCGCAATACGGACGTAGCGGAGGTTTGGGGGGTGGGCCGACGAATGAAAGCGCACCTGGATGAAATGGGCATAAAGACGGCCATGGATTTGGCCAAAGCCGATCCTTGGACGCTTCGCAAGAAATTCAGCGTTGTCATCGAGAAAACCTCACGAGAATTGGCAGGCACCTCCTGCCTGGAGCTGGATGAGCCAGATCCGCCAAAACAGGAAATCTGTTGCAGTCGTACGTTTGGCAGACGCCTCCAGGAACTGCCAGCGATCAAAGAGGCGGTGGCCACCTACATGATGCGGGCGTCTGAAAAGCTCCGCGCCCAGCATTCGTTATGCAAGAAGATTCGAGTCGGCATCCGCACCGGGATGTTCAACGCCGAGGAAGCGCAGTACGCCAATGGCGTAGTGGTAGACCTGCCCTACCCTACTGACGACGTTCGTGTGCTGACCCAGGCGGCGACAGTTGCGGTTGAGCGCGTATTTCGCCCAGGTTTCAAGTACAGCAAGGCCGAAGTCATGTTGCTGAGCCTGTGCCAGCCAGGTGAATTCACTGAGGACCTGTTTGCTCCGTCCCAACCAGGTGAAGCTACCAAAGTGATGTCTGTGCTCGATGCGATCAACGGCAAGTGGGGCCGAGGCACGCTGCGCGTGGCCAGCGTGCCTGCCACCCCGGAATGGGGGATGCGTCGTAACCTGTTGAGCCAGAGCTACACAACCCGGCTGGATCAGCTGTGGCGTATCAACTGTCATTAGGATCACCGAGACCCCGGGACCTGAATGTACTTTTGTAGTCATACCAAAACCCGTTTGCGGCGGGGCTGCATTTACAAGTAAAAGGCCCGTTTGGCGGACCTTTTATGAAGTTGAGCTTTTAGCGGCCCTCTACAATCGCGTCAGGAACGTTTTCTATGAGTCATTGATGCAATCTTATGCCTAGGCTTTTTGCGTGGATTACACGATCGTATAGAGCCTTTGGGGCTCACAACCCCTTACGCTCTAGCCGATCTGCTGCTTCAAGTGCATCCAGTGCAAGATCCATTAAATCGCCAAGTGTCTTAATTCCCCTACGCTCAGCCATTGAATAAAACCGCTCCTTACATTCTTCGGTCACTTTTATGTTGAACTGTGTTCTCGGCTCACTCGCGTTAAATCTGGAACGCTTAGCCGGTTTTGGTGCTGGTGCCTCACGCGACGGGAAATTGTTATCTTTGGATATCTTTTCGATAACTTCTTTATCCGCTGGCCTTTGGGATTCCGTTTTGGGTTGGAAATTACCTAGGTTGAGATTCGCGAATGGATCAACCGGTTTCTCAGTCATTATTCAACTTCCCCGGATGGCTGCAGTTTTGAAACAAGCTCGGCGGCAAAAGCGGACGCGTTGATTACGGCTTTATTGATGCCTGGTACTTCCGCCGGGTTCAATGTCTCCAGCGGCTGCTGGAAAGAAAACATCGCTTTGAATGCCTCTCGTTCGGTCATCACCGTTTCGAAAACCGGTATTTGCTTCTCTGAAAGGCTCCTACGCAGATTTGCCATGGTCCGGGTCTGATACGCAGGAGGCGTACGAGTTAGCAAAATTGAATATGGCAGCTTGTAACCAGGAACGTGCCTTCTCATTGCCAGCTCTTGATCATGGATCAATGAGACCGCCCTCCCTGCCTGCTCAGCGTCTAACAATGATCCTTGCATCGGTACAACTACAAAGTCAGCTTCCTGCAGCGCTAAAACTACGATTTTAGCCGCTGTGCCTTCCAGATCGATTATCACAAACGGGTCAGTCATGGCCGCTTCCCGGATCTTGCTGGCAATATTGTTCTCAGTAACCCCTGAGATGACCCGTAAATTAGACGGGCAGTTTCCTCCGGCTGCCCACTTAGCTATTGGATAGTTGGGGTCAGCATCAATGACTGTAACAGCGACGCCTCTAGCAGCTAGCTGTGTTGACAGAGCAAGGGCTGAAGTGGTTTTACCTACACCACCTTTTGGACTGATGAATGGAATGGTAGGCATTTTTGGATAACTCCAGATATCTTAGGATAGCGTAAGGTAGCTACAGATATTCATCTTAGGGAGATATCCCAAAATATCAAGTGCTATCTGAAGATATCTATAAGGTATCTTAGAATGCGGCCGAAACAGATATCCGTCAGTATCATATGATATCTAATGCTATCTATTGATCCGGCAAGAAGGATACCTAATGATACCAAGGGGGTATCGTTAGGTATCTTAGAGAGGTCGTCGCTTAGCGTAAGCGATATACAGGTGACGTATCGTCGTTAGGGGGGAGGGCTTAAGTGGGTTACGGATATACTATGAAACGGCCTGTCCCGAAAACTTCTGTACCGTTCGATCAACAGTATTGGAAGCCCAAGCTTAAACCCTGTTGGCTGTAACGTGCCTTGGGAGTCGACATGTCGTCACGCAGCGCCTCGATCAGCCCAACAATTCATATTCACCTTGGTCTGCTGCTCTGGCCGAGGTTACCCCTCACAACAGACCTTCATTGGTCAACTCAGAGTGACAGAATTAGGTGAGTGGGCAAACATCCTAGATACCTCCGTACTGATTAACACAACGTTGATCAAACCGTGAACAAGTCAACAACTCCAGTCACTAAACGAAAAAAGCCGGCCTAATGCCGGCAGCTTCGTTAATAGGTGATAAAATACGTTATCACCAATTTTCAGTAAGATAGGGCTTATGTCGCTTTTTGAGCCGATGCGGGATTTTTTCCATAGACGGGCGGCAAAAAAACTGAATGAGAGTGCTGCGGGTGTCCACTTGATTAAAGAGCAGGAGGAATCCACTCGCGGCTGTTTCGCTTTTCCCGGTACCGAGTTTATCGCCGGCATCGAGGTCAACGGCCAGCGCATGGGAAAGGTTGATTTCAGCATCAATCCGCTCAACGACCGGGTGTACATCTACGACCTGACTATTGAGGGCGACTACTGGCGTAGTGGCCTGGCGACGGCGACACTCTGGCGACTGTGGTGCGATCACCAGGTGCCCTTGGTACCTCTGCATGAAATGGGAACCGCCGTGGGCTTCTGGAGTAAGGCGCGCAAGCGGTTTGCCGCTGCCGGCGTTGAAATCAAGCGCGATATCCGTACGGCTGACCACGAAGAAGGAAAACTGCGCTGGCAGCATTTGGTACCCGAATCGGAAGTTGAGCGCTCGGTTCGCGAATACTGGGCCTGGGTCGAATCTGAAAAAGCTCCCGGGCGCCCGGCCGGGCCGGGGATTCGATGAGCGATCTGATCACCACCGGCGCCAGTGAGCGGCGCCTGACCGCCGCCGAATTCCAGCAGCTGGCCAGCGTTCCAGCGGCGGCGGAGTGGTTCGCTAATATCGACAACCCGCGCACCCGCCGCGCCTATCAAATTGACCTGTCGGACTTCTGCAGTTTCGTTGGGATCACCGGCGCTGATGAATTTCGCGCCGTCACCCGGGCACACGTCCTGGCCTGGCGCGCGCAGTTGGAAACCCGGGGCCTGGCGGGAGCCACGATCCGACGCAAACTGGCGGCGCTGGCCAGCCTGTTCGATCACCTGCTGGAAAACAATGCCGTCGCCGGTGGTAATCCCGTGCACGGGGTCAAACGGCCCAAGATCGAAACCAATGAAGGCAAGACCCCAGCACTCGGAGACCACCAAGCCAAGGCATTGCTCGACGCGCCAGATGCAAACACGCTGAAAGGGCTACGCGACCGGGCGATTCTCGCGGTGCTGCTGTACCACGGACTGCGCCGCGAAGAGGCCGCGCATTTGATGACCGGCGACCTGCAGGACCGCCGAGGCATCAAACACCTGCAGGTGAAAGGGAAGGGCGGCAAGACCCGCTATTTGCCGTTGCACCCGGTTGCGGCCGAGCGCATCCATGCGTATTTAGAGCGGGACAATCAACGCGAGCCCGGCAATGGCCCGCTGTTCCGCTCAATCCGTGGCCGCACCACCGGTGCCGGCATCACCGCGAACGGCATCTACACGGTGGTGGCGCACTGGGCTAAGGCGGCGGGCATTCAGGTCGACGGCCTCGGCGTGCACGGGCTCAGGGCGACGGCCGCGACCAATGCCCTGGAGCATGACGCGGATATCGCCAAGGTCCAGGTGTGGTTGGGGCATGCCAATATCAGCACCACGCGCCTGTACGATCGGCGGGGTCAGCGGCCGGAGGATTCACCGACGTACAAGGTGAAGTACTGAAAAGCTGCAGCGGCGCCGTTCGCTCAAGGGCCGGTGGTGTGCAGCGATTTTCCGTGGCTATTTGTCTAGATCGACACTTTGCGTTTTACAACCCTGGGTGACCCAGGCGTCATAGTCCAAGCGAAGCTCAGAAGGCAGTTCAGGTAAGCCTTGGGCGGTTTTAAGCAAAGATTCAGCGTCTTCAAAACGGCCCAGAATCCACGTAATGAAACGGATACGCGATGTAGGGCAAGGCTTTGCATTCAAATCCAGCGCGTCGGCTAAAGCCGATGCTGCTTCCATCGTTAAATCCAGCTCACTCAATGACGTCATTGGAATTCCTTATCTTTTTTTGCGGACGCAAGGTTGGGCGTCCTTCTACTTACTTTGCCCCGCGTTTGACGGCAGGGCTTGCGGTGTACTTGGGCGATTTTCCTATCTATCTAGAGAGCGTTCCGACCACCCGCGAGGAAAGTAATATGCTCGTATGAAGGCTCCAAAGATCGATACACACCATGTTCCTCGGCGTATTGACGAAGGTGCCGATTGCAGCCCAAATCCCAACTGGCCACCTCAATATTCCAGCCCATTTTCACGGCTCTTTTCAGTGCCGGAATGAAGCCTTCGCCATCCAAATGACCATTGCCGTCGCCCGTCAAAAGCAGGATTGTTCCAGGTGCGTCTGCGTCAATCAGGCGTTTCAGCATGGAGTATTGTATAGCTTGATCGACCGCTACCTCGCCGCCTCCGATAGCCCCTCGTTCTTGTACCTCGACCTTTACTCCAAGGTTGTCAAAATAGCTCCATAACACGTCATTGTTCGGTGGTAGCGATCCCCCAACAAACGCAAATTCCATTTGCCGACCGTCGACAACATTCATCAGCAATTTCTTAAAATGAACTCGAAACTCACGCTCGTGGCCAGGCTCTTTGAGGCTGCAATAGTTTTTCCCAACAAGCCAGATGTTGGAGTTATCCCAAAAAACGTTCAACGACATTTGCTCATTCCCTCGATCATCGAACGCGAACGCCGCGCCCTGGTACTGCAAAGGCCCGCACAGAGCGGGCTTGTAGGTGCAGCAACCTTTCCTATTGATTCAGTTCGCGGGTTAGCAATTCTTCAACGGCCCACGCCTGGGCGCTGTCGATCCACTCCAGATATCCGCGTTGGTCGTCGGCATCAATCACGCCTTGCCGATACGCGGCCTTGACCTGCTCGGTCAGAGGCCCGGTATGCGCTTCGGGGTTGCGCAGCAAGGCGTCCTTGTCGTTGATTGCTTCTTGTAGATCGGCCAGCACTTTGGCGCGGCGATCTTCGGGGGTTAGCTCTGTCGGCATAGCAAGAGTTCCTCTCAGAACGGCTGTCTTTCTACGTCCTCGGCCCCGCGTTTGATGGCGGGGCTTGCGGTGTACCTGGACGACTTTTCCGTGGTGTTAGTGGCTGTCGGCAACCGACTCGTCGAATCGGCTCTCGACAGGCCCGGCGCACCGGGCTTGCCTGAATCATTTGTGCTGCAATTGCTGCTGATACTGGACCGTTTGCAAATTCTTGCTTTCGATCTGCACCGAGGTCTGCATCTGCTGCAAGACCAAGGCTTCAGCCTGGGTCGCCTGGATCTGTTTCAAGGTAGCGCTGATAACAGCAAGTTGATTGTTCTGCTCCTCGATCTGCGATTGGGAAGCGCAACCAGCAAGCGACAACAGAGCCAGTACCGATACCGCGATAACGCTTTTTTTCATGGTGTGTTTCCTACTAGCATGTCGGCCTATCCAACACGCTTCTACCGACCCAGCCCCGCGTTTGCGAGGCTTGGGCGTTCCGGCATCGATTCCCATGCGCTCATCTGAATGTCCTCGATCATTTCGGCTTGGGTAGCAGGTGATGAGCGCGAATGAATGCCCCAGCCCCCATCGCAAGCATCTCCGAGGGATTGGCTTCGCAGTATTTTATTACCCACAGAGCTATGCCGTTTACATCGACCCGGTTTGCCCCATTACCGCCAGCAGTAACAAAGCCGGCGATCCATTGAGTGTAGGCATTGGCCATCGTGAAGTAGGTCCTGCCCCCCATAACAACTGCGCTGGAGGGCTTGTCGTCTGAGAGCGACAGCACGAAAGAAGCACAGGAATCACCACCTAATCCGGCCACGGCATATTGACCAGGCTCCTCGGCCTTGGCTGCGGTGAACAGAAGCAGCAAGGGAATTGTGAGCCATAACAGGTGATCTTTGATTAGGGCGGTCATGGCAAATTTCCCTTAACTCACTAGGTTGGCGAACTGGCCTTCATATTTGAAGTTGACCAAAGCATGCAAATCGCGCTTTTCGCTGTCGTTGCATTTGGCTTTGCAGTCCTCGTAGTAATAGAGGGCGCTCGATTTCAGGTCACCAACTATGTCCACCCACGACACGTCATACCAGCCCCGATCCTCTCCCGGATCGGCGTCGTACTGAGCCTTCAATTGAAATTGACTCGTAGCCTTCCACTTGAACGCGCCTGTACTGGTTTCAAATTGGTAAAGAAGTCCAAGATTTACACTGAGATTTTGCAGTGCTTCTTGCGGGGTTGCCCCTATTGCAGACGGGAACAGCGGGTTATCGCCGAGAAACGCCATTGCTTCAGTTGCTTCAAAGTCGCCACCGTCAAGCATGCCGAACAGAAAATCGGTAGCCGAACGATGGGCGACAATCGCTCGGAAGCCTCCGCCATAACGCTGATCCTCCACGCCCAAATGGTCTTGAGTTGCCTCAAGGTATTTGTTCAGTGCATCCAATTCCATGCCGTTCTCCTGCTCAATCATATGGGCCGAAAGCGTCCTCTTCTACGTCCTCGGTGGTGGCGTACAAAGTATTCTGACACTGCTGCCCGCATAGAAAGGGCGGTGCAAGAGTCTCAATTTTGGTCTCATTAAAATAGATTCTTAAAATCCTCAACCACGGCCACCAATTGCGCCTCGATATTCAACAATAGATTTTGACACTCCGATCCTCGAAGCTGTCACCGGCCTTAAAGCTCGGCGTGATTTTCACCAACGAGAATATCGGTGGTGAACTCAATCAACATTTTTTTGGCGTCGTCCAGTGTGGGGCAGCCACCGATAAGCCAGCTTGCCCATTTGCCATGCGAATAGAAGGCATAGACCTCCTCAGCTTGGCCAAGGGAGAGGCTATAACCGGACTCTGCGAACGCAGACTGAATATTTACGGCAGTTTCAGATACACCTTCATAACTCCGGCACAACTCAGGTCCGTATTCAGATACAGCAGTGAAAATGCGCTTCATGCCTTCTTCAAGGTGAGTTTCGCCATGTTTATTTTGGGGTAATTTACTAGCGTCATTCATAGCTCATTTCTCATAATTCTGCGCGGTTAGCCCTGCTTTAACATCGTTGAAGATGTTTTTCTCCGGTACTCAAACAAGTGGCTTTGAGAGCGCTCTGGTGTCAAGACTTATTGTTTGGTGTCACAAACTATTGTTCAAAACCACTCGGGCCCGGTTTTTGGCCGGGGCTTGGGTGTACTTGATGCTTTTCCTTGAACTACTCGGCTTCGGATTCAAGCGCATCAGCTAGGCTGTTCAGCGCATCCGCAAGGCGTCGCATCTGGCCGATTTCGTCTACCAAATCGCCGTCCTGGTAGCGATATTCCAACGTGCTCCCGAAAGGCCCGGTGCCGGGGAAAATCCCGCCATAGCTCAGCTGCTCGTTGGCGTGTTTTTCGGCCCGTTTGATCTGCTCGCTGACATTCGTTTCTGTCGTCATGCTCTTTTTTCCCATCAGAAGCATCGGGTGCCTATTCAACCTCGAATTTCTTGCTTCGAGCCCTGCTTTTAAAAAACCAAACTCCGCCAACGAGGGCAACGGCGATGACCACAATCATCAGCAAGCCTTGGCCGCGCATCAGCGCGCCGACCACATGATTGGTCGAACTGTGAACCACAGCGTTCGCCACCTGATTAGCGATATGTTCACCAACAGAGCTATGTGCATGTTCAGAAAAACTCATGTGAATTCCTTTTTTCTAGCTGTTTTCATCGTTGGCCGCTGGAGGGCCTTCGGAGCACGACCGGCACAACCATTCCGTGGTCAAGGGCTCTGACGGCGGGGCTTTGGGTGTACCTGGTGTTACCTTTCCGTGATCAGTTTGTCCGTGGTGGAATAACCTGGAACGCCATACCCTTGCTCATGGTGCAGGCATCTTTGATCAACCACAAAATCTGGTCGTCGGTCATGTTGGGCATCAGCTGAATGACGCCTTGGCCAGCAGCAAAACTCACCGCCACCACCTCCTTAAAGTCGATCTCTTCGTATTCAGTGCTCATCACTCGTTCCTTTTCGCGGACGCAAAAGTAGCGTCTCTCTAATGGCTCAGCCCAACGTTCGACGGCTGGGCTTGGAGTGTTTCTCGGGATTTTCCTACCCTTGAAGAGTTAAAACACTTTTGTTGTTTGGCGAGGCCCAAACTAAGCCAAGCTGCCTATGGCGGCGCAAGCAGTAAGTAACGCGAACCTTGTTTTTGCTCGTACCATTAGCTACTTCAACGGTAAACTGCTCTCCCGGTTGAGCCATGCGTTGCCCCTTAGAAGGGCCATCGATGACTAGTAATTTTACGTCAACGTCACGTTCGAACATTACGATGAATTTCCTACCGGTTAGCCTGGTCATCAGCGAGCCAGCATTTAGAGCCATCCTCGGCAAGGCAAAGGAGATCTTCAGATAAAAGCCCATTCTCTACCCATGCGTTACCGGCCTCATTGGCCTGCGCATCTAATGCGGAAAACTCGCTGCTATCGATCAATCCCTCGTCACGCAGGGCCAACAGATAGCCATATGCAACGTCATAAGCGCGCTGCATCGTGTGCGTGTTCTCTGCATTAGTAATCAGATCGATTTAACGCTGTACCCGACTCATGGTGAGGCTAGGCTGTTCGCTCATTTTGAAATTCCTATAACAATTCAGGTGTGGTGCAAAGCACGATTAAAGCGGGGAAAATCTCCAGATAGGGCCAAGCTCTGCTTGAACACAAAGCACGCACCATGCGGGATAATTGATCTGCTTTTCCCCCAGCGTCCAGCGGCGCACGGTGCGACCGTCCACACCGATAACGCGTGAAAAGGCTTCACCACTCCAGCCGGCCATTTCCAGCGCGGCGCGCACCTCATCAGCCGTGGGTTCAACCCAGTCTTTATGCGCGAGCAAACATTCCGGCCGAATGTCCACCTTCTCTCTATAACTCGCCTTGGTTTCCATTGCATCCACCTTGCGGTTGAGCCCCTTTCGGGGCTCGTAAAATTTAGATCCAGCCCATTTCGGCAAAGGAAGTTGTTTCGCCGTGGCCGATGACGAAGTGATCAAGCAAGCGAATTTCTATCAACCCCAGCGCCTCTTTCAAGCGAACCGTCAATTGACGATCAGCGTGCGAAGGCGTGGAATCACCACTCGGGTGATTATGACAAATGATCGCCGCCGAAGCGTTGAGCGCGAGGCCGGTTTTAACCACTTCACGCGGGTAAACAGAGGCTTGATCGATGGTGCCGGTGAACATGCGCACGAACTGCAAAACACGATGCTGGGTGTCGAGGAACAGCGCCGCGAAAACTTCGCACTGCTCCTGCTCCAACTGAAGGCGCAGATACGAGCGGACCGCCCCCGGCGATTGCAATGCTTCGCCTTTGGTTTTCAGATGACTATCCAGAATGGCCAAAGCCTGCTGGATTACTTCAAGTTCAAATGCTTGCATTGCTTTCTCCTACGACCTGAGCGAAGCGCCCGGCCTTGAGATACATAGTAGGGCATAATGCCCTACTATGCAACACAAATTAGGGCTATACGCCCTATATAGTTAGGCTGCACGCGCATCCGGCAAGGCGCCATTCGCATAGAATTCGGCGATCTGCTCATTAACCTTTTCGAGCAAATCCAAGCGTTTGAACTCAAGATGCAGATTGCCGTTCTTGAAAGCCCTTGCGCGGTAGTAATCGCTTTCAAACAATGGGCCATCTTCGAAAACCGCATTCATGGCGGACTCAAGAGCGCGTGGCTGGAACGGCTTGTTATCGAGCACTTGGAACACCCGATCAAGATCGTTGAGCTTGTCTGCCCCGCTGTGATTGATTGCCAAGCCGCGACGATAAGAGTGGCGAATCATATACGACATAACCACCTTGCGGCCGATACGGAACGGCTCAACCGCATTGGTCCGATAGTCGTCCGATAGGTAGCGGAACACGTTGAACACCCCGCGACGGAACATTGACTCTGCATTGATGCGCAAGTCGATGAAGGTGGCGCGAATGTTCCCCTCGGTGAACTCTGGCGCAGCGGAGCCGAGGCTCTTTTCGAATTCGGCCACAGCCTGCGCATCCATCAGTGTCTTGAAGCCAGTTAGGTCAAGCGCACGGCGCCACATACTGCAATCCAGCTCGAAACGCACGCGCTCCTGGCTATCGGGAGCTTGGGCGCCGCGTGGCATAAGGTGAGGGCCGTACTGCTCTAGCAACTGCTTGGCCATATCAGTGATACGGCAGGCATCCGCGATCAAGCGCAGCGCATCATTGCGCGCTTGCAGCAGGTCGGTGAGGGTGGCGGGTATTGCAACGCTGGTGGACATGCTCATGAGGGATTCCCTATTTCGACCTGGGCGAAGCACCCGGCCATGGGACTTATTATAGGGCTTAGCGCCCTATATATCAACACTTGCTAGGGCATTAAGCCCTATTTTATGAGCGCGTCAGTCAGATACCCCCAACCCTGCCAACCCAGCCTTTCGCAACGGTTACACAACTAGCAGCACTACAAATCGTCAGGTCCCGGCAGGTTCAATCTTGCAGCGGCCAGGGTAGCCCGCAGGGCGCAGGGGCTGGCCCCTGTTCGGAGCGACTGCGGAGACTTCCTACTGACACACCATCGCAGGGAGCATTTGTGGGATCTGGGGTAGGGCGAAGCCCGGAGGGGCTAGCCCCTCTTCGGAGCGACGGCGAAGACGCTGTGAGCTTTTTACATGATGGCCCAGCGGGGGGTTGGGCCTTGGATGTACCTGGTGCGATTTTCCTATCTGCTGCCGATTACTTGCAGTCGGTCTCTGCCAGTTGGGTTACGAAACCATGCAGGGCACCAAATCCCCATTGACCCACCAAATAATCGCCTGTATGTAATACGGCTGTTGCCGTAGATCCAGCTGGCTTAGTACCTAAAGGAGTCTCTGCGAATTGCTGAACAGTGACTTCTGTATTGATCCCATTCCCTGCCAAACCACTGTAAATAAACTTCCAGCCTGATCGGTAACGGACCACGGTGCTTTTACCGTCCGCACTCACAACCGCCTTCGAAGCTTCATTCAAATCGCCGTGGATGTTCGCCGCACCATTGGGAACAAAGACCATCATGTCCCGAGCTTGAATTTCATAGCCACCCTTGCCAAAAGCGGCGTCTAGCAACGCTTTCGGCTCGCTTCCTGACATGCTTACCGCCTTGCTAGCCAGATCACCGGCAAGCTGCTGGGCATCCTTGGCGGGGCCCTTGTATTCGAAACTGACTGTGCGATAACCAACGTTGCAGTCCACATCAGCGGCATGCACAACGGACATAGAAAGAATGGTTGCAGCTACGGTCATGAGTGTTACGCATACTTTTTTCTGCACTGCGGAGTCCTTTGCTATTTACAGGAATGCGATCACCGCCCCTTAGTACTGGCTCGGCCCCGGTGTTAGGCCGGGGCTTGGATGTATCTGGTGCGTTTTCCATTAACCGTTGGATGTAGTCATAAAGGCGTTTTCAATAGACGGCATGCGGTCGCCAAAAAGGCTTCTGGTCAACCGCTCACGCTCCAGAGTTGGTAGACGGAACACCTCGGATCGCTCAATCACAGCACCGTGCTTGTCGAGCTGGTCTGTGAACTCCCCGACTCGCTTAATCCGCTTGAACGCTTCCATTCTCGGTTGCGACTCCAAAGGGCTGCCGTAAGTACAACCGGTGGGATAACGTGATTTGTAGTCGCCCTGGCTGGGATGCGTTGCCCCCCACTGCATCATTTGTTCCGTGACGGTATCGAACTCCGCATCAGCGAGGATGTAACGCATACTATGTGTTGCTATGTGGCTCGCAGCGACCGCCCAGCGCGTTACAACAGTGAATTCCCGCACTGGGCCTTGTGTCTCGACAA
The DNA here is from genome assembly GCF_034314105.1 of Pseudomonas sp. AB6. Classification (NCBI taxonomy): domain Bacteria; kingdom Pseudomonadati; phylum Pseudomonadota; class Gammaproteobacteria; order Pseudomonadales; family Pseudomonadaceae; genus Pseudomonas; species Pseudomonas sp. AB6. Next base: position 69,915 of record NZ_JAVIWJ010000002.1, read on the forward strand.
GGAACCCATTCACCGCCTTTTGCCCGACCTTGCGGCAAGCCACCAGATAGTTTTTGTTTGGGTAAGGACGCCGTGCCGTCAGCTCTTTCCCGCCAGTTAAATTCAAACCCAACTCGCTACAGGTCAGGTCAACAAGCGAACACGGCACGTTGGTTCGGTCCGCTAGGATATTGGGTATCAAATGGATGAGCATGGTTTTCCTACGGTTGGCCGTGGGTCAGCCCACCCACGGTTTCGAAGTGGAACACCACCGGCTTTCCCGTCTCGACAATCAGCCCGTAAGCCTTGGCAATGCGGTAGATCGGGGTGTAGCTGTTCAGGCTGTTGATGTGTCCGGCCAGCCACTGACGCCACCCCTCAAGCGTCTGACGGCCCTTGCTGATGTTGCAGGGAGCACAGGCGGGCATCATGTTGCCAATGGCGTGATTCGCTGGTTGCTCGGCTACGCGCTGATCAGCCAAACGAATGACCGGCTCAAAGTGGTCAGCGTGCCAACGGTCGCCCAGCTCGCACCCGCAATACGCGCAGCGGCCCGCGAATTTCGCGTGAAGCTCGATGCGCTGTTTCTTCGTCAGCCTCATGGCGTTTTCCTACTCATCGTCGCTGTATTGGTCAGGGTCGAAAATTAGCCGACCTGGTTGAGATTTGCAGCGGATGGCTACAAGCGTCCCCTCAACAAATTCCAGCTCATATTCATGCCACTGGCGGGTTGGAAAAGAAGTGGCATACACGTTGAGCTGGCCCGAAAAATTCATGTCACCCAGTGGACGCTCAACCTGTTCAAAAACCGTGTCTCTGACCAAACGTCCGGCCTTCGATACCGTGTAGATATCCATCAGACAATCGAGGTCTTTTGTCTGGTAACAACCAATAGGTTCAAACCCGTCAGGCATCTTGTAGCTGAAATTCACCTCGTCAAACATTCCCATTACAATTCCTAGACCTTCACGATTTCCAGTTGGTAGTCAGCCATCCAGTCAGAGCCTGCACCGCCATCGTCATCAACAACGCCGTTATCCAACTGGTGCCGGATCTGCTCTTTGAACTCGTCCAGCGAGTCGCACAGCATGCCGTCCAGATCCTCTTGCGTTACTTCTACTTTGATTTTCATCGCGTCTTTTCCCGGAACAGTTACGCCAAAGCGGGTGGCTTGATCGGTGCCGGTCTGATTGGCTTCACAGGCCCATTACCGCCGCCATTATCGCCTTTGTTGCCATCGCTTCCCGGTGGCTCGCCGTACCCGTTGTAAAGCGCGGCATTCATTTCACGACCTCGCTGCATCTTGATCACATCGGCCCCAGTGCAGCTATAACGGCGCCAGTGGCTGCGCGCCTCGCACCAGTTGACCAGAATCAACGGAAACTCCAGACGATGAGCTGCGCCCATCAGCCCGGTTAGGAACGTGTCCCAATCACAGCAGCGGCGATCAATCCAAGGGGCTATACGCTTCTTACGGGTCATGAGCGTTTTCCGTTAACCGTTGGATGTAGTCATAAAGGCGTTTTCAATAGACGGCATACGGTCGCCAAAAAGGCTTCTGGTCAACCGCTCACGCTCCAGAGTTGGTAGACGGAACACCTCGGATCGCTCAATCACAGCACCGTGCTTGTCGAGCTGGTCTGTGAACTCCCCGACTCGCTTAATCCGCTTGAACGCTTCCATTCTCGGTTGCGACTCCAAAGGGCTGCCGTAAGTACAACCGGTGGGATAACGTGATTTGTAGTCGCCCTGGCTGGGATGCGTTGCCCCCCACTGCATCATTTGTTCCGTGACGGTATCGAACTCCGCATCAGCTAGGATGTAACGCACACTATGTGTTGCTATGTGGCTCGCAGCGACCGCCCAGCGCGTTACAACAGTGAATTCCCGCACTGGGCCTTGTGTCTCGACAAGGAACCCATTCACCGCCTTTTGCCCGACCTTGCGGCAAGCCACCAGATAGTTTTTGTTTGGGTAGGGACGCCGCGCCGTCAGCTCTTTCCCGCCAGTTAAATTCAAACCCAACTCGCTACAGGTCAGGTCAACAAGCGAACACGGCACGTTGGTTCGGTCCGCTAGGATATTGGGTATCAAATGGATGAGCATGGTTTTCCTACTCAGCTGCGTTCTGGCACAGGCGGCTCAACGGGCGGCCACGCGGGAGCATGTGAGTCCTTGAGAGTATCCATGTCGAACGTCAGACCACTAAGCAACAGACCAGCACCTGTGCGCTGGTGAAAACCAACCATCAAAGGGGCAGGATCGGCGTGATAGAGCCCGTTGATCAGCATCGCCTCAGTTAACTCCTGCGGCTGATCCTCGTCGTGTGCCCCAGGCAGGAGGACCGGCAACTTACGTTCGGTGCCTGCCTCGATCAGTTCGCCAAGATACTGATGCAGTTGCTCAAGATTCATGACTTGTCCTTGTTTGCGCGGACGCGAATGGGCGTCCTTCTACTGACTTGGCCCAGCGGTTTGACGGCTGGGCTTGGGGTGTACCTGGGCGGTAGATCCGCCGCGATTTCCTCACTTCTTCGACTTTGGCAGGCGCTTGATAACTTCTTCGGCAGTCAGCTCTTCCAATGGCACAAGGCATGTCGCACCACGGCAAACCATAATCATGCGAACACCATCCGAAAAAACACCCTTGTAGTCGCTGTGCGTGTTGCGATAGATCCGGTCAAGCTGTGCCTTGGTAGCGGTGGTCATAATCATTCCTCAGTGATTCGCTTCAATGAGGTTATTTTACGGTATAGCGTATAATTTGTATAGAGATATTTACGGTATAGCGTAAAATTTTAACAAGGTAACGACCCTGCCATTTTCGTCCTGAATGGCCTTTAAACGCAGAGAGAACTGCCCCCGATTGGCCCCCGTCTGTTCGCACGCTTCCTTTGGCGTAAAACCGTCTACAAGATGCTGCCGCAGAGCTTCACGAACCTTCGGCCCTCGTATGTCAGTGCCAGCCAGCAGCAAGTCAAATTGCTCGGCAGGGACGTTACCCGGAACCAAGTCATAAACACCCATCAAATGATTCTCCGAACTATGTCGCCTAAACGAGCTGGATCGCCCGCGCAGAGCTTCTTAACCGCTTCCAGACTCTCGATGCCCAATATCTCGCTGATGTGCCGCAAGTCGATGCCTCTGCGCTTGAGCTTGACCGCAAGCGTGCGGCGTCCAGACTGCGCGCTGGCCCCCTCGATCCCCGCCATACCGAAGAGGCGTGTATAGAGTCGGCTGAGTTGGTTCGCGCTGTAGTACGTTTTTCCGTCTCGCCGTTGCGCGCTGATTTTCAACCCTTCACCAGTGCGACCGGACACGAACAACGGCGACTCAGGATCAAGACCACGAAAAGCCATCACCCTGGTTGAAACCCCATGACCGCGTGTAAGGCGTTCTGCAAGGTGCGCGTCTATGGCATTGGTCAACTTCTTGCTGGTCCAGCACAACGGCCTAGAACGATGGTTGTAGGCGATTTCTGCACGCACCTGGGAGTCGATCAGCACAGCGCCTGATTCGGTGAGGTAATCGCTTACGCGCAGGCGGCAAATCTCCGTCACGGTCATTCCGGTGCCAAAGCATGTAAGCAACAACGCCGCATCACGACCGCCGTTCTCCGGGCTGCTCACTTTA